>CBFHWB010000012.1:0-37794 GCA_965659285.1 Planctomycetota bacterium | reverse complement strand
TGCGACGCGGCACCTGGAGCGCCCTCACCGAGGCCCAATACACAGCCGACCTGGCGCCTCTGAGGATCACCGAGCTCATGTACCACCCCCGCCCGGCGGAAGAAGAGAACGAGCACGACCCCGGTGATTTTGAATTCATCGAGCTGTGGAACTCTTCAACCGCCGAGCTGGACCTGACCGGTGCGCGGATCGAGGGCGGTATCCGCTTTGATTTCTCCGCCGGCGGCGCGACAAGCCTGCAGCCCGGTGAGCGCCTGGTGATTGTCGAAAACCTCGAGGCCTTCGCCTCGCGCTACGACCTCGAAAGGATCCTTGTTGCCGGAGAATTCTCCGGCAACCTGTCTAACGGCGGCGAGACCTTCTCGCTGGTCGACTCGAGTGGAGCAGAGACCCTCAGGATCAGCTACAACGACAGCTGGCATCCGGAGACCGACGGCGGCGGCCCTTCCCTGCAGCTCGTCGACCCACTCACCGAAGGCAAGGCCCTTCGCTCACCTGGCGCCTGGCGGCCCAGCAGCGTCAGCGACGGAACCCCGGGGCTTCCAGACCCGGGCGGCCCCCTGGGCGGTCTCCAGGTTCCCGGGGATCTGAACCAGGACGGCGGCATGGACATCTCCGACTCGATCGCCCTGCTTGGCCATCTCTTCCTTGGCAGTCCCGCCAGGCTGCCATGCCAGGAAGGAAGCATCAGCGACCCGGCGAATCTCACCCTGCTTGATGTCAACGGAGACGCGGAGATCAACCTCACCGATGCGATCCACTCCCTGGCCTATCTCTTTATGGGGGGCGCGCCTCCGGCTCCTGGAACCGAGTGTCTTCCCATCGCGGGCTGCTCCAATGCCTGCGCCGGCGGACAGGGCCTATAAAGCTGATGACACGGAAATAGATTGCTCCAGGCAGACAATTGATAAAGATTTAATCTATAGTGACCGCCGCAACCAGCCGCCGAAGTGAATTCGCGTAAACAAAATGGATAGTATTTTTTATATCACCCTGATCTTCGTCTTTGGAGCGGCCCTGATCAGCTTTGTCATCCAACGCTGGGCGCTCGACCGCTGTCTGAAGCACTTCAGCAATTTCTATGTCAGCATTGAGCAGGAGGGCCGGGATCCGGTCTGGGGTGAGCTGACGGTCTACCCGGGAGGCATCGAGGTCATCTATTCGGAGGCCCGTGCGGATGACACCGGCAATACCGAGACGAGCTACATTGTCTTTGAAGACCAGATGGACAAGATCGTCGCGATCGAACGCTACCACGAAGAGCTCGATGAGGAAGACAAGACCCGAAGACTCAAAGACGTCAACTCCCTGAAAAAGCGAGGCCTCCTCAAGAAGATCGCCCGCGGGCTGCGCAACCTCTCCAACGCCTTCAAGGATGCCATCAGCCAGTCGATGGGACTGGTGGTCGCCCAGAGCAGAGGCAAGGCCTCGTCCTCGCTCGCCAAGAGCCAGGACGCCGGCATTAAAAAGATCGGAGATGAGGCGCTGGGCGCCGTGAGCAACCGCTTCGAGCCGATCCTCGAACGCTATATCGGCTCCAGGGTCATCGTCGAGTCGAAAAACGGTGACGAGACCTGCCGCCATCTGGGCATCCTCAAAGAATACTCGAGCAATTGGATCGAACTGCTCGAGTGCACTGAAAAACACGAAACCTACTTTCTTGTTTCTGACAGCGAGAGGCTGCGCCTGAACCGCGACATTGACTTCTTCATGAAGTGGACACCCGAACAGAAAAAAGGCCGCAGAAAATTCAAGAGCATCTTCCAGTGCAGGGTGCGGAACTTCGGCGACAAGCCGATCAGGATCTGCCGGTTTGAGAAGGGAGACTACGAACACAAGATCGATATCGAGATTCTCCCGGGAGCGGATGCCGATTTTAAGGTAAAGGATCTTCCCGCCGAGTTCTTCTCCGGCAATCTTCATCCCGAGACCGAACAGGCGATGATCCTCGAATCCCCGCACAGGGGAGAACACCAGGAGAGCGCCGAGAGCTGGCTCCCGGAGATCAACCTCGTGATCGAGGGAGAGCGGGTGCTGGATCTCTGCCTGCCGCGCTCAAAGGCCATTTTGCGCCACGGCGGCCCCGCGGCCTGACACCGCTTTTCCCTCCTGGACCGGTTTCCCCCAAACGAGTGAACTTGCGTGTCATCGAAGCGCCTGCTATCTTCTCCGACGAGGCTTCGCCGAGGCAAAGCCGGCCGAATGGAATTTCAGGAGCGCGCCAGTAGCTCAGCTGGATAGAGCACCGGATTTCTAATCCGGTGGTCGGGGGTTCAAGTCCTCCCTGGCGCGCCATTTTATTCCCTTCTCCAGTGCTGGACGGCATTCTCAGGCGACCCGGGATAATTCTTATTAGCTGCTTCAATCCCGGAGTTTGAGGCTGGAAAATAGGAGGGAGGAGCTGTCCGTTACAGTTCCCTAATCCGAATGAAACCAACGAGCAGTTGTATGTTCAGAACAAAACCCGGATGTCTTGCCGCAGCCTTTCTCTTTCTCTTCTTTCCCTGCGCCGCGCGAGCGGAAAATGTCGCCCACTGGAATCTTGATGGCGACCTCTCCTCATCCTCGGATGCCGAAGATCTCATCCTTTCCGCCTTCCCCGGGATAGACCCTTCCATTCGGTTCGCCTCAGCCGATATCGACGGGACTGAAATAACCTATGCCGTGGTTGGCGATGGCAACGCGCTGACGGCGCGGCACGGTCTCAACGCCAACGGCGGAGGCTCCTACCTCAACAGCTACACCCTGGTCATGGATGTAAGGTTCCCCGAAACAGGCGATTGGATCTCGCTCTACCAGACCAACTCCTGCCAGAACGAGAACGGCTCGACGGCACCTCTCGCCTGCGGCAATGATGGAGACTGGTTCCTGAGGGGAGATGGAGCCATCGGCATCAGCGGCAACTACAGCGGCTCCATCACGGCGAACAGGTGGCACCGCCTGGCGCTCGTGGTCGACAGCGCCTCGGGAGCCTACATCAGCTACATCGATGGAACCGAGGTACAGCGGAATGCCGGCGCGGTAACCGTAGATGGACGATTCAGTATCTACCCGACCGGCGCAGCGGTGGACTGGTTCCTCCTCTTTGCCGATGAATCCGGCGGAGCGGGAGCTCCCCAGGAGATGGGGACGGTCCATCTCAACGCGGTACAACTCCGCGACGCGGCTCTCTGCCCGGCGGAGATCGCGCTGCTGGGAGAAATCTCCGATGGACCTCTTGACGCCGAACCGGTCGCGGGCGAGGAATGCGCCGTAGAACCTCCTGCCGGCGACCCCGGCATCAAGGAGGGTCCCTACCTGCAGTGGGTCACCCCGGGCGAGATCACCATTATGTGGGAGACCCTCTCCGAGGCCAGCGGAACGGTTCGTTATCGCCGCGCCGGCGAAGACTGGCGGGAGGCCTCGCATCCCGGCGTGAGCCGGATCCACGAGGTGAGGCTCGAAGGTCTCTCAGCGGGAGAAGAGTTTGAATACCTCGTCCGCTCAGAAGCGGGAGCCGAGCTCATTGAGAGCGCGCCCGAGACCTTCACAACGGCGCCGGAAGACCAGGCATCGATGCGCTTCACCGTCTGGGGAGACAACCAGGCGAATCCCTCGGTCTTTGGCGAGATATCCAGGCTGATGGCGGCCGACAATCCTGACATCGCCGTGGGAGTCGGCGATGTAGTCAACAACGGTGATGTCTACGCCCAATGGGGAGTCGAGTTCCTCTCCCCCCTGCAGCCGATGTCGAAGAACGTTCCCTTCTACGTGGCCATCGGCAACCACGAGCGCAACTCCCAATGGTTCTATGACTACATGGCCCAGCCTGGAAATGAACACTGGTTCTCCTTTGACTACGCCGGCTGCCACTTCGTCATCTTCGATTCAAACTTTCCCTTCATGCCGGGCAGCGAACAATACCAGTGGCTCTATAATGATCTCTTCTCAGACGCCGCCCAGAACGCTAACTGGCTGCTGGTTTTCCACCACCACCCGGCCTACTCGGAGATCTACGAGGAAACCCGCTACGCCCAGCTTCGCATGCATGTCGTTCCACTCCTGGAGACGGCGGGAGTCGACGTGGACTTCACCGGACACATCCACGATTACGAACGCGGAATCTTCACGCCCCCCGATACAGGACGCAGGATCGCCTACATCCAGACCTCCGGAGCCGGTGGACGGCTCTGGGAAGATGAATTTGATGGAGAGTGGGACCAGATCCAGCGCGTCGTCCAATACGTCCATCACTACGTACGCGTCGATGTTACGGAGGACACCCTGGTCATCAACGCGATTGACAGGGAGGGCGATTCCTTTGACTCCATCCGCCTCAACCGCATGCCCAGGAAGGGCGAAGCGCCCGAACCTCCCCCACCGATCAATATTCCCCCGGAACTGCCATCGGGCGAGGCCATCACCCAATGGGATTTCACCGGGGGCGACCTCCAGGCCTCGAGAGGCGCCGGCTCCATCCAGTATTCCGATGGCCCTAATGGCGCCACAGCGTCCGCGACGGAATTCGGATCGACCTCCGACTTCGATATCGTCCCGATTGACGGAGAGGAGGCCCAGGTCATGAAATTCCCCAGGGCGGCGGAAAGCGCCATGGGGTTCCTCGTAACCCATGGCGCGGTACCGAATGGCGACGGAAATTATGTCAACGACTACAGCCTTGTCTTTGACATGCTGGTCCCATCGAACTCCTTTGACGCCGATGGCTGGCTGTCGCTGCTGAATACGAACGCATCGAACTCCAATGATGGCGATCTGTTTATCAACCTGCAGAACGGCGGCATTGGAATCAGCGGAAGCTACAGCGGCAACATCCGGGCCGACACCTGGCATCGGATCGCCTTCGTCTTCTCCCGGGAAGGCGGGTCCATCATTCTCCGCAAATACATCGATGGACAGGAGGTGGGCGAACAGAACCTCGGAGGGACGGATGGCCGCTGGGCGATGTACTCGCGCAACGATGCCACCCCCTTCTTCTACACCCTGACGGACGACAATGGACAGACCAGCGGCGGCTACCTGTCGAGCTTCCTCTTCGTTGACGGCGCCCTGAGCGCGGAGGAGATCGACGCGCTTGGCCCGCCGGACGCTGATGGGATCCTCGAGGTCGAGGGCGGCTGCGAAGCTGACTGCCCCCCCGTCTTTTTACGCGGAATGGTAGAGGGTGCCGCCGGACCCGGCATCAGCGATGCTGTCTTCATCCTCAACTACCTCTTCACAGGTGGGAGAGCTCCGGGCTGCATGAAGGCCGCCGACGTCAACGACACGGGAGTGGTGGACCTGACCGACGCCGTCTACCTGCTGAACTACCTCTTCATAGGCGGAGCCGCCCCGGCCGAGCCGGTCGAATGCGGGGAAGACCCGACCGAGGATGAGCTGAGTTGCGAGACACCAACGGAGGCCTGCCAGTAGGTTTCCCGATTGGCGCTTATTCGAGCTCGACGCTGGCGAAGCCCTCGGAAAACTCGAAGGCCCGCAGGAACCGGGGCTGGATCACCATCTTGCCCTCACGGTTCACGTAGCCGACCTTACGGTCCCTGATAATCGGCGCGAGACCTCCGGAATAGGTCATCAGCCAATCCTGCCCCATCCGCAACAGAACCTTTCCATCGGGGCCGATACAGGACCAGCCCTTCTCATCCTGTACGCTCGCCATCCCCTCGGAAAAATCATACGCGGCGAAATAGCTTGGTGGAACCAGTTGTTTACCGGAGCGATCGATAAACCCCCAGCGCGTCTTGACACGGATCCGCGCCAGGCCGTGTCTGAAATCAAACGCCCTGCTCACCCCCTCCAGGGGTCCGATGACAACCTTGCCGGTATTATCGATGTAGGCTATGCGCCCATCGAGAAGAACCCGCGCCCGGCCCTGGTGAAAATCATAGGCCTTTTCAAAACGAGGCGGGATAGCGAGCTTGCCGGCCCGATCGACATAGCCGAGTTTGCCCCCAAGACCCACCGCGGCGAGCCCCTCGCTGAACTTTCCGGCTGATGAATATTGCGCGGGAATGACCATCTCTCCCCCGCCATCGATATAGCCGAAACCTTTCTCGGTGCCGACGGCAGCCAGGCCGGAGCTGAAATCTCCGCCGGCCCGGTATTCTCCCTTGATGACCAGCCGGCCGCTGTGATCGATATAGCCTCGTCCTTCGGCTGACTCGACCCAGGCCTTCCCCTCGGAAAAATGCCGCGCCCAGTCAAACCGGGCTGGAATCGTCATCTTCCCCTTGCGATCAAGATAACCGTATTTGTACACCTTGTTTTCGTGGAGACGCACCCGGGCAAAACCTCCCGAAAAGCTGCCAGCCTCGTGCAGCACCCGGCTGGTAATGAGCACATGGCCGGTCTTGTCGATATAGCCGATGCTGCCGCGCTTGCGCTCGTGGGCGAGAAGCGCCGCGCAGGCCGGCAGCGCCGCGAGAATCAGCAAGGCAGCGAAACGTTTTTTTCTTTCTGCGTGGATCATGATGATATCTGTCCCCGGGACAATTGTACCTCCTGCCCACCCGTTAAGCTGACGTCTTCCCCCGGATATCCGAAAACACCTCGATCTGCCTTGCAATCAGCGGCCCGCTTACAGAAAATCCAAGGCTCACTTAACCTGCCGGCCTTCCAGTGTTTTCCCGGAAGCCGTTCGGCCCACCAGCGGGAGATTTACGAAAATGAGCGACAAGAAAATGAAGGTATCGATCATCGGACTTGGCTTCGGAGCCGAGTTCATCCCCATCTACCAGGCCCACGCAAACGTGGAGATTCACTCGATCTGCCAGAGAACCGAGTCTAAGCTCAACGAGATCGGTGACCAGTTCAACATCGAACGCCGCCACACGAGCTACGATGAGGTGCTGGCCGACCCCGAGGTCGACTTCGTCCACATCAACAGCCCGATCCCGGACCACGCTCCCATGTCGATCGCGGCGCTCAAGGCCGGCAAGCACGTCATGTGCACGGTCCCGATGGCCACCACGGTTGAGGAATGCCGCGAGATCTGCGAACTGGTCAAAGAGACCGGCCTGAAGTACATGATGGCCGAGACCGTTGTCTACAGCCGCGAGTTCCTCTTCATCAAGGAGATGTACGACAAGGGTGAGATGGGAAAGATCCAGTACATGCAGGCTTCCCACCCCCAGGACATGGAGGGCTGGCCGGAATACTGGGAGCACATGATCCCCATGCACTACGCCACCCACGTGGTGAGCCCGGTGCTCGGACTCGTAAATGGAAGCGCGGAGTATGTCTCCTGCATCGGATCGGGAACCATCAGCGAGGAGCTCGCCGGGAAGTCCGGTAACTCGAGCGCCGTACAGAGCTGTCATATCAAGCTCAAGGATTCCGACATCGCGGCCCATATCTGGCGCTTCCTCTTTGACACTGCGCGCCAGTACCGGGAATCCTTCGATGTCTACGGCACGAAGAAATCCTTCGAATGGACATTGGTGGAAGACGAGAAGCACGTGATCCATACCGCGAAGAAACCCGAGGGAGAAATCCCCGAGCTCGTATCGGTACCCGATTACGCCCACCTCCTCCCCGAGGAGATCCAGAAGTTCACCCAGAGCATCGAGGATGCCGACCACCTGTCCTTCGTCCAGGGCGGCGGACACGGTGGCTCCCACCCGCACATGGTCAATGAGTTCGTCTCTGCCCTCGTAGATGACCGTGACCCGTGGCCGAACGCCGTACAGTCGGCCAACTGGACCTGTGTCGGGATCTGCGCCCACGAGTCGGCGGAGAAGGGTGGAGAGATCGTCCCCCTGCCTGAATTCACGCTGGCGGAGGCCGACGGCAAAGCAGAGGCCTGATCCCGGCAGCGGATCGATTACTTGAAGGGCACCTCGATAGCGGCGAAGTTCTGCGTACCCACGCGTCCTGAATAACCGTAGCCGAGGCAGGTCCAGCGCTCTCCCAGGCCGTTGCGATGGTGGTCGCTGGCACGATACCAGCCCCTGGTCCAGGTCTCTTCCGGGTCGTCGTAGCCGATGGCTATGTTCTCGCCAACGCCACTTGGAAAGCCCTCAGCCTTGGCCCTCGAGCTTGGATTTCCATCCGATCCGTTGTGCCAGATCTTGCCTGCCGCGTCGCAGACGGCGCTGTGCTTCCTGGTGGCGCGGCAGAGGCGTTCATCCAGGAAGAGACGACGGCGGCCCATCATCTCCCGGTAGTCATTCAGAACCACCGCGTGCTGCTTGTCGGTGTCGGCGATGTCTTCGCTCTTCAGCGACCTGTTGTAGCTCTCGACCTTGCGGTTGTAATTGTAGGCCGCGAGATCGGACCTGTTCAGCGCGAAGCTCTTGAGATCGATCTTCCGGTCAAGATTGTTGCGCAGGTCCTGGAGCCCGCCCTTGTCGTCCTCTCCGGGTGAGTATTTCAGCTCGGCGTAGCACGTCTCCTCGATGGTCCTGATCACCTCGCTCAAGGCGTTGGACGACTTGTCGAGGCGGATGGCGAAGCTGGAGGCGTTATTCCAGAGTTCGCGAACGCTATCCACCGCCTCATCGACCTCCTTCTGACCATTGACCTCATCTCCATCAGGCCAGTCCGGATGGCTCTCAGGCAGGTAGATCCTGGTGTCGTAAATAATCCTGATCGCCTCCACCCTGCGCTTGTCGAGCTCTTCGCGGGCCTTCTTCAGCCGAGAGAAGGCGGTGTGCTTGACCATTCTCTCGAGCCCCCTCGAGGTCTTCTCCCTGAGCTTGCCGAGCTGTTCGATGGTGTCCGTACGAATCAGCTCCCTGCCCTCGACTGGAAGACCGGGCCGCTCCATCACCGCAACCACCTGTCCAAAATAATCGTTCAGCTTCTTCTCACTCTTGACCAGGGAGAACTTCTTGAGAATCTTCGAGGTCTCGACGAGGGCGAGACGCTGGGTTCTGTCCCCGATATCTTCCCAGCCGCTGCCCTGCGTATAGGTAAACCCCCCGTCGGGAACTTTTTCCAGCCCGCGAGCATCAGCGAGCAATCGCGCCGCGGCGCTGTCGGCGACGCATTCCCTTTCCCTCTCCTTGCCAAGGTACTTCAGCAACAGCTTGCCTCCCTCCTCCGCGAGCATCGAGTTGAAAGCGAAACGGGCTGCCAGGAGAAGATTCTTCCCGGATAGTTTTTCGGCCGCGAGGGACACCAGCTTCGAAGGAGCGATCTCCTCCGCGGACCCGGCCAGGTCCACCGCGCTGAGGGAAGACTCCATCAAACCGGCGAGCTGCGCGGCCAGTGAGAGCGGTTTTTCCTCTGCCGCCCGAGGGCCGCTCTTCAGCAGCTTGCTGCGCCGCTGTACGAGAAGCTGTTTCTCCTCCTCTATTCTCTTCTTCGCCCGATCTCGAAGTCCGGCAAGAACCTTATCGAATCGGGCCATGTACTCCGTGCCCTTGAAACGTTCCCGGCCATAGGCAATGGTATCGAGGGCTTCGCCGTATTGATCAAGTCCCTCGAGATGTTCGGAGTGAAACACGAGTTTTTCATAACTTTCGTCCGCGGCATCCGTGCAGCTCTTGCTCAGCTGCTGCAGCTTGCCCGCGATCGAGGGGTCCAGGCGGAGGATCTCAGCCGTCTCCTTCTCGACAAACTCAAACAGCGTTTTCCAGGACTGCTGTCTCAGCAGCATGTCTTTCCGGCTGACCAGGGTGTACATGCGGTTGTTCACATCCAGTTGACGACGATCGCGCAGGATCCGGTCCAGATGGCTGAAAGACATCTCCCCTGCCCTGAACTTGACCTCCGAGAATTCGATCTTCGAGACGGCTATCCGGTTGAGAAAATCAGGCGTGATCGACTCGAGATGACCGCTCTCCCAGGCAAATTTCTTGACCTGGTCCAGGGCCGCCCGGTGACGCAGTTGGGAGGAACTCCACTGTACAGCCGGCCGTTCCTGGTTCACGTAACCATCAAAAAGGAAATAGCCCCCAACACCCAGCAGGATGAGGACAAGGACCGGGCCAAGCACAGCCAGCTTGCGCCGTCTCGCCAGGCTGGCCGCCAGCTCCTCGCTTTTGCGGCTGGCTGTCCCCTCCGAACCGGCGGCCTTCTCCGCAGGATCCTCTGCGGACGGCTCTTCTACTGCGGCTTCGGCAACTTCCACTGCCGGTTCCACTTCCAGCGCGGCGGGCGGCCCCTGGCCGTCAATCTCCCGGATCTCGAGCCGGGTATTGCCAAGCCGAAGCTTGTCACCGGGACCGAGCTTCTTCCGCTCGACCCGGGATGAATTCAGGAAGCAGCCATTGCTCGAACCCTGGTCACAAATGTAGAGACTGCCTTCATCCAGCTCGATAACGGCGTGCCGGCGGGATGTTTTAGAATCTCCCGTAACGATGTCAGAGCTGTCTTCGCGCCCGATTCGAAGAGGAAATTCAGCGAAGTCGAGCTCCCTGGAAACTCCGTCGGTGTCTGTAATTTGAAGCTTCAACATGATCCTTACGAAGTCTCTGTTCCAGAAGGCATCCAGTCAAGAAAACAAACTCGAACGCGGCGGGAAATCAGGTTCGGACCGCGGCTGTCCGCTCACCGGAACCGCAGGACCAAGATCTGCCGGCCGGCCCCGCATTCTCTATTATCACATCGCCGCTTGCGCGACGAATCACAATGTTCATCCCAGGGCAGCTTCACAGGGGATTGACAAACCGGTCGGCAGCGTCCATGTTCGTTGGTTACCATTGCAACCGGAGCCCGGCGCGCTGGCTCCAGGCAGACCACCTGCGAAACAACACATGAACAGCTCCCTGGTAAAAACAAGACTTGCAGATGCCCCCATCGCGGTTTTTGATTTTGAAACCACGGGAATCAACCCCTATAGCGGCCACCGGATTATAGAGATCGGAATCCTCACCAGCATTGGCGGCCAGGTACAGGAAACCTACGAGACCCTGGTTCAGCCGGGTCGGCGGGTTCCCGAGCAGGCCAGCGAGATCAACGATATCTACGATGAAGATCTCGAGGATGCTCCCCTCTTCGTCAACATCCTGCCCAGGATCGGGGAGCTCCTGGAAAACCGGGTGCTGGTGGCGCACAACGCCCCCTTCGATCTCGGTTTCCTTCATGTCGAATTCCGCCTGGCTCGAAAAGACTTCTCCCAGGGGCCGGTCTGCGACACGGTAAAGCTTGCCCGCAACAGGTATAGCTTCCCCAACAACCAGCTGGGTACGATCTGTGCCGCCTTTGATATCGAGAACAAACAGGCCCACCGCGCCCTGGCTGACGTGGAGGCCACCTTCGAGGTATTCCAGAGGTTCGCGCAAGAGCTGGGAGAGGACGGAGATGCAACCGTCGAAGACTGGCTGAGAGCCCAGGGTGGCGATGTGTCGGCCCCCGATTCGAACCATCATGAACTTCCGAAACATCATCCTGTCGCTTCAGCCCTGGAGGAAAAAGCCAGCCTCGAGATCGAGTACCGAGACAAGCACGGCTCCGGAACGAAGCGGGTCATCGATCCGCTCCTGTGCCACGGCAACCTGCTCATCGCCCACTGCCATCTGCGCAACGAACAGCGCACCTTTCGCCTCGACCGGATCCAGACCGCAGAACCTGTCAGCTGAGCTCCCCCTGCGCGCTGTTCAGGGGACGTCCGCTTCGGTTATCCTGATGGAGTACCCGGTCGCTATTGCGTAAACATCCGCTATGAAGAAAAACAGGAAAATCACCGGCGGTCCTCTCCACCTCTGCGTGGTTCTCGCGGCCCTGTTCGCCGCCGGCTGCAAGCAGGAATCCAGAGAGGTCTTCGAAGGCCGTCCGGGGGGATCCATCCGGCAGTCCCCCGGTTCTGAGTGGGAGAAAATAGACAATCCCGGCGAGGACGGCTGGGGCACCGAGGTTCTCACCGCGAAGATCTCCGGGCAGCTCAAGAAGCTTGGAGCCCTGATCTCGGGTAAGGAGAAAAAGAGCCCGGAGGCTTTCGCGGCCATCGCGGCTGCGACCTTCTCCTGCGGCCCGCTTCGGCCCGGGAACCTCGAGCTCGTCTTTAAAGAGCCTCCCCTGGAGATCAGGCGAAAGAGAGCCGACGCCGGGAGCCCGGGCTCCCCGCCGACCTACCGGGCTCCCCGGGGGCTCGCCCGGGCCATCGAAAGCTTCAGCCTCGAATGGAAAAACAGGCCGGAAGTTCGGGCTTCCTTCAAGGTTTACGGCGTGACGGAGAAAAATGGAACGATAGAGACGACCCAGCACCTCGCGATTTTCGCGCGCGGCAGCGAGAGCCTTGTAGAGGAGCACTCTACCTGGACCACCCGGTGGGAAAAGGCCGGCGAAAAAGCTGAGCCCCTGCTCAGCTCCATTGTCATAGATCAATTTGAGCAGATCCGCAAAGCCAGCAAGGCGCCCCTCTTCACCGACAGGACCGGAGCCGTGCTCGGCTCCAACCCTTCCTTCAGGCGGCAGCTCCAACTGGGTCTCAACCACTGGCTCAACCGCAGCCAGGACAACCGTTTCTTCGCCCTGCTGGGCACGCCCGGTCTCGCGCTCGGCGATGTCAACGGCGACGGGCTCGACGATCTCTATGTCTGCCAGGAAGGCGGCCTGCCCAACCTTCTCTTCCTGCGAAACCCCGATGGAACGGCCGCCGACAGCTCGGCCGCCTCGGGAGCCAACTGGCTCGACAGTTCCCGGGCGGCGCTGCTGGTCGATCTCGACAACGATGGCCACCAGGATCTCGCCGTCACCGTCCTGGGAGCGCTGGTCCTCGCCGCCGGGAATGGCTCAGGCGGTTTCGAAATCCGCGCCAGCATCCCCACCAGCAACGACACCATGTCGTTGTCCGCCGCCGATGTCGATCTTGATGGAGACCTGGACCTCTATGTCTGCTCGCACAAAGCCGACGATCTATCCCAGGATGCGGGCGTTGTCTCCATCGGAGCGGCCGATGGCTTCGTCTACCACGACGCCAACAACGCGGCGGCGAACCTGCTTCTTCGAAACGATATCGCCCCCACCGGCAGCTGGACCTTCACCGACATCACCGTGAAATCCGGACTCGACATCAACAACCGCCGCTTCAGCTTCGCGGCCGCCTGGGAAGATTATGACAACGATGGCGACCCCGACCTCTACGTCGCCAACGATTTCGGCCGAAACAACCTCTATCGCAACGATATCACCCCGGGGACAGAGCCCCGCTTCGTCGATGTGGCCGCCAGCGAGGGAGCGGAAGACAGCGCCTCCGGGATGTCGGTCAGTTGGAGCGACTACGACCGCGATGGTCTCATGGATCTCTACGTCAGCAATATGTTCTCAGCCGCCGGCAGCCGTGTCACACGGCAGGATTCCTTCAAACCGAAAGCCTCCGCGCAGGTCCGGAAGCGGCTCCAGCGTTTCGCCAGGGGTAACACCCTCCTTCGCCGCGGCGGCAACGGTTTTGAGGATGTCAGCCTCAACGCCAGGGTCAACATGGGCCGCTGGGCCTGGGGCTCGAGCTTCGTCGACCTCAACGGTGACGGCTGGGACGACCTGGTCGTCGCCAATGGCTACATCACGACCAACGATACCGGCGACCTGTGAAGCTTCTTCTGGCGGCAGGTCGTGTCGCAAACGAAAAACACCCCGACAGAAACCTCGGCTGGACCCAACCACGCCTATCTCCAGCTCTCGCGAATGATGCGCGAGGGCCGCTCGTGGAGCGGCCGCGAGAGAAACTGTTGTTTTCTCGGCGCGCGGGACGGCGCCTTTTCCGATGTCTCCGCTATCTCGGGACTCGATTTCCCGGATGACAGCCGCGCGGTCGCCGTTGGCGACTGGGATGGAGATGGTGACCCCGACCTCTGGATCTCGAACCGGAACGCGCCTCGCCTCAGGTTCCTCCGCAATGACGCGGCGCCCCCCGGAAGCTTCCTGAATCTCAGGTTGCGGGGAGATGGGAAAAAAACCAACCTGGATGCCGTAGGGGCCCGGGTTGAGCTGAAGCTGGCCGCTGATGGCAAGCGACCACTCTTGAGAACGGTGACGGCGGGGGATGGCTTCCTGACCCAGTCAAGCCGGTGGCTGGCCTTCGCGGTCAGGAACGGAACAGGTATCTCGGAGGTGAAGGTGAGCTGGCCTGCGGGAAAGACGGAGCTCTTCACCGGAGTCCAGCCGGGCGGGCGCTACGATCTGAGACAGGGCAGCGGCCGGGCGGAGCCCGTCAACATCGACCGACCGCAGCCTCCGGCTTCCCCTGCGCCCCTTCTCCCCCCGCCCGCAAGCGACCGGGCCCGGATCCGGCTGATAACCCTCCTGGACATTCCGGATCTCGCCTTCATCGATCTCGAGGGTCAACGCAGTCCGCTCCTGCCGGGCCGGGGCCGCCCGCTGCTGGTAAATCTCTGGGCAAGCTGGTGCGTTCCCTGCCTGGAAGAGTTGAGAGAATTCCGGGAACGCGGCGACGAACTGAAAAAAGCCGGAATCGAGATCCTCGCCCTCAGCACCGATGAGCTCGAGAAGAAGGGAAGCCTCGAACTGCCTGGGAGGGTTAAAAAATTTATCGACGGCCTGGGCCCGCCGATCAGGACAGGAAGGGCCACCGGCGACCTTGTCGCCTTCCTGCAGAATCTCCATGACAGCATGGTGCCGCTCAACAAGCCGCTGCCGCTGCCCAGCAGCTTCCTGATCGACAGCGCCGGACGGCTCTCGGTCATCTACAAGGGTTCTCTCTCGGTCGATGACCTGATCGAAGACATCGGACATAGCCGGCTGGAGCGAAAGGAACGCCTCCTTGCCGGAGCCCTGCTCCCCGGTGTCTCCATCGAGAGCCAGGCGATCGAGGCCGCCTCCATCGAGGCGGAAGCGGCCCTGCGTTTCCAATACGGCCTCAACCTCGACCGGCTGCGGCTTGGCCCCGCCGCGCTCAAACAATACCAGGCTGTCCTCTCGATGAAGCCGGAGTTTACGGAGGCGGAAAACAACCTCGGTCTCCTGCACCTGCGGGCCGGAAGGCTCGCCGAGGCGGAAAACTCCTTCAGGCGGGCGATCTCACTGCGCGAAGAGTATGTAGAGCCGCGCTTCAACCTGGGCGCCGTCTATGACCGCCAGGGCCAGCTCGACAAGGCCATCGCCCTCTACCTCGATGTGCTTCGCCGCAGGCCGGACTACGAGAGAGCGAACAACTCTCTCGGAATCATCCGCGCGCGCCAGGGGAAAAGAGCCCTGGCTGCCAGGCGCTTCGAGAAGGAGATCGAGGTCAATCCGCGCTTCGCCGAGGCCCACAACAACCTCGGCCAGCTGCTGCTGGAGGTGAAACAGGACCAGGCGGCGGAGACACGGCTTCGCGAAGCCGTCAGGATAGACCCCCTCTACCCGCAGGCTCGGATGAACCTGGCAATCGCCCTGAAGCGTAACGGAAAAACAAAAGCTGCCCTGGAGCATTATCTCGAGGCCATCCGTCTCCGGCCCCGCTTTGTCGAAGCGATCAACAACCTTGGTCGTCTCTATCTCGATGAGGGCCGCCTCGAAGAGGCGAAGGCCAGCTTCCGGCGCGCGCTCGATATCAACCCCGGCTTCACGCCGGCCCGGGTAAATCTCGAGCGAGCTCTCGGCAATCCGTAAAAAAAGAGTCCGCCGGAGGCAGGCCTCCGGGCGGACTCTTTCACCGATATTCGGTGAGTTCTCGCTCTATTCGCAGATCGGCGAGACGGACAGGCAGTCGGCTCCATCTTCGGTTTCATCTACGCCGCAGTCAGCATTCACGTAGCCGGCGCCCGAGGGGGTCGGAGGCGCGGGGGCGGCCCCGCCGCTGAACAGCCAGCTGAAGATAATGATCGCATCGGTGATCTCGATGGCGCCGGTATCGTTGGTGTCGGCCGCGTCAACACAGGACGGGGCATCGCCTCCGCTAAAGAGGTAGAGGAGCGGAATGACACCATCGGTCAGGTTGATCGAGCCATCGGAGTTACCGTCACCGCGAACGAAAAGCGCGCCAGCCGGCAGGCAGTTGTTGTGGCGGTCGCAGTCGCTGTCGTCGCAATCGACCAGGCCGTCACGGTCATCATCGACGCCGTTGTCGCAGATCTCGTTGCAGGCGGGACAGTCGGTGTCGACGCAGTCCGTCGCGCCGTCTCCATCATCATCCTCACCATTGTCGCAGATCTCCGCCGGTGCCGCGTCGCAGCCCGCGGTTCCAGCGCAATCGGTATCGTCACAATCGGTGTCGCCATCGGCGTCATCATCCCAGCCGTTACCGCAATCCTCGGCGGGAATATCGTCGCCGAGAATGATCACGCCGCGGTAGATCGCATCGTCGGCGAAGTCATCGCAGTCCTCCCGGTCCTGGACGGTGATGGTGACGTGATAGGATCCATCGGTACGAAGACGAATCGAAGCTCGCCCGCTCGCCTGCGGCCCAATGACCTGGACCGCCTCGCCCTCCATCTGGGGCTCCACCGTGAAGGTATAAAGAATCGGATCGCCGGAATCGTCCTCGCCCGCCGCGATCAGGCGATGGCTCGGACCGAATCTTGACCCGGTAGCCTCGATGACCGCCTCGGTCAGGTGGGTGTCGGCGTAGCCCTCCTCTCCCTCTTCGGGGCAGGGCGACGGAGCGAACTCTCCCAGCTCGCTCAGGTAGTTGTTGCGAATCTGTTCCGGCTCGAGAACTCCATCGTGAATTCTCACCTTGGAGACCAGGATGCTCCCCTGCAGCCCGAGGGTGAGGCTGACACCATTACCCTCGACCTGCTGCGCAATCCGGATCTTGCCCGGGTGAGCGTTGAGCGCGCCCGGCCCGAGCACCTCCTCGTTGGTGAACTCGCAATCGAACGCGACCAGGCAACCATCGGTGTAGACCCGGGTGGTCCCGGTATCGTCACCGTCAAAGGTGTAGACCAGGTGGTGCCATTCCTCGGGCGCGGGAGCGCCGCCGCCGTTGTTCCAGCCGATGTCGGGTCCGTTTCCTCCCCAGTGCCCGACGGCGCCGAAGAGATTGTGGGTGCCGTAATTGAAGGCCATATTCGAGCCGTCCGGACCGCCTCGCTTACCCCAGGACAGGAGAGTCTCCTCCCCGACCATGTTCGAACCGTTCCAGACCCACATCTCGATGGTGCGGGTCGGCCCGGGTCCGAGAATCTCCTGGGGAGCGTCATCCATGCTCTCGTAGCTGTCTCCACTACGGCCATCTTCGTTGAAGCTCACCCCGATACCAAAATCGCGCATCGCCACCACCGGAGAGCCGATGATCTGGAAATCATCCAGGGTCCCCTGGTTCTCCCAGAACTCTTCGCCGGCGGTCGGATCGGCGGCATCGAGGCTGACGAGCAGCTCTCCGGCTATCTCGATATCGCCTACCTCGATAATCTCCTGCACGACGGTCCAGGCCGCGGTGGCCTCACCCGCCTCGTTGACGGCAAGGATCTCTACATCGAAGAAATCAGGCTCGGGATCCGGTATCACGTATTCAAACCTGCCTTCGGCAGTGATCGTCGCGCCCTCAGGTGAAATCACCTCAAGCTCCGCGGGCGGCAGCGCCTCGACGACCAGGTTGAAGCCGTAGACCTTCCCGCCGCTGAAGTAGTTGTCTTTCTCGGGAACATTGGTAAAAACAGGCGCGGTGAACTCCAGCTCGGCCACGCCGTAGCGATCCCGTTCCTCGTTGAAGTTGTTGATAATCTCTTCGTGCGTCAGCACCTCGTCGTGGATTCTCACCTGGCCAAGCGCCAGGGTTCCCACACGCGGTCCCCAGTCAATTTCACCGGCCGCATTGACGATCTGCGCGCCAAGCGTGATGGGATGATCCGGGTGAGTATTGATCGCATTGACCCCATGAGTCTCGGAGTTCCAGGCCTCTCCATCAACGTAGAGACGAGTCGTGGCCGTGGCGTCTCCGTCAAAGGTATAGACGAGATGGTGCCAGTTCCCCTCCGAAGGAGCACCGGGCGTGAAGGAATTATCAATCCAGCCAACGTCCGGACAACATCCTCCCCAATGGGTCACGGCGCCAAAATTTCCGTGATTACCGTAATTAAAGCTCATCTCGGTTCCATCGGGACCGCCGCGGCGTCCCCAGGCGACCATGGTCTCCTCGGAATCAACAAACTCATTGTAGGCCCAGACCTCGATGGTGCGGGTCGGGTTGAGGCCGACCAGTCCAGCCGGCGCGTTTTCCTGGGCCTGGTAGATGCCCTGCAAACCATCGGGATTCAACAGGACGGCGGTTGACTCGAGAGGGCCGAGAACCGTCACGACGACCTCGCCGTTGAGAAGAAAATCTCCGGCTGTCCCCGCGTTTTCCCAAACCTCTTCTCCTGCGGTAGGATCATCCGCATCGAGATCGACGAAGAGCTCTCCCGCGGTAACAATGTCCTGCGCAAAACCCGGAGCCGCCCATAAAAGAACGGGAAGCAGTGCCGCTGCTGAAAACAAGGTCTTGAGTATTCTCATACGAACCTCCCTTAAAGTGACAAATGATGATTGATACGACTCCATACTCTTCCTTCCGAAGAAACGAACGAGCCAGGAAAAGCCGCCGTGGACGTTAGAGTCCTGCATAACCTAAAAAAGCTGTCGCTGTGATAGAATCGGCAACCGCGCCGAACGTATCAGATTCTTCGACCCAATAGCCCGGCTGAAACAACATTCGCCGAACATCCGTCCTCGAAGTATACCCTGAAATTCTATTCGGCCGGGAAATCGTAAACAACAAGGATCTGCGATGTCAGGCAACTCAAATAAGAGGAACCGTCCCCTGGAAAAAGGGATGCCGGCATTCCCCTTCGCACTTATTTACGTCCTGTTGCCCTGTCTGCTCGCCTGCGGATGCGGCGGCAACAACGCATCCCCGTCCCCGGCCCTGCTCAGCGAGATCACCGCCGAGGCCGGGCTGGTCGAAAATGAGCGGCCCTGGCCGCGCGGAACCTACCAGGTACCGGAAATATCTGTCGGCGGCCTCGGGCTCTTTGATTCCGATGGCGATGGGACCCCGGAGATCTACCAGGTTCGCTACCCCGGGCCCGGAACTTCCTCGGAGGCAGCCCCCAACAGGCTCTACAGGCTGGCCAGGACCGGCGTCTACCGGGAGGTCGCGGGAGCCGATGGTCTCGACGACCCGGGCTACGGCAACGGTGTCGCGGTCGGAGATATCGACAACGATGGAGACCTTGATGTCTACGTTACGAACATTGGAGAGGATGGGCTCTACCTCAACGAGGGAGGCTCCTTTACCCGAGCTCCGGCGGCCGCCCTTGCCTCGAGCGACGACTGGAGCTCGTCCGCATCCTTTCTCGATTACGACCGTGACGGAGACCTCGACCTCTTCGTCTGTCACTATCTTCAAGACAATCCTGAACGGATCTGCAGGACTAGCCTGAAGGAAAAACGGGATTATTGCGGCCCTGATAAATTCCAGGGTGTGCGAGATTCCCTTTACCGAAACGAAGGGAATGGACGCTTCAGTAATGTGACCGTAGAGGCGGGAATCTCCCGGGCTCTCCCGGGCTTCGGCGTGATCTGTTTCGATCTGACAGGAGATGGATGGGTGGACATCTACGTAGCCAACGATATGAAGCCCAACCAGCTCTGGGTCAACAGACGAGATGGAACCTTCAAGGATGAAGCCCTCGCGCGAGGCCTCGCCCTCAACGGAGCGGGCAAGGAGGAGGCCGGTATGGGCGTGGCTCTCGGAGATGTGGATGGCGACGGCCGCCTGGATCTCTTCATCACCCACCTCGCCGACCAGACCCACACCCTCTACGCCGCCGCGGAAACGGGCTCCGGCCTCACCTACAGGGACCGCTCCGCCAGCTCCGGCATCGGCGCAAAGACCCTCCCCATGACCGGCTGGGGCTGCGGGTTCCTCGACCTCGAGAACGATGGAGACCTCGACCTGGTAATCGCCCACGGGCGGGTTGCCCGCGGACCGGTCTCGCCGGCGGCCGACTGCGGAGCGTTCTGGAACGATTACGCCGAATCGAACCAGCTCTTCCTGAACCGGGGAAACGGAAAATACTCCCTGGAGAAAAACCGGGCGGGCCGCTTTTCCAGCCATGCCGAGGTGAGCCGCGGCATCGCTTTCGCCGATATCGATAACGACGGAGACACAGACCTCCTCCAGTCCAACCTGGGAGAAGGGATGAGGCTCTTTCGCAACGAGGCCCAGGACAGCGGCAACCACTGGCTGCGGGTGCGGGCTCTCATCGGTCCACGAGATGACCTTGGCGCCCTGGTAACCCTGGAGACCGGGAAAAGGACGCTGAAACGTCCCGTGCTCTCGTCTTTCAGCTTCGCCTGCGCCAGCGATGCCAGCGTTCACTTCGGACTGGAAAAGAACAAGCCCATCGACTCCATCACGGTTCGCTGGAGCGATGGCAGCCTCGAAAGCTTCACAGCAGATGGTGTCGACCGTCTCCTCGTGCTGAGCAAGGGAGAGGGCGCTCGAAAAAACTGACCGGCGCTCTCAGGGCTCCTCGCCAAGCGCGGGGTTGAGCGAGACCGCCTTCAGGCGATCAGCCGCCGCCTTCTCCTGGTCGCCAATCTCTTCCCAGGCCTTGCTCCGGGCCAACCAGGCGCCAGCCTGCCTTGGAGCCCGCTTGAGCACAGCCGAAAGATCTTCGACCGCCCCTTCATAATCCTCCAGGCCGTGCCGGGCCATGGCTCGAAAGCGCAAGGCCCGGATGTCTCCAGGCTGCAGCTCGAGCACCTTGTCCAGGTCGCCGAGCGCCCTGGCATAGTCCCCCACAGCTCCGTAATGCATCCCGCGGTTGAAATACGCCCCCGCCAGCTTGGAGTCCAGCTTCAGGGCTGCCTCCCAGTCCTTGAGCGCCCTGGCGATGTTGCCTGATTGCTTGTAAAAGATGCCGCGGTTGACCAGGAAGGGGGCGTTGTAGGGATCAAGCCGGATCGCGATATCACAATCGGCGATCGCCTCCTTTACCTTTCCCTGTCCGCCGAGGATCCCGGCCCGGTTGGCATAGGCCTTGACGTAATCAGGCTGGACTCCAATGGCCCTTCCGTAGGCCTCGATGGCGCCGGCCAGGTCTTTGCTGCGGGCCTTCGCTACACCCAGGTAATAGTGGGCATCGGCCTTCTTTGGATCGAGCTTGATCGCTCTACCCAGATCCTCGATCGCCTGCGGCAGTTGCCCCACGGCCAGATGGGCCTTAGCTCTCTCCAGGCGCGCCTCCACCGGGCTCTCCCCGCTGGCGATCGCCCTGGTGAAAAGGTCGATGGCAAGAGCCGTCTCGCCTTCGGTCAGCAGCGCCCTCGCTTCGTCAAGGAAGACCCTCTGCTCCGGAGCCGGGCTTCCTCCCTCTCCCTGCGGCGAACAGGCGCCCAGGAAGATCACGACCGGGAGACATCCCGCTGGAAGTAATAATCTTCTTGTCATCCGCTTGACCGGAAACCCTTTCCTGGAAGGATTCATCGATAGCATTTCTCTATAGCTCTGTAACCAGGTCGGAAGAAACGCTCCTCCTGCGCAACCGCTTCAGGGCATTCTGGATGCTGGTCCCGGCAGTCTTCGCGATATGTACGAAGAGAAACTTGTACCGATTTGAAAATAACATGGGCTCCTCACTCCGCTGGCGCTCTCCCGCGACAACAGCACCGGCTTCACTTCACCTGCGGCTTTTATACATGACCGGAAGCCGGTAGAAAAGATTTCTTCCCTTTGTAGAAAAACAACTCCAGGACGGCTGGGCATCTATCGGCTGTTTTTATAACGCTTCCCCCCCGAGAGGGCGGGGAAGGGTAGAATAAAGATGTTCAACAATCACGTATTTGGAACGATCGCGATGGGATTAAAACAAACGGCTGTCATCTTCGTTGGATACCAGAATGACTATTTTGCGGATGATGGCATTCTCCGAGCAGTCATCGAGGAATCGGATCGAACGAACCGCATCCTGGAAAACAGCATGGCTATTGTAGAGGGGCTGAAGAACACCGAATCGACAATGATCCAGACCCCGATCATCTTCACTGAAAACTACGACGAATTAGTTAACCCGATCGGCATCCTGCAGACCATCGCCGAGGTAAAAGCTTTCCAGGCCGGAACACATGGCTGTGACATCATTGAGCAATTCAATGAATACGGAGACCGCATCATCACCGTGGAAGGCAAGCGGGGACTGAACGCCTTCGCCAGCACAGAACTCGATGAAACCCTGAAACGGGGCGGAATCGAAGATGTCGTGGTCTGCGGAGCGGTCACCTCCATCTGCATTGACTCGACTGGCCGCGCCGCGCATGAACGCGGCTACGGAGTCACCATCCTGTCAGACTGCACCGCCTCGCGAACTCCCTACGAACAGGAGTTCTATTGCGAAAACATCTTCCCGCTTTACGCCAAGGTCCTCACAGCAGCGGAATTTCTCGAGGGCGCTCTGGAGAAATAATGAGCCGCGCCGACTCATCCAGGTCACAACCAGAAGAAAATACCCACATCTACCTCGACGAAACGGTCGAGTGTTCCTTCCAACAGAGTTCTCGGAGCACCATCAAGCAGGGGGCTCCCTCCGTCGGCAAGACCAGCAAAGATCACGAACCGCCACCGGCGGATGGTCCTCGCGAAAAGATCCAGCTCCATGCCGGGAGATCCTCGGGACCTTCAGGATTTGAGATCACCGTCAACAAACCCATAGGATCCGGCGGAATGGCTGAGGTTGATGCCGCCACCCAGGAATCTCTCGGCAGGGAGGTCGCCCTGAAGCGGCCGCGCGCGGATCGAAACACTGAGGATGTGGCAGCTTCGCTCATCAACGAGGCTCGACTGCTGGCCAACCTTGACCACCCCAACATCCCCCCCGTACACCAGCTCGGCTTTCATGAGAATGGACAACCTGTAATCGTGATGAAACGGGTTTATGGATACTCATGGCGGACCATCCTCCACGACCCCGCGCACCCCTATTGGTCGGACCATCCCGGGGGTCATCTGAAGCAGCACCTCGAAATTCTTCGCCAGGTTTGCAATGCGGTGGAGTACGCCCACGAAAAGAAAATCCTTCACCGCGACCTGAAGACCGACAATGTTATGGTCGGTGATTTCGGAGAGGTGTACCTGCTCGACTGGGGAGTCGCCATCGAACTCGATAAAAAAGGCGAGAGGAAGATAGACCAGTTCTGCGGAACCCTGTGCTTTGCGGCCCCGGAGATGCTCAGCTCAAGCATCCCGCTCACCAGGCGAACCGATGTCTACCTGCTGGGCTGCATCCTCCACGAAATCCTGACTCTTGAACTCCGTCATCAAGGCGACAGTCTCAAGGAACTGATCGATAAAGCCCTGGTGTCAGAGCCCTTCGAATACAACGAGGCTGTGCCTCCAGCGTTAGGAATCATCGCCAATAAGGCAACCCATCGTGATCCTGATGAGCGCTACCAGGATGCGAAAGACTTCCGCAAGGCCATCGACGTTCACCTCTCCCATTACCACGCCATGGATCTTCTAAACTCTACAAAAGAAAAACTGGCCTCCCTCGAAGAGCTCTATGAAAAAAAGACGACTAAAAGGCAGGGCTTCAAATTCCATGAGATAGCCTACCTCTGCAGGTTCGGCTTTCAGCGAGTAGAAAAGATCGCGCCGGACCTCGAAGGCACGCAGGCTGGCCTTCTGCGAACTTTAGAGCTGCAGATGCTCTTCGAACTGGAGCTCGGCCAGATCGAGGCGGCCAGGAGAGTCATTCAGCTTATCCGCGATATACAGCCCGCATGGGAAAGACTTGAAGGCCTCGCGACACTGCTGGAAGAGGTCGAGAATAAACAGCACGAATCCAATGAACTCTCTACCCAGATCCAGTACAAACTCATGGAGGAACTGCAGAAGAGAAAAAAAGAATAAGGCGCCACGGAATCTTTTGGTTTTCTCTCACGAGTTCCTTAAAAGCCGGTAGCGACAACCGCGGTGATCAGTTAAATAATCTGGTTCTGCTGAACTCGGACATTCCATACGGAGCGAAGATGAGCGATCACAGAATTGAAAAAGACTCTATGGGAGAGATGCAGGTGCCGGCGAACGCGCTCTGGGGCGCCTCGACACAGCGGGCTGTCATCAACTTCCCTGTCTCAGGCAGGCCCATTGCCCCTGAACTCACCCGCGCGCTTGGCCTGGTCAAGCTGGCCGCAGCCCGGGTGAACAACAAGCTCGGCGATCTGGATGCCGAGCTTGCGGGCTCGGTAGAGTCCGCCGCGCTCGAGGTCGCCGAAAACAAGCTGGACGAACACTTTGTCGTCGACGTTTACCAGACCGGCTCGGGAACCTCCTCCAATATGAACGCGAACGAGGTCATCGCCAACCGCGCCATCCAACTGCGCGGCGGAGAGATCGGAGACAAATCCGTCCACCCGAACGACCACGTCAACCTGGGACAGTCCTCCAACGATGTCTTCCCCACGGCGATTCACGTGGCGGCGGCCGAGTCGGCCCAGTCACGTCTCATCCCCGCCCTCGAGGAGCTCCAGACTGAGCTGAAAAAGAAATCAGAGGAGTTCTGGGACGTCCTGAAGATAGGACGAACCCATCTGATGGACGCGACACCGATTCGCCTTGGACAGGAGCTTGGCGGATACGCCAGCCAGGTCGAGCACGGTATCTCCCATCTCCGCGACACCCTCGGACACCTCCGGGAGCTCGCCATCGGCGGCACCGCGGTTGGAACAGGGATCAACACCAGGGCGGCCTTTGGCTCGATGGTGGCCGCTGAGCTATCGAGTGAAACCGGCATCGAATTTACCGAGGCTGGGAATCACTTCGAGGCGCAGGCGGCCCAGGATGCGGCCGTGGCCGTCAGCGGAGCCCTCAAAACGATCGCCGTCTCGATGATGAAGATCGCTAATGACATCCGCCTGCTCGCCATGGGACCGCGCTGCGGCCTGGGAGAGCTGAAGCTTCCGGCGACCCAGCCCGGCTCCAGCATCATGCCCGGAAAGGTCAACCCGGTCATGTGCGAATCGGTGATCCAGGTCGGCGCCCAGGTTCAGGCGAATGACCTCGCCGTTCAGCTTGGCGGTCAGTGGGGCCAGCTCGATCTCAACACCATGCTCCCCCTCATCGCCCGCAATCTCCTTGAGTCGATGCGGCTGCTGGCCAATGTAGCCCGGGTTTTCACCGAAAAATGCCTCCGAGGTCTCGAGGCCGATGCCGAGCGTTGCCGCTCGCTCATCGAGGAGAGCCTGTCCATGGTCACCTCGCTCAATCCCCTCATTGGCTACGACGAGGCCGCCAAGGTAGCCAAGGAAGCCTTCGAAACCGGCAAGACCGTTCGCGCGCTGCTCGAGGAAAAAGAGCTCGTCTCGAAAGAGGACCTCGACAAGGCACTCGATCCCGAATCGATGACCCGGCCCTCTGAATGATCCTGCAGGCCTCACGGTTTGCCTTTGCATTAGCACCCGCCTCTTATATTAATAGTCGGTTCGCTTTTCATTTCGCGGAGCCAGAGTAAGGCGATCGAATTCAAAGATGTTATTTGGAACACAGACTATCAACGAAAAGGGGCATCTCGAGGTGGGCGGCTGCGACACCGTCGAGCTGGCGGGAAACCATGGGACGCCCCTCTACGTGATCGACGAGGAGGCCTTGCGCCGACGCTGCGTTGAGTACAGGGAGGCCTTCCAGGACAAGGCCCCCTCGGCCACGGTGGCCTTCGCCACCAAGGCCTTTCTCTGCAAGTCCATGGCGAGCCTGGCCTGCGAGGCCGGCCTCCATCTCGACGTGGCCTCCCTTGGCGAACTCCGGCTGGTCGCCGAGGCCGGCGTTCCAATGGAGAAGGTCACGCTGCATGGAAACTACAAGAAGGATGAAGATCTCGAGGCGGCCCTCGACCTTGGCGTGGGGCTCGTAGCTCTTGACTCGACAGACGAATACAGGCGTCTCTCGCAACTGGCCGCAGAGCGAGGCATCCGGCAGCGCTCCATCCTGAGGGTGTCGCCGGGAATTGATGCTCACACCCTCGACGCGATCTCAACCGGCCGCAACGATACCAAGTTCGGCATCACGGTAGAATCGGGAGCCGCCCTCACGGCAATCGAAGAATGCCTCTCCATGCCGGGCATCGAGCTGATCGGAATCCACTCGCACATCGGAAGCCAGATCCTCGAGCTCGAGCCTTTCCAACTGCTGGCGGCGAAGCTGATGGACCTTCTGCTCAGCGCCAGGGAGAAGACCGGCTGGAACCCGGAGCTGGTGGTCCTGGGCGGAGGCCTGGGAATCCAGTACGAGGAAAGCGACAACCCTCCGGATCCCGGATCCCTCGCCGAGGCCATCGTCGATGGTATCGAGCGCGAGGCGGCCGCACGAGGACTGGAAATACCCCGTATTGGAATCGAGCCCGGCAGGTCAATCGTCGGAGAGTTGGGCCTCACCCTCTACGAGATCGGCCCCATCAAGACCGTTCCTTCCGCAGATGGAAATACCCGCACCTACGTCTCGGTCGATGGCGGGCTCTCAGACAATCCCCGGCCCGTCATGTACGGATCCCCCTACCCTGTCATCCTGGCCAACAGGGCCGGGGAGGAGGCATCGAGCGAGGTCCGGATATCCGGCAGGCACTGCGAAACGGACACCCTGGTCCCCAGGGCTCTTCTTCCCGCGCCAAAATCCGGCGACCTGCTGGCCGTTCAGTGCACGGGGGCTTACAATCACACCATGGCGAGCAACTACAACTTCTTCTACAGACCTGCCGTCGTCTTCGTCGAGCAGGGAAAAGCTCGCGAGGTGGTGCGACGTGAAACCCAGGAAGACCTATTGGCCCGCGACCTCGGCTGAGGTTGAAGCGCGCCGTATATCAAGCTGCCCGGACCTGCGGAGGCCCGGCAGGGTTCTGCTGCCGGCATCCCTGGCGCTGGTGTTCCTGCTGAGCGGTTGCGGAGGTCCCTACCTCTTCCAGCAGGGACTCGGCCAGCTCGACATCTCGCTGAACCGGGTGGAGCTCAATGATACCAACCTCCTTGATTCGCTCGATGCATCCCAGCGCGGCAAGCTCAGCTGGATTCCCCTGATCATCAAGTTTGCCGAGAATGAGCTGGGACTCGAACCCGGAGACTCCTACACATCTTACTTCGACACCCAGGGCGGACCCGTCAGCTATACGGTCGTCGCCAGCCATCCGCTGGCCCTCGTCCCCTACCAGTGGTGCTTCCCGCTCGTAGGCTGCGTTCCCTACAAGGGTTTTTTCAATCTCGAAGATGCCCGCGCAACGGCTCTCGACCTTCGTGGAGATGGCTGGGATGCGGAGGTCTTCCCGGTACAGGCCTACAGCACCCTGGGATGGTTCAGCGACCCACTGCTCTCCAGCATGCTCTCTCTTTCCATGCCGGAGATGGTGGAATTGCTTCTCCATGAAATCACCCACAGAACCCTCTTCATCCCTTCACGGGGACAGCTGAACGAAGGCTTCGCCACCCACATGGGACGCGAAGGAGCCCGCCTGTTCTTCCTGGCTCATCCCGAAGCAGCGGGCCGGGAAGAGCTGAAGAAATATCGCCGGAAGCGGCAACTCGACAGCCAGTACAAAGAGCTCATCTCCAGGCTGAAAACTGATCTCGATATGCTCTACAGGGGAGCGGCCTCCCGTGAAGACAAGCTGGCCAGGAAAAAGGAACTCTTCGCCTCGGCCACCCGCGCCGCGCGTGAGCTCTTGCAGGCGGATACCATTACGCTGGCCTCCAACGCCAGGGTGGTCGCCAGCGAGACCTACACTGCCCAGCTTGCGCTGCTTGAGCGGCTGCAGGAAAAAACGGGCGGTCATCCCAGGGAACTGCTGAAGGTTCTGCGAGAGGCGAAAGATGGCGGAAAGCTCAACGAGCTGCTGGCGGCGGAAGCTCAATGAACGCTGTCCTTCCCCTTATTCGACTGCGCGTCTCGGGCCTGCGAAACTCCATCATGAACGTCAGGAAGGACTCCGCGGCGAAGAGCCTGGTCATTATTTTCGGACTTGGAAACGTGATCGGCCTGGGCTATTGGGTCAGCCTGAACAGCTTCAGGTTCATCGCCGACTTCAAGGCCTTTGGCGACCTGAACGCCAAGATGATCTCTCTGCTGCTGATGGCCCTCCTCGTCCTGGTCGTCATCTCCACCATCATCATCTCCTACGCGACCCTCTTTCTCGGCAAGGAGACGGCCTTTCTCTTCCAGACCCCGGCCCGCCCGCGCTCCATCCTCCTGCTGAAGCTGACGGAATCGATCGCGATCAGTTCCTGGGCCACGCTCTTTCTCTGCCTGCCTGTGATGGTGGCCTACGGTGTCCACGAAAACGCGCCGCCGCTTTACTACGCAGAGATGGCCTCGGTAATGTTCCTATTCGTTCTCTTTTCCGGATGTCTCGGCGCGCTCCTGGCGATCATCCTGGCCCCCCTGTTCAGACGACTCTCTCCGAAGATGCTGCTGGTGGCAGCCCTGGCCGTCCTGGCCATGCTGAGCTGGCTCTTCCTGCGTTCCTTTGAATTCGAAACCATTGAAGAAGACCGAAAGAATCTTCTCGTCCTGGACCGCTTCGCCTCGGGCTTCGAGGTCTTTCGCTCGCCCTGGTCCCCGAGCCGCTGGGCCAGCACGGCGATCAGCTCCGCCGTTCACGGATCCCACGGTGAGGTTCTCAGCAACACTCTCACGCTGCTGGCCAACACCCTCATCTTCCTGCCGCTGCTCTCCCTCTATGGAAAAAGGTACTACAACCGGGAATGGACGGCCCACCAGGGCTCCTCTTCCACCCTGGCAACTGTTGGAAGTAAATCTGCGGCAACCTGGCGCCCAGGCGGCAGCCCCATGGCCGCTCTCCTGCGCAAAGACCTCCTCCTCTTCATTCGAAGCCCCTCCCAACTGGCCCAGTCTCTGCTCTTTCTGCTGCTGATGGTTATCTACTCACTCAGCCTCCTGCAGGTTCCGGATTTCTTCAAGGACAGCGTCAACAACTTCCGGCTCTACCGCTTCATCTACTTTGCCAACCAGGTAGCCGTCTGCATGATTATCTCCTCCTTCACCTCCCGCTTTATCTATCCTCTCCTGAGCCTCGAAGGCCGCGCCTTCTGGGTGATCGGGCTGGCGCCCATTCCACGGCGGCGGCTGATGACCCAGAAGGGCGCCTTTGCCATGGCGATCATCCTGCCGCTGGGACTCCTGACCATCACTATATCCAACCTGGCTCTGAGGAGTCCTCCTGAATTTTTTCTCTCAGCCGTCTACACGATGATCCTCGCGACTCTCTGCCTGACCTCGCTATCGACAGGACTCGGAGCGGCCTATCCCAGCTTTGATGAGAGCAATCCGGCGCGAATCGCCGTTGGCCTGGGGGGAACCCTCAACTTCTTCGCGAGCGCCCTCACCATCGCGATCCTGGTGGCCATCCAGTCGCTTCCCGAACTGCTGCTGGCAACCTCTCCCTCCGTCGAGAAATACTCGCTCCTGGTTCGGCTTGCCGGCTACATCGTCGCCGGCGCCTTTACCTTCATCCTCTGCCGTTCCGTCCTGAAAATGGGAGAGCGCAACCTGGAGCGCTGTGAATTTTGAAATACATCGAGACCTTCTTTTCACTGTTGATCATCACCTTCTGGATCTCGATGAACGCCCTGCTGATCTCTCGCGAGGCGGAGCTTGAGAAGGTCGGACAGTTCAAGGGGGGAATCCAGGGCTACCTCGCGGGCGCAAACCTCCGGGAAAGCTGGATGACGATTCGAAGCAAGGGTAAGCGCATCGGCTATTCCGGCTATACCGTCGAGAAACTCTACATCGATACCGGCAACGAATATCATATCGGCATCGAGACGGTCTACAGGGGGCAGCTGCCGGTCCCTACCATCCTGGCAAGTTTCCTTCCAGACAACCGTCAGTTCGAGCTCAACGGTCTCCTCGTACTGGATGAAGACATGAGACCGCTGAGCCTGAGAATGAACCTGTCGCTGGCTACCTTCAGACGGCAGACGGAGACGGCCCGGGTAAGCTTCCTCCTGGTCGGACGCGACAGGGGAGACCAATTCCTGGTCGAGCTCTTTCACGAAGAAGATGAAGCGGCCCTGCTGGCCGTCAAGCTCCCCAGCGACAAGCTCACGCTCTCCAACGGATTGGCCCCGACAATCCCGGTCGCCGGCCTCAAGCAGGGAAAAACCTACCGCGTACCGGTCTTCGACCCGTTGTCATCCCTAGGCTTCGGCTCCGAATCGGCGACAGTCGAGGTGCTCCGCAAGGAGGCGAGAAAGATCGAGGGGGTCTTTGTCGACACCTGGGTCGTGGAGACCCGCTACGGCTCAAAAACAATCAGCTCCTGGGTAACCTCCGGTGGCGAGATCCTGAGACAGGAGCTGGGACCTCCCCTTGACCTGGTCATGACAAAGGTGACCAATAGAAAACGCGCCCTGGAAGGACTCGGCAAGAGAACGCCGGGAACCGGAAAATGACTGGAGCTTCAGATGATTGAAATACGCGACCTGGTGAGAAGATACGGCGAAAAAACAGCTGTCGACCAGCTCAACCTGCAGATCCCCGCCGGCGTCTTCTACACCTTCCTGGGCCCCAACGGGGCGGGAAAGACCACGACCATGAAGATCATGGCCGGCCTGCTCAAACCCAGCGATGGAGAGGTGCTTATCGATGGCATCGATATCACCGAGAATCCGACCGAGGCAAAGAAAAAGATCGGCTACATCCCTGACCACCCCTACCTCTACGACAAGATCACCGGCTGGGAATTCCTGCAGTTCACCGGAGGTCTCCACGGCCTCGAGCCTGCGGCGCTCTCCTCCAGCGCCGAGGAACTGCTTGATTATTTTTCCCTTTCAGAAGATGCCCACCAGCTCATCGGCGCCTACTCTCACGGCATGCGGCAGCGGCTGGCCTTCTGCTCCTGCTTCCTTCACGATCCACGGGTGGCGATCATCGACGAACCCTGGGTCGGGCTGGACCCGCGCAATATTCGCAGCGCCATCGAGTTCCTGCGCAGACGATGCGAGACCGGCGTCACGATCTTCATGTCCACCCACTCGCTCGATATCGCCGAAAACATCGCCGAGCGCCTGGGAATCCTCAACCACGGCAAGCTCCTCTACGATGGAACCCTCGATGAGCTGCGCTCAGCGGGGGACGGCTCCGACCTCGAGGAGATCTTCCTCGATATGACCGACTGAGAAACCCATATTGACCGGCTGCGGCCATGACGAAGCCCGCCGCAGGGTGTATTCTATGATTCGATTTTCGGCTCTCTACTACGTCTAACCAACCTCTTGAGATAAACGATGAACAAACTGTTCCCACTCCTGGCGCTCGCCGCCATCTCCTGCTCCATCCAGGAGCGCTCCAGCTCCCCCCCCCTGGCAAGAGCGGACTTCGATACGCTCTTCACCGGCAAGACCCTGCGCTTTGACTACAACCACACAGGTATCGCCACCGAGGAGTACGTCAGCCTGGACGAGATCCGGCTGGAAGGCGACTGGCCCGGCTCGAGAAATGTCCTTGTCGACGACACCGGGCTTGGAAAATATATCTTCTCGGTCAGGGACCTCGAAACAAAGCAGCTCATCTATTCACGCGGCTTCTGCAGCATCTACGGGGAATGGGAGACCATCGGTGAGGCGAAGAAGGGCATCTGGAGAACCTTCCACGAATCGCAGCGTTTTCCTGAGCCGAAGAAGAAGGTCGAGCTCGCTCTCTCCAAGCGCCTGAACGATGGGAGCTTCAAGGAGATCTACTCCGGTGTCGTCGATCCCGCGAGCCGGTTCGTGAACCGCTCCCCGCTCAATTCACCTGGAGAGGTCATCAGCATATTCGAAAGCGGCCCGGCAAAGAGCAAGGTCGACTTCCTCATCCTCGCCGATGGCTACAGCGCCGGGAGCAGGGAAAAATTCGAGGCGGACGTCCGGCGCCTGGTCGAGGCCATGTTCAAGGTGGAGCCGTTCGCATCCAATCGGAAGAACTTCAATGTCAGGGCCCTGCACATCAACTCCGCTCAAGATGGAATCACCAATCCGCGCGGAGGCAAGTGGCACGACACCCCGCTGGGCCTGAGCTTCAACGCCTTCGACTCCGACCGTTACGTGCTCTCGTACAAGAACCGCGCCATCAGGGAATCAGCCGCGCTGGCGCCCTATGACATGCTCTTGCTGCTGGGCAATACATCGAAATACGGCGGAGGCGGGATCTTCAACCTCTGGTCGACCTGCGCCGCCGACTCATCCCAGGCCGCCTACCTCTTTGTTCACGAGCTTGGCCACTCCTTCGCGGGACTCGCCGATGAGTATTATACCTCCTCGGTTTCCTACGAGGACTTCAACCCCCCTGGAGTCGAACCCTGGGAGCCGAACATCACTGCGCTGCTCGACCCGGAAAACCTCAAGTGGAAGGATCTCGTAGAGAAAGGCACCCCCCTGCCGACACCCTGGCTCCAGGAGAGCTACGACAAGGCCTCCTACTCCTACCAGAAGAAGCGTAAGGAGCTCATCAACTCGAAAGCCTCCACTGCCGAGATGGAGAAGCTCTTCTCAAAGGTCAAGAAGACGACCGCCCCCATGCTCACCTCGGAGAAGTACGCCGACAAGGTGGGCGCCTTCGAGGGCGCGGGCTACCGGGCGAAGGGACTCTATCGCTCGGAGACCGACTGCATCATGTTCACCCGCAATCCGCAGAAATTCTGCCGGGTCTGCTCGCGGGGGCTCGAGCGGGTCATCCGGATGTACACAGAGTGAGAGCCGCCCAGGGGGTACAGCGTCAGTCGCCGGGTGAGATCACCGACTCGATGGCCGCGAGCAATTCCTCCGGCTCATCGGTCCTGAGCTGCCCCATGTAGCCGTCACCGATCTTGAACTGGACCAGGTCGAAGTCATCCGTCGTCTTCACAATGACAGGATCCAGGATATCGGAGACAGGGAATTTTTTCGCCTTGATCCCCAGGATCCAGGATTCAACGACCGCGTCGGCCGACACCCGCACGGTCAGACCGTGGATAGGAAGCCAACAAGCGTAAAGCGCGGCGGCAAAGAAAAACCAGGGCAGATACGTTCCGGGAGCGGAGTCGTCCCCCAGCAAGTTCAACACGTCCAACAACTCCAACACGATCCCCGCCGCGGCGGACAAACAGATCATCATTATGTTGAGCTTATAATTGAACTGGTTGGGCCGGATCGTGTGTTCGTATACGTAGATGAGGCCTCCCTCAGCTGATCTCCCAGTCGACCACCCCTCGCTGCTCATCCGAAACGTTCTCGAAGGCCTCCTCGAGCGCCTCCGCATCGAGCTCCGGCGGAGCCTTCACGATAAAGGTCACCCTGCCCTTGGTCAGGTTCTTACGCTCGCGGATGACCGTGCAGCCGGCCTCCCCGAGAATCCCGCGGTAGGTTTCCGCCGCCGTGAGGATATCGGAATCCTTGAGCCCCTTAACCACGATCCGCCCGGCGTTCTGCGATTCGAGATACCAGATGAGAATCCACCCGATGAGCGTGGCGAGCACCGCCCCGACAAAAATCTTGAGCCCGCAGCAGAGCCCGACGACCGTCACCAGGATGACCCGGCCGGTATCCTTCGCCTCCCCCACCACGGTGCGAAAGCGCAGCAGCCCGCCAATCCCGAAGATCACCAGCGCCATGGGTGGATAGGTCTGGACCAACTGGGCGATAAGAGCCCCCACCATGGCATACATCAGGAAGGTCTTCGGCTGCTCGAACTCGGTGATGTTCGAGGCCTTACGGCGGGTCGAGGGATGATAGGCGATAACCGCGGCCAGGATGATCGAGAGCAGCAACATGAGGCTGACATCTACAATGTAGACAATGTTACCGAAATTTTCCCATCCCTCTCGGAGATCTCCCCAGTCGTCCGTCATCGGGCGGGCTTGAGGTGACGTACCCGAAAACGGGTCGCCCTGAGCTGAAGCCAGACCCGGCATCACGACCATCAAAGCCACGATACCCAGCAGGGCCAATACCGGAGTCCCTCTCGAAAGAAGACCACGGACGATCCCAGTTTTATCGATCTCTTGCATGAGCGGGTTCCTCAATCTTCACCACCTTCGACCCAGGAGATGTCGTCAAAGCCGACCTCCGTAGGGATTCCATCAAGCACCACAGTAAGCACCCTCTCGGACTTGTTGATCTTTCTGACCTTGCCCCTGCCGCGAAGCTTTGGAACACAAACCTCATCGTCTTTTCGCAGCGAGCGGGCGAACTCTTCACGCTTCTTGCCCAGCGGCGTTCCGATGAGAAGCAACTCCACCTCGCTGGCAAGCTCATTCACCATCGGCTTGTGAGTCTGCGGTACGTTCTTCAACTTGTCAACAATAGGCTTGAGAGCCTCCCTGGCGCGGCGCATCACGCGGTCGATCTCGATATCCGCCTCCCGCTCGAGCGACCGCCTGCGAATATCGATCTCTTCGAGCTTTTCGGCGTATTCAGCCTTGTCAACCTGTACCTCCTCGCGGACCCGCTCGGCCCTGCGACGCTCCTTTTCGACCTTTCTGCGCGATTTTTCCATGCGCGAAATAATCTCTCTTGTCGGCTCCTCGATGCGGGCGATCTCTTCTTCCGCGACGCTGAGCACCTCTTCGCTGACACCCAGCCGCCGGGCGATGGCGAGGGCGTTGGAATTACCGGGAACTCCCATCAGGAGGCGATAGGTCGGCTTGAGGCTCCGGTTATCAAATTCCATCGCCGCGTTCTCCACATCATCGTGAAGAAAACCATACTTCTTCATCGAGCCCAGGTGGGTCGTGATGATGGCCTTCCAGCCCTTGGCCCGAAAGTAATCAAGAATAGCTGTTCCCAGAGCCGCCCCCTCCAGGGGATCCGTTCCGGAGCCCAGTTCGTCGAGCAGTACAAGGGATCTGCCTGTGGCGCCCCTGAGAATCTCGACAAGCTGCTTGAGGTGACCTGAAAAAGTGCTGAGGTTCTGCTCGAGACTCTGCTCATCACCGATATCGACAAAGAGGTCGTTGTAGACCGGAATCCTGGCCTTCGAGGCCGCGACCGGAACCCCGCTGAGAGCCAGCAGCACATTGAGACCGACCGTCTTCAGAGCTACGGTCTTGCCGCCGGTATTCGGACCGGTCACGACCAGGATCCCCGCTGGATCACCAAGTCGAAGATCCAGCGGTACGACCTTGGCGAGAATCGGGTCGAGATCGAGATCGCGAAAATCACGGGTGGTATCTCGCGAGAGCCACATCAGGTAGGGATGCCGCGCATCCCGCAGGTCGAGGATCTCGTCATCGCCGATCTCTGGAGAGATCAACCCGAAAGCGGCGGCGTAGGCCGCCTTGGCTGCGGTAAGGTCTACCTTCGCGAGCGCACCCTGGAGTCTCCTGAGGGTGACCCGCTCATCCCGCACCTTCCTGGTCAGTTCCCAGAGGATCCTGAGCACCTCGTCTCGCTCCCTGTCGAGCAGGCTGAGGAGCCTGTCTCCATCCTGAACAATCTGTTCGGGCTCAATGTAGAGGGTTGAACCGCTCTGCGACCTGTCCCTCACCGGCCCCTTCATCCAGGACCTGTACTCCGCCTTCACCGGCAGCAGGTAGCGGTCGTTTTTCAGCGTAACCCCTTCGCTCTGGAAGCACTTCTTCAGATCAGAACGTTTGAGCATCGCGGTGGCTCCCTGGCGAAGCTTCTCCTGGAGGGAGGAGAGCTCGAGGCGCAGGCTGGACAGCTTCTCCGAGGCCTCGCTGCGCACGCCCTCATGAAGGTCGATCATCTCCGGTATCTCCTGCCTCAGCTCCGGCAGGTCATCGAGAGTCTCACCGAGCTCCGAAAGAGCGGGAAACCTGCCCGCCTCGCGGCAGAAGGCCTCACGGATACCAAGGCCGGACCGGAGCAGGTCGACGACCCTGTAGAGATGCTCCGGCTCAAGCGGCTTGCCCCCCGAGTCATTGTCCTCGAGTCCCGAGCAAACGTCTGAGAGCCCCGCAAGGGGCAGCCTTGCAGACTCGAGAAGCTCACCAAGCTCCCTGGTTTCAGCGTGAAGCCGGCGCAGTTCCTCTCCATCCGGACATGGCCGGAGCTGCGCGGCCAGCTTCCGCCCGAGAACCGATTCGGCATAGGCGGAAAGAATCTCCCGTATCCGCCCATACTCGAGGATCTGGATAGCGTGTTCAAAAGGCGCCATCAATCAGCCGGCGGCGGCGCGAAGAGCATCGATGACCTCCTCCTCGCTGTCAGGGAAACGTCCCAGCCCCTTCTTGCTGAACACCAGTTCATCATCAAGCCTGATCTCGAAGACTCCTCCCCTGCCCTCGATGAGGGCCGGCGACGTCTCGAAAGCCTTTTCTACTGCGGCCGCCAGACTGACGGCACGGGGCTTGTAGTTTCACTGAACGCAATATTCGATGCTTATCTTCATCGCTGCAGCTCCTTAACCTTGGTCGCTAAAGGGTGGATTATAGCAGCAGCGACGTCCGGTTAGAACCTCGAGCGACCACAAGAAATCGACTGCGGCCCCCCATCGGGGATCTGCTATACTTCCCAACCATGCAAGCGGGCCTTTCCATTATCGACTGGTCGCTCGTCGCGCTCTTCCTGCTGGGTGTAGGCGCCGTGGGCTTCCGCGCCTCTGGTAACTCATCCTCAACCCGCGACTACTTCCTCGGCGGCCGCTCGATCCCCTGGTGGGCGGCGAGTCTTTCGATCATCGCCACCGAAACGAGCGCCGTTACCTTCATCGGAATACCTGCCTTCGCCTTCAAAAATGACTGGTCGCTGCTGCAGCTCTTCACCGGTTTCGCCATCGGACGGGTGTTCCTAGCATTTGTTTTCGTCAAGGCCTTCTACAAGCGTGAGTACATCACTGTCTACGGGTTGCTGGCCGAGCGCTTCGGCGAGAGGACCCGCCTGCTCTCGGCGCTGCTCTTTCTCGCCGGCAGGGTGGTGGCCAGCGCCGTGCGGCTCTACGCCGGCTGTCTTGCAGTCAAGATCGCCCTCGGGACCAATTCGATCGAAACCGTGATCATCGCCCTGGGGCTTTTCGGAGCAGCTTTCACCCTGAAGGGAGGAATCAAGGCGGTCGTCTGGACCGACGTGATCCTCGGCATCTCCCTGCTGGTGGGCTGCCTGGCCTCCTGCGCCTGGATCCTCGCCGCCTTCCCGGCCGAGGCCGGCGCGATCTTTGACCTCGAGGGCATCTCCTCAAAGCTGTCGAGAATCCACCTCGACACCCCGATCTCCGACAACAAGGGTCTCTTCGCGGGCCTGCTGGGTGGAATGGTCCTTACCCTCGCCACCCATGGAACAGACCAGGACATCGCCCAGCGCATGCTCACCTGCCGTGATGCCCGCTCCGGACGCCTCTCGGTGCTTGGCAGCGCTGTCCTGATCATCCCCCTGGTCGCCCTCTTCCTGTTGCTGGGAACTTTGCTGTGGGCCTGGCACGAAGCAGGCGCTGCAGGCTATCCCCTGCCGCAGGACAAGAACGAGCTCCTGCCTCTCTTTATCGTCACGGATCTTCCTTCGGGGCTCGCCGGGCTGGTCATGGCCGGGCTGCTGGCCGCGGCGCTATCGAGCTTCACCTCCGTTCTCAACGCCCTCAGCGCAACAACCGTTGCTGATGTCTACAGACCCCTGATGCAAAAATACGGCGAGCGCCCCGAAACTCACTATCTGAAAATCTCCCACCTGGCGACCTTCCTCTGGACCTTCCTCCTGATCGGCCTCGCCATAGCCTTTGTCGGCAGCCAGGACAACATCTTCGATACAGCCATCAATGTGCTGACCTATTTTTACGGCGGACTGCTCGGAGCCTTCCTGCTGGCCATATTGACCCGGCGAGGCAGCGGCCTCAGCGTAATGACGGGAATGATCGCGAGTGTGCCGGTCGTCCTGCTGCTGCAGCTTCGCCAGTTTACAGAAGAACCTGCGAACGCCCCCGGGCTGCTGCAGGGCGTGCTGGGAAACCTCTCGGAGGAAACCCGCGAAACGATCCTCTCCCTGCCGGACATCGGATCGAGGCGGTGGATCATCATCGGCACCCTG
>CBFHWB010000011.1:0-39645 GCA_965659285.1 Planctomycetota bacterium | reverse complement strand
TGATCGTTACATTACCCCCGAGGCGGTCTGTTCCGATAATGTTTGAGGCGGTGGCCCAGGGGAGGCGCTGGTCAACTGCGGGGCCGGCCGAGGGGTTCACATGCAATGCCAGCCTCTGGGCAACGACCTGCCAATGCTGACCCGAAAGCGTGCCGGGCAGCGCCTGCGGCTCAGACTTCCCGTCCACATGGAAGTTCGCCATAACGTTTCTCCTGAAGCTGACGAGTACCATTCGCCGCAACGGACCGCCTGCGGCCTCTGCCGGAGCCTCATACAGATAGGCCTCTATTTCCTGCGCATCGATCGTGTCTACACGCTCCGCCTTGGGCTTCTCGCGAGCCGCCTCGCCGCCGAGTGCTCCCACCGCCTCGAAGCCGTCCTTGAAGTGCTGCAGCGTCTGCCGGCGACCATCCTGGGAAAAAATCTTCACCTTGTTCTGCTCTCGCTCGTAGAGAAAGTCGTCGCCGCGCAACAGGATGGCGAGGGCTCTGTTATAGAGCAGGATCTTGTCCTTCGCCTTGATCCTGGAGAGGTGAAGCTCCCCGGCCTTATTCTTGGCGAGATGAACCTCCAGTTCGTTCGTCTCAAATTCCCAGAGCATCTTCTGCCCGGGACGCGCCCCTCCGGCCCCATCGGGCTCTTCCCGATAGGCGCCCTGGGCGAGCTCGCCCTTGACCTCGGAACGCAAGGTGACGCTCTGGCTCTTTTCGTCGTAAATAATCTCCCGTGCGCGCACAGGCCCCTGCAGTTCTTCGTGGTCGAGATGCATCGACTGCGGCGTGTCCCCGAAAAAGCGCAGCTGCCGTACAGAAGAAGACCAGGAGGCCTTCTCGCCGCGCATCTCAAAGCTCTTGCCGCTAACCATCAGCGGGCTTCCTTCGGCAGAGTGCGCTGTCAGCGACCTGACCGACCGCAAGTCCCTCAGCACCCCAGACCCGGCCTTTTCCGCTGAAGCCTCACCTTCTACGCTTTCTGCAAATTCAACATCGGCTCGGGCCGCCTGGATCAGCAGATCCGGGCGACTGGTGATCTCTTCTCCCCTGTAAAGCCGCACCTCTACGGCATCCGTCAAGGTGCACTGCCGGGACTCCTGCTCAAAACGAATCTTGCCCGCCAAGACAACCCCGCCTTTTTTTTCCAGCTGGGCTCTCTGCTCCTTGGTCCCGATCAGCTCAAAAGCCTTCTGCCGGGCAAGAAGCTGGACTTCCGGAGCGGAAAATCGATACAGCCCTTTAGAGCGCGTTGTCAGCCTGACTGGGCGAGTTCCATCGCCGCGGGCAAGCGCCTTCTTGAGAGCCTTGCCGCCCTCAAACAGCAAACCGAGGTAATCGGACTGAATCTCGACAAACTGAGCCTCTCCATCCCCGGGCTGTTTTTTGCCGCGCTCTTCGGTTGCGGCCGGCCGGAGATCGTCCAGGTTGATCTTGGCGCTGACCGACCCTTCAAACCAGGCGCCCTCAGGGCCTCCATCCACAATGAGGTTGATTTTTCTCGCCTCAATCCAGCTTTCACCCTGGGAAAGACGCGGGAACTCCTTTTCGAGCCCCTCCAGGGTGGCCTGCTGCTGCTCAGCACGATAGGTAAGAGTCTTTCCGTTCGCCTGAAACGACCGCGGCCCGGCCTGCTCGGCTTCGCCTGGCTGCGCATTGCGCCGCCAGCCCTTGCTCCGCAAAACAACCCCGCGAGGATGATTGCTTCGAGCAATAAAATAGGTCAGGGCGTTCTTCTCCCCGCCTTTTTCTTCAAGCCCGTTAAAAGCAACCTCTACCTCGTCTGCGTCAAAATCAAGCCGGTCCAGCTCATCGCGGCCTGTCGGCCGCTTTGCGCCGACCGGAACCTCGGCGTCGCCGGAGTCGCCTCCTGGCGGATTGACATATTGCTCCGCTCGCAATCGCGCCTGGCTGCGACGCTCTTCTTTTCCCGCCATCTTGAACGAGCCGGAGACCTCCTGCAGAAAAAGCCGCTCGCTGTGAGGACGCATGATGGCCCTCTCGGCAACAAAATCAACGTCCGGCCCCTGAAGGGTGGGGCGTCCAGTCAAGACGCCCTCAAAAGTTCTGCCGCTCGATTCGCTGGCATCCGCCCCCGAAACATTGACCCATTCAAGCTTGTCTCCATCAAGAAGATAGGTTCGCGAGTCGCGCGCGATGCGCGCTTGAACCCTGCCGCCCTCCCAGGTCGCAAGGGCTCGGCGAGGCGAAGGTTTTTTTCTCCGGTCATCAATCTCAAGCTCGAGCTTCTGGCATTCGAATCTCGTATTGCCCACCACAGGAGCCCCCCCAGGAGCTTCCGGACGAACCCCCTGAAAAATCAGAACGTTTTTATTAAAGGTAATAAAGGTCGTCTCCCGGTCCGTCTCGGGCCCCGAGTGGGTGAAATCAAGTTCCAGGCCGCCCTCGCAGGTGACGACCACCTTGTCATCCCGGTCGGGTGGAGGCTGCTCGCCGGCCTCCGAAAGGGTCAACCCGCCCCCCACATCCGGATCCAGGTAGGTATAAACCGGCGCCTTGAAACGCAAGACCTCCATCCCGGATGAGCCGGAATGGCCCGCAAGGCCCGCCGGGCTGTAAACCTCCAGGTACGGATTAACGATCGACACCGGCTTCTTCGACTCAAGAATGAAGCGGGTCTTCTCCTGGGCCTGCGTTTCGTTCTTGAACAGCAGCTCCTCAAAATGGAAGGTCGTGCCTTCATTCGTTGTCCCGCGGCCATTGTAAAGAGTGACCGTAATCAGCCCGCTGCCCTTCACCAGGCCGCCTGTTCGTTGATAGACGGCGCTTTCGAACTCCAGCAGCAACCCCCTGGGCTTCTGGTCCTCTCTCTGCGCGGGGGCGGTCCCGTCTCCGTCATAGATTGGGATTTCGATGGCCCCATTCTTCAACTTGAGGCTGTCCAGTTCATCGATTCTGGCCCCATCTCTGAGATCTCCCCTCGGCAATTCGGCGCGCAAGGTGAAATTGCGGCGGCCCAGTTTGACGTTCCAGAAATCGAAATCGAGATAGTTCTTCTCGCTCTCGTCTTCGTTGACGTTGTGGCTGACCCTGGGCCCGCCGCGATCTGTGGCTGAGGCTCCGAACCAGTGCTTAAACTCCCCTGTAGCCACAATAAAAAGGCCCAGCATGGTCAAAAAGACTGCGCTGAAAAATGCCGCTGCTTTCACGAGAATTTCTCCAAAGCTGACTTCAATAGCCCCCGAGCCTCAAGAACCAGCTCCGCCACCTCGCGAACGGCCCCCTGGCCGCCAACTGCGCTGGTCACATAAGCCGCCTGTTTCCTGACCTCCGCATGAGCGTTTGCCACCGCTACCGGGAAGCCTGCCATGCGAAGACAGGGCAGATCATTAACATCATCTCCAATGTAGCAGACCTGCTCCGGCTCCAGGTTCTGCCCTCGAATCAGGTCTTTAAGATGTTGCTTCTTCCGGCTGACCCCGGTCAGACAAAGCCTGATCCCGAGTCCGCGAGCTCGATGGTCTACGGCTGGACAACTGCGGGCCGACAAAAGCGCGACCTCGATACCTGCGTCCATCAGCAAGCGGATACCCATGCCGTCAACAACCGAGAAGTTCTTATATTCTTCTCCGCGGTCGTTAATTCCGATAACTCCGTCCGTCAGGGTTCCGTCCACATCGCAGACGACTAAATGAACGTTTTCTGCCGACATACCGTATTTCCGGCAAAGCCTACTGGCATCTTCACTTCCGAGGCCGCAGCCAAAAAAACGCGGCCCGGTGAATTCCTATAATCCACCGCAGGAATTGTAGGGGCCTCGGCAGGATTGGCAAGGAAATAGGGCCCTAGGGAGCCCTCGCCCCCTCCAGGAGGTTGTCGAGAACGCCTGGGTCTGCCAGCGTGGTCGTGTCTCCAAGGTCATCTGTCTCGCCCTGGCCGATCTTCCGCAGGATACGCCTCATGATCTTGCCGCTGCGAGTCTTCGGCAGGCCGGGAGCGAATTGGATCCTGTCAGGAGTCGCGATGGGGCCAATCTGCTCACGAACGTGACTCACCAACTCCCCTTTGAGCTCTTCGCTCCCTTCGACGTCGCCTGTAAGGGTTACAAAAGCATAGATTCCCTGGCCCTTGATCTCGTGCGGCATGCCGACGACCGCCGCTTCTGCAACCGTCGAGTGGGCCACCAGGGCACTTTCTATCTCGGCAGTCCCCATGTTGTGGCCCGAGACGATGATGACATCATCGACCCGGCCGGTGATCCAGTAATAGCCGTCTTCATCTCTTCGGCAGCCATCCCCGGTGAAATACTTGCCCGGGAACTGGGCAAAATAGGTGGCCTTGAAGCGTTCATGGTCACCATAAACCGTACGCATCATCGATGGCCATGGATGACGGATGCATAAGTTGCCGCTGGCCGCCCCTTCGAGCTCTTTTCCCTCATCATCGACCAGAACGGGCTGAACACCGAAGAACGGCAGGGTGGCCGACCCCGGCTTCGCATCGATGGCTCCGGGCAGGGGAGTAATGAGAATGCCCCCGGTCTCCGTTTGCCACCAGGTGTCAACAATCGGACAGCGTCCCTTGCCAACATTTTCGTGATACCAGCGCCAGGCCTCGGGGTTAATCGGCTCGCCAACCGTTCCAAGAAGACGAAGAGATGGCATCTTGTGGGAATCAGTCCAGCCGGTGCCTTCCCGCATCAGAGCGCGAATGGCGGTGGGGGCGGTATAGAAAATATTTACGTCGTACTTTTCAACCACATCCCAGAAACGTCCATGATCGGGATAATTCGGCACCCCCTCGAACATGAGGGTGGTCGCCCCATTGGCCAGCGGGCCGTAGACGATATAGCTATGCCCGGTGATCCACCCTATATCCGCGGTGCACCAGTAGACGTCTCCCGGGTGATAGTCAAATACGAGCTCGTGGGTGATCGACGTATAGAGCAGATAGCCTGCAGTGGTGTGGAGAACCCCCTTGGGCTGCCCGGTGCTGCCGGAAGTATAAAGTATGAACAAGGGATCCTCGGCCTCCATGACCTCCGGCTCACAGCTGTCGGCCTGGTCGGCAACAAGGTCGTGCCACCAGAGATCCCTTCCCTCCGCCATATCGACCTCGCCCGAAGTGCGCCGCAGAACAACGCAATTGCGAACGCATTCAAGGCCTTCAACGGCTTCATCTGCGATGGCCTTCAGCGGAATCGTCTTGGGGCCGCGGAGGCCTTCATTCGCGGTAACCACGATGCTGCACGATGAATCAAGGATCCTGGTCCGCAGCGAATCCGCGCTGAAGCCGCCGAAGACAACGCTGTGAACCGCTCCAATGCGGGCGCAGGCCAGCACCGAAACAGCAAGCTCGATGACCATGGGAAGATAGATGCACACTCGGTCGCCCTTCTGAACGCCAAGGGAGCGTAAGCCTGAAGCAAATCGGCAAACCTCGGCATGGAGCTCCCTGTAGCTCAGGCTCTTTGAGTCGGAGGGGTCGTTGCCCTCCCAGATAATGGCTGTGTCATCTCCCCGGCCCGCTTCAATATGCCGATCCAGACAGTTAACAGACGCATTGAGCTGGCCTCCTTCAAACCACCGAACCGAAGGCTCTTCAAAGTCCCACTCATAGACCTTGTCCCAGGGCCGGATCCAATCGAGGCGTGCGGCTTTCTCGGCCCAGAAGGCCTCGGGATCTTCGATGCTCCGCTGGTACTCCTGGCTGTATTGCTCAAAGCTGCCTATGTGAGACCGTTCACTGAATGCCGATGGCGGCGAGTATCTGGCGTCCTGTCCTTCAGACATTTTCGTCTCTCCCGGGATTGTGCATTTATTCGGCGGTCACAGAATATAACCCATTTTCCTTCTCGGATGGGAGAGCCGGGGGCCTGGCGCGGCGTCGAATATGCTAAACTCCGACCGAGATGACGAGCTACGCCGCCAGCCTGAGCGCCTCTACGCCTGCCGCGGCCCAACAGGGCGCGGCCGCAATCCTCGATGCCGGCTTCGACGGCATCGTGCTGAGATCTCCGGTACAGCATCAGGCCTGGAACGCCTTGCGGGAATGGCTGCCTAAAGACTCGGTCAAAGCGATCGAACTCTTTCTGCCCTCACCTCGTTCGCTGCGGCCCGGAGAGCGTGCCCCCTTCTCCGCCGCCGCCGAAAACAAAACGGAGCGTTCTGAGAACCTTGCCCAGGCCCGGAAAACCCTCGAGGCTGTTGACCAAATGGGAATCCCCCTGGTCCTCATCCCCATGACCAGCCTGGACATCGCCGGACTCGGGAGGAGCTACCTGGAGCCGACCGCCTCGCCAGAACAGGAGCAGCTGAGCTTTCGAGCCGCAGGCGTTGAGCTGCGCACGCGAATGGATTCGCTCCTGGCGCTGCTTTCGTTCCTCCTGGAGCAGGCGGAGCGCTATGCAACAACCATTTGTCTGACACCGGGCAATCGCCCCGGCGAGCTCCCGATGATGCCCGAAACCCTCGTCTGTCTGAAAGAATTCGAAGGCGCTCCAATGGGGCTCTGGCTGGACACCCGGCGACTGCCCGCAGAACTCCTGGCTGTGCCCGCCATTGGCGGGTCAGCTACGGCAGCAGGCTCCGACCTGCTCAACCGCTTGCAGGGCGGCTCCCTTGCCGACGAAACTACGGAGGGGGAGGCCTGTAGCCCGGGGCAGGGCATTGTGCCCTGGGACCAGGTCGCCAGCTCTATAAGCAAGCTCCCGCTCTTAAGCCTGGAAGGCGACCTTGAAGAAGGAAGGCGGTTTTTAGCCGACCTCGAGGAAGAAGAAACTTCCCCCGGCGACCTGTTGGATGCCTGAGGGGACCGAAGGCACCCTCCATTGTCACGCCTGATCAGTCTCCATCGCCGCAAGAATTGCCCTGGCGCGCCCCCGACGTGTTTCATCCGCCTCGGCCTCGATGAAAAGACCAAAGAACTTCCGGCTTTTTTCGAGATGGCGTGAATGAAAGTGCGAGTAGCCGAGATTGAAATAGGCGGTCGCCTCAATCTCATCTGCGGGATGTGTCGCAATATGGTGCTCCAAAACCGTAACGGCCTTTTCCACCTGTCCGTTAGCAACCAGCCCCTCTCCCAGTCTCTCCTCAAGACCCGAGTCCAGCCTGGTTGAGCTGGCCTCCTCCAGAAGGCGCGCATAGGTTTCATAGGCGGCGACGAAATCTTCGCCCTGAAGATAAGCGTCAATGACCTCCTCAGGCGATCCGCCGTCCTGCGGATCGGTCGCGCTGAGAGCACCCTCTTCAACCACAAGGGCATAGTCCTGGTCGGTCTCAACCTCCTCGCCATCCAGGGAGCCGGAAAGACGGGAGTCCACATCGGCCGCACGAATCCGGGTGCTTGAAAAACGTTCCGTACCTTTATCTCCCGACTCCGAGCCCGCAGCCATCGGCTTCAAGAGAGCTCCAACGCCATCCTCCTTCCGCCTTTTTCCAGCAAGAAAAAACCAACTGAGACCGAGGGCGGCGGCCCCAAGGGGAAGCCCAATCACCCACTTCCAATTCTGTCGTATCCAGCCGGCCATGCCCGGAGCCTGCGCGGCTTCCTGGGCTTTTCGCGGAACCGCGCCATCGACTGCGGGCTTCGTCCCGGTCTTTTCGGGGCTGGTTGCGGGCTTGGTCTCTCTCGCCTTGAACTTGTTGAGCGAGCTCCTGTTAAGGGGTCTTTTCGCTGCCGGCTTGGCTCCGTCCACCTGGGCTGCGGCATCGTCGCTCAGCGATGACATCAGGGCGACCGTGATCAGCACGAGAGAAACTATGTGGCAGGATTGCTTGATCAGCATCGGTAAATACTCGCCAATGAAAGATGATAAAAACAGGCCTGACGCGACGATGGCCATCCAGGCCGCGTCACCAGGGACAGCCTTCCGATTCTACCAGATGAGACAAACTCAACCCGGATGGATTTCCCGAAGCCGACAAAAACCCCGCAGGCAAGCCCCGATGCCGACGAAAAGAAGTCTGTAATCAGGGATGTGTACGGTGGACAACCCTCAAACGAGCGTTAGGATACCTCTTCGTATCAGGCTGGGGCTGCGTAGCAGGCGCTGCCTGGATTTCCGTTTTTCGCTTTTATTTGGAGAAGGCCCGCTTATGTGGTTTGACGAGAATGAGGATCTGGCCCCGGAGACTAACGACGAGAGCCCTGCCGACGACGGCGAAGAAGCCGCTGAGGCTCCTGCCGACGATGCCGGTGGCGGTGACGATGCCGGTGGCGGCGACGATGCCGGTGGCGGCGACGATGCCGGTGGCGGTGACGATGCCGGTGGCGGCGAAAGCTGATTGTGATTCAATTCGCCTGAGGCGGCTTTGCGTTTCTGAAAGATGGGAGAGTGCTTATGTCTAACGAAGAGGAAGCTCCCCAGGCTCAAGAGCCGGAACCTTCCGAAGAGGTGGTTACGACAGAAGAACCTCCCAGCGGAGAGGCCGCTGAAGACAACGCTGACGCCAACGACGCTGGCGAATCCGAAGAAATGAACAGGCCCCCGTTTGACCTCAAAGCGGGGGCCCGTATTTCTTACGGCCAGAAACAAGGTTCGATCATCTCGGTCCGGGGCAACGGCAAGGCGCCCTACGAGGTGGGCATCCGCTGGACCGACGAAAAGCACCCGCAATGGATGCTTTTCGCATCCCTGGAGATGGCCTACGAGCAAGGCACCCTGGCGGTCAATCCCTGACGGCAACCGGGCGGCCCCTGCCTTCTCTACAGCCGCTCTCCGGCCTGTTGCCTGGCCTGCAGGCTGTCCCGAAAAGCCTGGGTTGCCATCTGGCCTTGACTAAATTATGTATTAACACACGCCCTGGGCTACAGTAGGCCTCACCATTTCCGGGCGCCCCGACATGATGGGCGTTCATGGCATGTAACCGTCCCTTCCGCCAACCGTGCACTTCAAACCCGGGTTATGGAGCCTGTTCCGTGGACAATATCCTACTCGCCATCGGACTGCTGCTTGTCAACTCACTATTGCTGGTCGCAACCGTACTCCAGCTTCCTGGAAACTGGCTGATGGTCGCCGCTGTAGGTGGGTTCATCCTGTGGGGTGGAGAGCCCGGCTTGTTTTCCATTGCGACCCTGGTGGCACTTGCGATCATCGCCTTCCTGGCTGAAATAATAGAATTCGCGGCCGGCGCGGCCGGCACGCGAATGTCAGGCGGCTCCCGCAGGGGAGCGCTCTGGGCTCTTGCGGGTAGCCTGGCCGGCGGAATCCTGGGCACCTTCATCCTGCCGATACCGATCGCAGGGTCCGTCTTCGGAGCCTGCGGAGGAGCCTTCCTGGGAGCTCTATTCGGGGAAAGAAGAGAAGGCAAGAACATGCGGGAATCCCTGCGCTCCGGCGGGGGAGCCGCCACAGGCCGCCTGCTGGGAATCGTCGGCAAGATCGGCGGGGGAATATTGATCTGGGCCATAGCCACGATCGCCTCCTTCTGGCCCTGAAAAGACTCTCGCGGTTGAAGAGATGGCCTTGAATAACGCACCCGGCTATAGCTGGAACCGCGCGGGGACGGTAAGCTGACAACATGAAGCTTATGGATCTGTGCAGTGAGACCCTTCCGGGTGGCCTCGACCTGAGCGAAGAAATTCTCATCGGGGCTGATCTTTGCGGGGAAATCCCCCGGCTCGCCGCCGAACATGTAGGACGAAAGCCTCTCTGGCTTGCCGACCCCCGCACCTGGGATGCCCTTGGCCGGGCCGACACGCTTCGCGCATCGGGACGCCCGGAAAACGGACACGAACTTCACCTCCTGCCGGATGGGCCCCATGCGGACACCGAACAGATTGGCTTGGCATGCGCCGCGGTCGAGGCGGGCGGGTTCTCCGGCATCATCGCCGTTGGCGCGGGTACAGTTAACGACATCGCCAAGATGGCCGCCACCCTGAGCGGCGTTCCATACATGGCCTTTGGTACCGCCGCCAGCATGAATGGTTACGCCAGCGGAATCGCCGCCATCCTGGTCGACGGACTCAAGACCACCATCGCCGCGCGGCCGCCGCGCGCTATTATTCTCGACTCCGAGGTTCTTTGCCAGGCGCCTCCCGCCCTCGCCGCGGCCGGCCTGGGAGACCTTCTGAGCAAGCCCGTCAGCACGGCGGACTGGTGGCTCGGCAATCGACTCGAAGGCAGCGGCTTCGAAACTCTCCCGGGAAGAATCGTCGACGAGGCCGTAACCCATGCAACGGAACACGCTGCCGGGCTCCCGGACGGAGATGGTGACGCCCATGAAGCCCTCGCCCGGGCTCTGGTTCTGAGCGGAGTATCCATGGTCGTCGCCGGAAGCAGTAGCCCGGCCAGCGGAGGAGAACATCTCCTCAGCCATCTCTGGGATATGGAAGCTCTCGTCTGCGGAAGAGAGCTGCGTCTTCATGGAGCCCAGGTCGGGGTGGCCACCTGCCTCTGCGCCGCGCTCTACCAGCACCTGGTCGACCTGGAAAACCCTGAGCTCCCGAAGACTCCCAACTGGCCGAGAACATCGGAGAGAATACGAATCGCCCACGGAGAGCTCGCGGAGGCCATCCTGCCGCAAGCGGAAAAAAAATTCGCGGGGTTCGCCGCAAGGAATGCGCTTCTACGCGCAGAGTGGCCGCAGATGCGCGAGGAGTTGGCGGAGCTGGCCCTGCCCTCGGCCGCTGAGATCCGCGCGGTCCTCCAGGCCGCCGGAGCCCCGGCCAGCCTCGGCGAGCTCGGCATTGAAAGAGACGAGGCCTTTGACGCCCTCGCAAGAGCCCGGGATATTCGTGACCGCTATACCGTGCTGGACCTCGCCTTCGAGTTGGGATTCTTTCCGGGCGGCATCCGGCAGGTCATCCTGACAGCGGGCGTTTGAAAAAGCGCCGCGTTTCTTGATCCTCGACACATGAAACGGCAACATCTCAATGATGCGACACCTCCTGCTCCTCCTGCTCCTCCTCGCTCACCCGCTCAGCCGCGCCGACGAGAGCCGCTTCGATCCTCCCCTGAAAGGTGCCTACCTGGGCGTGGGACTGGAAGAAACCCCCGCTGGGCTGCGGATCTCGCGGGTAGAAGAAGAAAGTGCCGCGGCGGCGGCGGGGCTGCTTCCCGGCGACATTCTACTTCGCTTCGGAGAGCTTGACGGACTCCGGCGCTGGAACATCCGCAAGCTCGGGCAGACTCTCTCGGAACTCTCCGGCGGCGGTGCCTACGAGATCTCTGTCCTCCGCAAGAAGCAGGAGGTAAGGCTGAGGATCAAGCCCGATCCCGCGCTGGCACGTGACGCCAGGGAGCTCGCCCGGCGTTTCCAAAGCCACCGGCTCTTCAACGCCCTGGAGAACAAGCAAGCGCTGCTGAAAAAAATCGAGGGTGAGCTGGTTCAGGCGGTGCGGCGCAGCATTTCAACGCAGGCCGCCTATGAGGCTCTCAACGAGATCATCGACCGCTTTGGAGTTTCTCACACGGCGATTATTCCGCCCTGGAGCTACGCGAGCATGCTCGGCAAGGGGGAGGATGGAAAGCCCGCCTTTCACCTGGGTCTGACCGTACAAAAACTGGCAACCCGCACGGGAGAACGTTTCTTCGTACGGGAGCTGATGTATGGCGGAGCCGCGCGCGAGGCCGGCCTTCGCATCGGAGATGAGCTCCTGACCGTCAATGGAATCGCGTTCTCCGATTCGCCTCGCAAAACGCTGGCCGGTTATGAGGCCCGGCATTCGATGTACACCATCCAGGTCGACGGCGGGGAGCGTGTCCGCCTTGGCTGCCGCAGAAAAGCGGGCGAAGCCGCCCGCGACCTCGAAGCCACTGCCGACCGGGCCTCTACCGCCCTTGATTCCACCCGGCGCAGTGTTCGCATGCTCGGCCCGACCGCACCGGGGGTCGGTTATATCCACCTCTGGAACCTGCTGTCGCCCGAGACCGTATCGATCTTCGAGGGAGCCCTGGCCAGGAAGCTTCGTTCCGCCCGGGCCCTGGTCCTGGATCTCAGGGGGAGGGGGGGGCAGGTCCAGGTTCTCAAGGCCATCGCCAAGCGGGTCGAGGCCGATGGCCGGCCGACCGCGGTTCTGGTGGATGACCTGGCTCGAAGCGCGAAGGAGGTGCTCGCCTACATGCTGAAGGGCGGGGCAAATATCACGTTGGTTGGCGACACCACCGCTGGAGCGGTGCGTGCGGCGGGATACGTAACCTTCGGCAGCCAACTGCGAGTCATGCTCCCGGTAAACGCCCGGATACAGATCGAGCGCCTCACGGATGGCATCGACCTCGAAGGCAGGGGAGTCAAGCCCGACATCTTCGTCGAGTTTCAGCTTCCGTACCTGGCCGGACGCGATCCGATCCTGGAGCGCGCGATCACTCTCCTTCGCAACGAAGCCCCGCGGCCTCTTCGCAGGAGACTGTAACTCGGAGAAAAACGGGCTATTGCGGCGCAGATCGCAGATCTGAGAGGATGCAGATCCAGTCCGCCACGCCATCGGAGGTGGTGTCAACCGGGGCAAAGGTCGCATCTCGGATTTCCAGGAGAACATCCGCCTCTCCATCGGCATCCAGATCAAAGGCCAGCTCAGGCAGCGGAACCGAGGGGAGCTCGAGCGTGTCGATGATACCCCCGAGAGAAGGCCCGAAAAGGCCGATGGCCAGCTGGGCGAACTTCAGCAGGTTCTCGTCCCGGATGTCGAAGGTCTCGCCGGCCACCCGTATGTCCAGACCCGTGATCCCGCCGACGATGGCATCGGGAAACCCATCCTTGTTCAGGTCGGATGTGTCCACATTGAAGACCAGGGTGGGAGCTCCCCCCGGGGGGCGAACCAGGGCCAGCATGGTCTCAAGGGAAAGAGAAAGCGAATAGGAGATAAGGCTCACCTCGTCCGCTTCTCCATCGGCATCGTTTTCCCCGACCCCATCTCCATCGGCATCCGCCAGAAAGGCGATCTCGAGACCGGCCACCTGCAGCTCCGCAGGAATCGCGCTGATGATTCCCGCGGGGCCGGGAAGTGAACGAAGAACCTCCGGCACGAGAATGAAATCCGAGCTGGTACGGCTCGCGTTGTGGCCCTGAATCGCCAGGACGTTACCCTCGGAGCGCAGGAGGCCCTGCCACTGGAACAGGTCAATCTCCAGGATGTCCGGCTCTCCGACGCTGTCGGCAAGCTCATCGAAGCTCGGGGGGGTTCCCTCCTCGCCAATGTTGCTCCTGGCAATCTCTACTCCATTCAGATAGGCGACAAAGGCATCGTCAAAAAGAACCCTCAAGCTGAGGCTCTCTATTTCATCCCGGCCCTCCAGGTCGAAGGCCGCCCGCAGGTAGAGAGACGTGTAGGTTCCTTCGGCCAGACCCTCCGGCCGGGTACGAATCCGGATGGTCTCATCAGGGTTTGATGAATAGCCGAACCCCGCGGCAGCCCGTGACCAGCCGCTATCATCAAAGGCGCGGGTGTTCCATCTTTGCGGAGGCTCGCTGTCCCCTGGCAACCAGCTCCACTCATCCCCGACGCCGAGGATGGACGAATCGAGGGCGCCCTCACCCGGCACGATGGTCGGCGGATGGCGCATCGACACGGCGATCGCGAGAGGATCCTCCGCATCCACTCCCGGAAGACTTGTAAGCCGGGGCTCCAGACCCAACGCCAGGGTGCTCACATTGAGAGGCAGCGGGCTTTCGATGTCGTCAAGGGTGAGCGTCGTCCCCAGGCCTCCGGCCGCAACCATCTCGGCCAGGGCCTGGTTGAGAGTGTCGGTGGAAAGGGAGATGGTCGCATCGACCGGATGCTGGGCTTCAACGCCAAGCGGGAAGCCCGGAAAGGGGGCTCGCCCAAGCACTGAACCGGGATAAGCCGGATAAGTCGGTGAGGGGGGGGAGGAACTGGTCCAGCCGCCATCAAAGAGGAAAGACAAGCCGCCGAGGCTCTCGACAACATCGTTGAAGCGCGTCTCAAGCGAAACAGAGTCGATGGCGAGATCAAGGTTCAGATTGCTGAAGGCTTCCGCCAGTATCGGCACAATCTCTCCATCGGCCGCACCCTGCACAGCATCGCGAACGGCGTCTTCGACCTGGCCCGAGAAAAGGCCGCTGAGAGCGTTCACCAGGGCGTCAAAGATGCCGATCGGGTCCAGGAAACCGCTGACGGAGAAATCTGAGCTGCCGATCTCAACCGTAAAACCATCGGAGATAATCTCAAGCCGCTCGCCATCTGCGCTGGGCTGAAAAGCGAAGGTGCCGATGATGTCGATGTTGTTGCCCGTCCAGATCGCATCCCACTCATCGGTCCCGAGAAAACCGAAGTCGCTCTCTCCATCTCCGAAGAAACGCAGCCGCTCGAGCCGCACCCGGAGCCCGACCCGGCCTCCGGCAAGATCAGAGGGAAAAAGATCAAAATGAATCGGGCCATCGATCTCCACCCTGTCCCCATCAACCTCTACGGGAACGCCGAGAATATTTCCGTTGAAGAGCCGCACCCCCCGCACCGACTCGTTCAAGAGCTCAGGGATTCCATCCAGGAAGGGCTCGACAATCACCTCCAGTTCGTCATAGCCGCTGTCCCCGGAGATGTCGATCGTAAGCGCCTCGGTCGCCGCACCTCTTTCGAGAATCGGATTGAACCCGACCGCCAGCTCTCCGAAGGCCGTTCTGCCGGCCTCGTCGACCACCTCGATGCGAAGAAGCTGCGGGCCTGGCTCGCCGCTCCTGAGGTTGACTCGCAAAGTCGCAGGCAGGACGAGGGGGATCGGCAGCTCGACATCTTCTCCGTCGACAACCACCCGGCTCACGCCCGTATCATCGTCAACGCGGAGGCGAAGGTTGAAGCTGCGGCCGGAGATGATCTGCCCCTGGGGGGGCGAAACAATGGAGAGCGTGGGCGCTTCGTTCCGAGACACGCCCGTCACCTCGCAGACGGCCTGGGCAGCCGTCTCTCCACCGAGCAGGACCGCGACCCGGTATTCGTGGGGCACACCGGCAAGCGGCGCGTCACTGTACTCCCGAGCCTCGGCGCCCAGCTCAGCCAGGAGCCTGCCGCCCCTGTAAACATCGACTCTCTCGACCTCTCCCTCCAGTTCCCAGGACAGTTGAACGATCGGTCCGCGCACGACACAGGTCAGCTCAAGAGCGATCGGTGGGCCACAGGCCAGCCCGGGAGTCGGATCCGGTCCCGGAGCGGGAAATGGGGGGGCGGGCCGCGGGCCGCCCAGGAAGAGGTATTCAAGCACACGGATCGGATCAGAAATATCAACCGACTCATCGTCGTTGGTGTCAGCGGCCGCAAGGCAGTCCGGCTCCCTGCCCGCGAGAAAGAGCCATCTCAGCGAATACTGCGCATCTGAGATATTAACCTCGCCATCTCCGTTGGAGTCACCGCGAACAAAATCATTCCCCGCAGCCGGCAGGCAGAAACAGCCCAGCAGCGCCGCGAGATACAACATTCGCCATGCTCTAAACATCAAGTGCTCCAGTTGAGGCTCATTCACGAAAATGGCCGGGGACCCAGGTCCCCATGATAAACCCCTCCAGGGAGCCCATTAAGCAAAAAGGGCGCCTCAGCGACCTTCTCGCTCGAGCAGCTCCAGCGCCCGACGCAGCAGCACCGGGCCCGCCGCCGGCCCTACCGACATCGACTCCTCATAGGCTCCCTTGCGAAAATCTTCGGCCGGAATGATGTAACCCAGCTCGTCATTACAGAGTCCGACGATCATCCGGGGATAGCCCCCCATCTTTTCGAGAAGCTCGAAAGACAACTCCGGCAGCAGCTCCCCGGGAACCGTAAGCAGTTCGGCATCTCCAAGCCGAACATGAAAGAGCTCTGAGACCGCCCGGCCACGATCAAAAACCCTGCGGTCGGGGTGGAGCTTCTCGAACAGCAGAAGACGGGGGTTCGTTACCGGGATCTCGATGCGGGATCTCCGCAAACCAAACTCCGCCTTTGCGCTGGGAACGGCCAGGGCGAGGATCCTTGAAACCTCATCCGCAAGGCGCAGGCCCGCCTTGCGCGCCTGCCCATGGGTCCGCTCAATCGTATCTCCGGAAATCATCCCGCCTATCGCCCCGTTAAGATAAATCGCGGGGGCGCCGCTTCGCCGGGCAAGCTCGTCGCAAAGATAACCTGGGAAATCGGCGCTGATTTCCTTCGGGCCTTTTTCAAGGCCCTCCACGTGGCAGGCAAAATGAACCAGCGTTACAAGCGGCCGGCCATTCGCCCCGCGCGCCTGGATAGTCGCTATCTGGGGGTCAACGATCCCGGGATTCCGGGCGTTACGAAACAGACCGCTGACCCGGGCGCCCGCGAGCGAAAGCTCATCGGAGCCGACCAACAACGTCTTTACCGGCGCGAGCCGGGAGAGAGCAACGGAGACCCCCTTGACGATGCGCGCCTGCAGATAGCCAACGTATTCCTTCGGGTAGAATCCATAGATTCCGATGGTGTCAGGCGCCGCATGATTGTGAGACATCGCCAGCAGCAAGTGAGAGATGCCCAGCTTTCTGAGCCGTGCCTCGATCGGGTCAACCTCGCTCTTGAGCAGGCCAAAGAGATCTGCGCCGACAATCGCAAGCTTGAGTCCCCCACGGGCGATGACCACACACCGGGCCTTCAGTGGGTCGTGAATTGTATACTTTCCCTTCAGCCAGCCAGCCTCCACAGGGCTGATATCGAGCTCAAATGCGCCCGCGAGCAGGCTGGGATCCGGCGGACTGGAGGGCCGCGGCTGGGCGCCCTGGCGTAAATGGCTAAGATCGAGATGCGCGCGATAGCCCGGGGGGACTCGCCGATAACCGCGCGGGAAATAGGCCGCGCCAATAGTCTGTGAACGCGAAGAAAGGGTGAAGCGAACGCCCAGTCGGCTGTAATCAAGAAGACGTTGCCCGCCCGGCAGAATCAGCTCAAACTCCGGCCGGCCCAGACGCTTGCGAATCCTGTCGGCGCTCTCATAACCCTCGGGAACCGTTGCAGCCTCGATGGTTCCGAGCTTCCCCTCTTTCCGGCCGCCGAAGAGATGAAAGGCATCGAATTGGCCGGCCTTCGCCTTATAAAGCAACTTCCAGTCATACCAGCCGCCCTCGTACGCCGGCTGGCCGAGACGCCTGAGCAGTTCGGCAACCGGCGTGACACCCGGAACCAACCCCCGGTAAGACACCTGCCCGGGACGCGAGCCTGGAGCGGGCGCAACCCCTATAGCCTGGCCATCCAGGCGGGCTGTACAGCAAATGAGCCCGGCCACACCAACACTCACGAAAACAATAAGATTTCTCATGAATCAAACCAGCTGAAGGAATTCAGGCGAAACTTTTGATTTTCCGGGCAGACCGGCTGAAAAGCGACAACCGGACGCATTACGACAATTACATAAATAATTATTATACTGTCACTTCTGTCAATGCCCAGCGCTGAAGCCACACATTAGCTGTACTCCATACGATCCATGATGATAATGGACCTACGACCGTATCCATAAGCCTTGAATGGATTCCGCATGGCCAGAAAAAAAACGGCTAAAATACCTGAAAAAACCGCTTCTTCGAGCCTGATCGCGGGCCTGGAAGAAAAGGGGTCTGCCGAGTTGGACTCTTTTCTTCTGGAAGGAGCCAACGATAAGATCAAAGAGGTGGTCCTGGGGTGCTATTGTTCCGAGCTGGTGAGCTTGCTGCTCGATGCAAAAAAAGCCTCCGTCAGGGCATTTTTCCGCCGAGCCATCTCGACCTGCAAACGAGCCGTCACCCCTGTTGTGAGTCTCTACAGCTACAGGGTCTACCTTTCCAACCCGCTACCCTTGTCCCTCAAGGGTTCTGATGGAGAGCCCCACGCCAATTATTTCGCCCTTCTCGGAGTTAACCTGAACGCAACCGACGACGAGGTCGACGAGGCTTACAAGCTGCTCTCCAAGGCCCATGCCCCCGCAGCGTTCTCTCCTCGCCACCGCTCGATGGGAGAGGAGCGCCTGGGAGAAATCAAGGCGAGCCACAAGATGCTCAAGACGCCCGAGGCGCGGCAGGAGGCCAGGGCCATCCTCTCCAGCCATCCGGATTATTGCTTTCCGCGGCGTGACACTCACTGGGCCGAAGTCGCCGCATCCATACTCGGCTGACAGCGCCTGGCGCTCCGGACCAGATTCCCGCCCATGAACCTCATACTCGCATCCAGCTCGCCGCGACGCCGCGAACTGTTTGACCAGCTGGACCTCCCTTACGAAGCCCGCTCGCCTGACGGTGTCGATGAATCAACCGTTAATGGGGCCGCCTATTCTGTGTGCCAGGAACGCGCTCGGCTCAAGGCTGAGTGGGTGCTTTCCCAATGCGACTCAGGAGCTGACAATGTGGTCGTCGGCTGCGACACGATCGTGGCGATCGTCAGGGGGGGGCAGGAAAGAACTCTCGGCAAACCGGAAAATAAAAGCGCGGCACGGAAGATGCTCCGAACGCTCTCGGGGTCCGTCCACCGGGTAGCCAGTGCCATCGCCATCGCTCGGGACGGCGCTCCGACACGGGTTGCCGTGGAGGTCAGCCACGTCACCTTCAGACAACTCACCGACGATGCGATCGAGGCCTATGTGCGAACAGGCGACCCCCTCGACAAGGCCGGCGCCTACGGAATCCAGACCCGGGGACACGACCTGGTCGCCTCGATCCGGGGCTGCTATCTGAACATTGTCGGCCTCCCCGTGATGCTGATGTGCGAAATGCTGGGGGCCGAAACCTCCTTTAGATGCCCCTGCGCCGACCACCAGCTGCAGACCTGCGCGTCAGGATGCAAGCTGGGAGGCGCCTGCGGCGAACAGGCTGACGATTAATTCTTCCCGTTTTTCTCCCGTAAAACTCCAGGCGGAAAAGGCGCGGCCTTTGAGCCGTCCCGGCGGCGCAGATTGGCGCCGGTGCCGCGCTTGAAGCCGAAGGGGACGCTCATGCCGCCGCTCTTCTCAAGGCGCTCGTACAGCGCCTTGCGCATCTTCGCCGCGGTGGCCGCATGCTCCCGAACGTAGATCAGGTTGTGCTGTTCAAGGGGGTCTGCGCTCAGATCGTAGAGCTCATCGGTGTCCCAAATGCCGTGATAAACGATCAGCTTGAAGCGATTGCCGCGAAGAGCGAACACCGTTGGGGTGTGGGGAAAGTTCCATTCCCAGTAATATTCATAGAGAAGGTATTGACGCCACTGGGAGAGGGGCTGCTTGCCGGAGGCCAGGTCGAGAAAGCTGGTGCCGTCCATATAGGCGGGCGCCTTCAGCCCCGCCGCGGCCAGGAAGGTCGCGGCGATGTCAATGTTGGCGACAACCCCCTTCACTACCGTTCCGCCTGGAAAAAGCTCCGGACAATGTGCCAGCATCGGAATCCTCATGGACTCCTCGTAGGCGTTGCGTTTGTCGATCAGGCCATGCTCGCCAAAAAGAAAGCCGTTGTCGCCCATATAGAGCAACAGCGCTTTCTGCTCGAGCTTCTTTTCGCGCAGCCAGTCGAGCAGTCGGCCCACGCTGTCATCGACCGCCGAAAGGGTCCGGCAATAATTGCGATAGTACTCCTTCACGTCCAGGTCGCTGTGATAGGGAAAATCTACGCCGTGCCAGCTGTTGCGCTGATTCTTGACCCACATGGGCTTGCCGCGGTAGTTCTCAGGAGTATCCGCCTGGGTTGGCGGATCAGGGATCTTGGCATCCGCGTACTGCTCGGCGTGCCGCCTGGCGGGCTCAAACCGGGCATGAACGGCCTTGTGCGACAGGAAAAGAAAAAACGGCTTCTTAAGCGAACGGCCCTCGAGCCATTCGAGGGCGTAGTCGGTCAGCTCGTCGGTGATATAGCCCTTCTGGGGAACACGCTTGCCGTTGATATTCAGCATCGTCTTCCATTTTTTGGCCGGGTAATAGCGGCCCTGGCCCCTGAAGCTCACCCAGTGGTCAAAGCCCGGGCGGGGAGCATCGCTGCCGCCTCCCATATGCCACTTGCCGACAAAGGCCGTCTCGTAGCCGGCCTTCTGTAGAAACTGGGGAAAGAAAATCGTTCCCGGAGGAGCGAGATCATTGTTGTCCACAACGTTGTGATGGTGCATGAACAACCCGGTCAGGATGGATGCCCTGCTCGGCGAGCAGAGCGAGGTGGTCACAAAAGCGCTGGGGAAGTGGGCTCCGCCCGATGCAAGCGAGTCGAGGCGGGGCGTCTTCAGGAATGGGTGATCAAGAAAGCCGATGGCATCGTAGCGATGGTCATCGGCCAGTACGAAGATGATGTTCCGGGGGCTCGCCCCCTCGATCTTCTCCAGTTCGAGACTGCGCTGCTCCTCCTGGCAGAACGCCGCGGCTGGCAACAGAGCTGCCAGCGCCCCCATCAAGATCAGGTGTCGCCTTGTGAATTGACTCAAGAAACCCTCCCGTTCAGTGCGGTAAAAAATATTTCTTCTCCGCCCGGATAACAGGTCGGCCCCGGCGCATCCAGCGGACATTGTAGGGCGATCCAACTGGATAAACACCCACCGATTTAGCGGTGAAGCCGGTCGACGGGGTGAGCGTGGTTACGCGGGAAAGCCGTCTCCGCCCGGCCGGTCTCTTCAGGTTTCGCTCGAAGCGCCCAGGGTGCATCAACCTGTACGAAGCCTGGGCCCGACCATCAAACCCGGCGCTCGACACCAGGCCAAGGAGCGGTAACGTTCGCCCTGGTCCTGTAATTCTTGAGCATCTCCCCTTATCAGAAAGCCTTAAGCCTTTCCATCAAAGGGCTTTACAGCTGGCGTTACCGCCCTCGTGCCTCATCCCGCTGTGCGTTGTATATTTCTTCGCCCAATTTGCGCGTCTGAAACGGATTGGGCGGTCTGAAACGAGGCGACGAGCAGAAGATGTCCTACGAAATCACCAACTATGGCCATACGGCCCCGGCATGCCCTCCGGGCGCCGGTAAGGACGGCCCGTTTTCTGTCAGCCACCTGGCCCTCCAGGTGGTGTTGACCTGCCTCGTCTTCTACCTCTGGTCTTCCCCCCTGGTGCAGCCCATCAAGCTCATGGTTGTACTCTTCCATGAGCTCAGCCACGGCATCATGGCTCTGTTTACAGGCGGGAAAATCATCTCGATCCTGATCACCGCGGACGAAGGCGGCGCCTGCGAAACTGAGGGCGGCAGCGAGACCCTGATCGTTACCGCGGGCTACCTCGGCAGCATGTTCGTTGGAGGAATGATCCTCTACCTCTCAAGGGCGCGACATTTCGTGCCCCTGGTCTTCGGACTGTTAACCCTGATTCTCGTCGCCGCCATCACCACGGTTATCCGCGACTCCTATTCCAGGACCTTCGCCTCCGGACTCGCGGTCGCCTTCGTCCTCTGCGGATTCCTGGCCCCATCGACAATAGGCATCCTGCTGCTTCGCGCGATAGGAACCTTTACCTGCCTCTATTCCATCTTCGACATCTACTGGGATATCCTTGCGGACCAGGGGGCGGCCTTCAACCAGAACGACGCCATGGCCTTCTCCCGGCTTACCGGGGCCGAACCGCAGGTGGTCGGCACCGTTTGGCTGATAGCCTGCCTCGTCTTCTTCCTCGTGGTATTGAAAAACGTCCTCCAGCCAGAAGATGATCTCCCGGTGCCGGAAGTGGCCCGCGAGAGCGAGACCTTCAATCTCCCCGCGTCCTAATCCAGGGCCACCCATTCTCCATCCGAGCCCTGCTCGAGAGCGCCCCAGCCCTTCTGCTCAATGACGGAATGGAAAGCCGCCGGCAGCGGCGCCTCCAGGTCCAGAGGCCGGCCCATCACCTTCTCGGGGAGCCCCAGCCGCCAGGAATGGAGCAGGAAATGTTCCATGCCGAAACGCTCCCGGAATTGCCTCGAGGGTTTCGGCTTTCCGTAGCGAAGATCTCCCACAAGCGGGCGGCCCGCCCTGGCCATCAGGGCCCGGATCTGGTGGGTCCGACCTCCCTCGGGCCGAACCTCGACCAGGCTCATCCGCTCATCTCCGCGCAGGCGCCGGTAGCTCAGGCTGGCCGGCAGGTAGCGGTAGTTGCCGCGAAGCTTTGAGCGGATCTTCCCCTTCAACTGGCCGACGGAGTCCATCGGGCCGGCAACGAGCGCGAGATAGGTCTTCGAAACCTCTCGCGCCTCAAAGGCGCGTTTCGCGGCACGCGCGGCGGAGGTCTTGGCCGCGAGCAGCAGGATCCCCGAGGCCTCCAGGTCGAGACGGTGAACCGGATGGAGCTTCTTCCCCGGGCGCACATCGAGCAACCCGGGGTTGAGGCTGATCCATTCGCCGAGAAGCTCTGTCAGGCCCGTGTCATGGCCGGTCCCACGGTGAACCGGCACCCCCACGGGTTTATCAACCGCGATGAGACCGTGACCGTGAAAGAGAATGCTGTGTGGATCGAATTCCTGGTCCATGATTCGCGAAGGCCTACTGGCCAAAATACAGCCCGCCATTCACATGAATGACATCGCCGCTGATGTAATCGGCATTCGGCGAGGCGAGGAACGCGACCGCGCCGGCCACATCTTCATTCGTTCCCGCGCGGGCGAGAGGCACGCCGGCCACCAGCTTCTCAAACATCTCCGGCGGAGTATGATCCTCGTGAAAGCGATTGTCAATAATCCCGGGCGCGACGCTGTTGACCTGGATGTTGCTCCCCCCGAATTCCTTGGTGAGCGTCCGGGCAAAGTTCGAGACCGCGGCCTTCGCCGGGCCGTAGTGAGGCGTTGTCGGCGCGCCTCCATTGTGACCGGCAACCGAGGAGATGTTGATCACCTTCCCTCCGCCATGCTCTGCCATGACCGGGACGATCGCCTGGCACAACAGCACCACGCTGGTGAAATTGAGCTTCAACGTCTCAGCGAGCAGCTCGGGGTCGAGGTCGGCCAGGAAGGCGCGGCGGATAATTCCGCCGGCATTATTGACCAGGATGTCAACGCGCCCGGCGCCGAAATCGACCGCGGCCTCTTTTAGCGCAAGGATGTCATCGGGTTTCGTTACATCCGCCCTTACCGCTACGGCCCGGCGGCCGAGAGCCTCGATCTCGGCAACGGTCTCAAGGGCTGATTCAGAGCTGGAATGGTAATTAACCACGACATCCGCGCCGTTTGCCGCCAGCTCCAGGCAACACGCCCGGCCAATGTCCCGGCCACCGCCGGTGACCAGGGCAACCTTGCCTTCGATTCTGAAACTCATCTCGCCTCCGGAAAAATAATGACAAGTTGATTTTTTTCATTCTGATGGAGGCAGAACCTGTCGGCCTCCGAGCGAACAGATCTTGGCGGCCCCAGTGACTACGGCAAGTAAAATCCGATTCTCCAGCCCCGGCAAGACCGCCGGCCCCGCCGCCTGCGGCCGGGAAGTTCCGTCCTGAACATGACCCCAGACTCCAGCTCAAGCTATTCGCGCTACACCCGCGTGGGCTCCCATCGCGATGTCGACAGCTTCCGCGGGCATCTTCACGAACTCTGCCCGGAGGTTCCAGTCGACAACGAAATCCTCCGTGCCCCCGGATCCCCCCTGGCAAAGAGCCTGGAGATCTGCGGAAAAATTGCCTCGAACCGCTGGATGATACAGCCCATGGAAGGCTGGGATGGCGCCGAGGACGGCAACCCCGGGGAGCTCACCCTGCGGCGCTGGCGACGCTTCGGGATCAGCGGCGCCCAGCTGATCTGGGGCGGAGAAGCGGTCGCCGTGGAGGCGGAGGGGCGCGCGAACCCTAACCAGCTGGTCATCGCCGAACACACATTGGCCGGCCTGGAGAAGCTCCGCGATGTTCTCCTGGAGGCCCATCGCGACCGCTTCGGCTCGACCTCGGAGCCCATCGCCGGGCTCCAGCTCACCCACTCGGGACGATTCGCCCGGCCCGGAAAAGACGGCGGCGGACGGCCAAGGATCGCCTTTCGTCACCCGCTGCTGGATGCCCGCGTTGGCGTCACAGACGATTCGGCGATCCTCGACGACTCCGAGGTCGAAGACCTCATCGAGAGCTTCATCGCCGGCGCTGTCCGCGCCAGGGAGCTGGGCTTCGACTTTGTCGACATCAAGCATTGCCATGGCTATCTCCTGCATGAATTTCTCGGAGCCCATACACGGCCCGGACCCTACGGCGGCTCGCTTGAAAATCGCACCCGGATTCTGCGAGAGATCGTCAGCGGAATCCGGCGGGAGGCTCAGGGCCTTCATGTCGCGGTAAGGGTCAGTATTTTCGACAGCATACCCTTCCGCCAGGGCGGAGATGGCGAGGAGGGCGTCCCGGAACATTGCCCCGAAGGGGAGCCCTATCGCCTTGGATTCGGAGTCGACATGGCCAATCCCGTTGAGCAGGATCTCTCAGAAGGGCACGCCTTCCTGGCGCTGCTCGAGGAGCTCGGCATCCGGCTCGTCAATCTCTCCGGCGGAAGCCCGTATTACAATCCCCACCTGCAGAGACCGGCTCTCTACCCTCCATCGGACGGCTACCTGCCGCCGGAGGACCCTCTCCGAAGCGTCGCCCGGCACCTGCACGCTACCCGCGCCCTCAAGCAGAAATGCCCCGGGATGGTGGTGGCCGGCTCGGCCCTCTCCTACCTGCAGGAGTACCTGCCTCATGTCGCCCAAGGCCTCGTTCGCGATGGCTGGATGGACCTTGTCGGCATCGGCCGCATGGCCCTGAGCTACCCCGACCTGCCAGCAGATACACTCGAACGCGGTGAGCTTGCGCGCAAGCGTATCTGCCGAACCTTCAGCGACTGCACCACCGCCCCGCGCGGCGGCCTGGTCAGCGGCTGCTTCCCTCTCGACGCGGCCTATGGCTCGCTCCCCGAGGCCGAGACCCTGCGAGAACTGAAGAAGAAGCCTCGGGAATGAATCGTCGCTCAGCTCTCTTTCGAGGGCTGCTTGCGAAGCAGGCTGTAGTAGCCGCCATCGGCATCGACGCGATGCGGAAGAAAGAGCCGGGTGTCCAGCTCGACCAGGGATGGGTCGCGGCGCAGCAACGCCGCCACGCGTTCCTCGTTCTCCTGCGGCTCGATCGAACAGGTTGAATAGACCAGCCGTCCGCCGGGGCCAAGATGCCGAACGGCTGCATCGAGCAGCCCGTCCTGCAGGGAAGACAGAGAGTCGAGGTTCTCGCGCCGCACCCGCCAGCGCGCCTCCGGACGCCTGCCAAGCACCCCGGTATTCGAGCAGGGGGCATCAACGAGGATATGGGTAAAGCTCTCCCCCAGGTCGATCGCCTCCGGCTCCGCGGGCACGACAGCCGTCTTCCAGGCGCCATCGAGACGCGAGAGGTTGGCCTCCACCAGCGCCAGCCGTGACTCGCTGCGGTCTGTCGCCAGCAGGGAGCCGCCATCTCCCAGGCCTTCGAGCAACTGGGCCGACTTCCCCCCAGGCGCCGAACACAGGTCGAGCACCCTGGCGCCGGGCGGCGGAGCCAGGGCGGCGCCGGCCTGGATGGCGGTCAGATCCTGGAACTGGATCCAACCCTTCTCCAGGGCTCCTGATGGCCCGGGGCCGCCCCCGGCAAAAAGAATCGTCCGCTCCTGCGGTCCGGCCTCGACCTCGAAACCTTCCTCTCCCAACGCCGCGAGGACCTCGGCATCCGGCGGCGCGTGGGCGGTCACCCGGGCGCACAGGCGCGGAGTGCGGTTCCCGGCAACCAGCAGGGCTCTCGTCTCCTGGGCTCCAAAGCGGGAGATCCAGGTCTTCACCAGCCAGCGGGGATAGGAATACTTAACGCTCAGGTGGTCGACAAGGTCGAGCCGGACCAGCGGCAGCACCGGACGGTTGAAGTGGCAGTAGCCTCCCCTTGAGGGCAGGATGTTGGGGTCGTCGGGCTCAGGCGGGTCATCTGTTGTCTTCCTGGTAATGTCAGCGATGAGCCGATGGAGCACCGCGTTAACGAAGCCGACGTTCTTTCTTCCAACTCCCTCGAGAGCCTTCATGCCCTCAAGGGTCTGATTTACCGCGGCATGCGCGGGAACGCGGTTGAGGTAGACCAGCTGGTAGGAGCCCAGCCGCAACGCCCAGCGCACCGCCGCGGCCTGGCGATCCATCGGCAGCTTGACGTAGAGCTTCAAGAGCCGGTCAAGCGTGTTCTGGTGGCGAAGCGCTCCATAGGAGATCTCCTGCAGAAGATGCCGGTCGCGGCGCTCGAAGTCGCCGATGCGCTCCGACAACAGCTCATCGACAAACCGCCCGCCGCTCTCGGCTTCACACAGCATCTCAAGCGCCGCCTTTCGCACCGCGGCGTATTCCTTCGCCGGAGGCTCCGTCCGGGACTCTTCGTTCATGGACCCTTCTCCAAAGTTTCCTCAAAGCGATCCCCCGGCTCAACCGGGTTGCCTCGCATATAAGCCGATGTGTCCATTGCGGGCTTCCCTTCTCGCTGCAATTCAAGAATCCGAAGAGCGCCGCCGGAGCAGGAGACCGAGAAGCTCTCGGCATCGACTCCGCACACGACCCCCGGGTCCGAAAAAGACGCATCCTTGTCACACGGCGCCGAGCGAAGAATGCTGACCCTCTTCACCTTTCCCTGTAAGGGGACAAAGAACCCGTAAGCCAGCGGCCACGGGTTCATCGCGCGGACCAGGTCATGTACACCTGCCGGCGGCCGATTCCAATCGATGAGCCCATCGCTCTTTTTCAGCTTGGGCGCCAGGGTCGCCAGGGTCTCATCCTGAACGGCCTCCACGGTTTCTCCTCCCGCCATGAGCGGAAGCTGCTCGAGCAGCAGCTCGGCAGAAAGCATCGAGAGTCTCCCTTCGAGCTCGGCAGCCGTCTCCGCGGGATCGATCGGCGTTCGCGAGCAGGCCAGCACCGGACCGCTATCAAGCCCAAGCTCGATCCGAAACAGTGTGACCCCTGTTTCGGCCTCTCCGCCCAGCAGGGCGTGAACCACCGGCGCCGCGCCGCGATAGGCCGGCAGGATCGAGGCGTGCAGGTTGAAAGAGCCCAGCGGCGGCAGGGCGAGAACCTCCTCTTTAAGAATTTCACCGTAATCGGCGACGATGAAGACATCCGGAGTCCGCGCCTCCAGTTCCCTGCAGAATTCGGCAGTGTTGACCGAGACCGGGGTGTGACAATCGAGTCCCAGCTCGAGAGCCCGGGACTTTACGGGGTTCGGGCGCAGCTGGCGGCCCCGGCCCGCAGGCCTGTCAGGACGGCTGATGACATCGCAGAGCTCGAAATCCGGCCCGCCGGCATGGAGGGCTTCCAGCGCGGGAATGGCGAAAGGCCCCGAGGCAAGAAGAGCGACCTTCATTCGGGCTCCCCGCCTTCATTCGCCTCGGCCTCAACGCCGCTCGACCCATCGCGGTCTTCCGCGAGAACTTCCTCGCCTTCGCCCCGAAGCAGATGCTCCTCGGCCGGCTCCGCCTCGGCGGACTCACTCTCCTCTGCCTGGAGGCGCTCGATGTCTTCCTCGGTACGACGCTGAACCCGAATCTCAGATCCGGGCTTGTCCTGGGTAAGGGTGAGAAGATACTGCTTGGCCAGTTCGAGGACCGCGATGAAGTAGCCGATGGCCTCGCCTCTCGTCCGGGCTCCCTGGAACAGGTCTTCAAAAAGGCAGCCTCCATCGGAAGCCGCCTGGAGAAGCTCCTTCACCTCTTCGATGAAGTCCTCGATCGGGCGATCCTCAAGCATCACCTCGTGAGGAACGCGCTGCGCGATCACAAGCTGGATCCGATGGAAGGCCGTGAGGAGATCCCAGACATCGGTGTTGCCAAGCGGCAGCGGCTCCGCCACATCTTCGGCGTCGATGGCAAGTGCCTGTCGAGGGCGCACATAGCGCCGCTTGTGCGAATCCATCTTCTTCTCAAGCAGCAGCGCGCGCTCTTTGAATTTCTTGTACTCCAGGAGCTGCTTTACCAGCTCGAGGCGGGGATCCTCGTATTCCTCGTCTTCGTCTTCGAGCACCTCTCGCGGCAGCAGCAGCTTGCTCTTAACCTCCATGAGGCGCGCGGCCATGACGAGAAACTCGCCGGAGACGTTGGGGTCGACATCGCGCAGGAAATCGAGGTGCTCGTGATATTGCTCAATCACCCGGGAAACGGGTATGTCAAACACATCAACCTCATCCTTCCTGATGAGGTAGAGCAGCAGGTCCAGTGGACCACTGTAGGTCTCTACCGTCGCGCGAAAGTCCGGATGAGGGTCGGCCATCGATTGTTTTCCTGTCAAGACTCGGCCAACCGACCCGCCACTACCTGCAGAGCCTCATCGATCTTGATACGTTCCTGCTCCGTGGTGTCACGATCGCGCAGGGTAACGGTTCCATCTTCGAGAGACTGGCCATCCACGGTCAGGCAATAGGGCGTACCCACCTCGTCGTGACGCGCGTAGCGCTTTCCAACCTGGTGCTGTTCATCGTATTTCGCATTGATCCCGGAATTGAAAAACTGCTGCACGATCTCACGGGCAAGCTCGGGCATTCCATCTCGCTTCACCAGCGGCAGCACGGCAACCTTGTAGGGCGCCAGGCGGGGGTGCAGCTTGAGGACGCGGCGGGTCTTCACGTTGCCCTTTGCATCGGGCCTTGGGCTGTCGTAGCAGAAGGCGTCGAGAAGATACATGAGGGTGGTCCTCGTGGCGCCGGCCGCCGGCTCAACCACGTAGGGGGTATAGTGGACGCCCTTCTTGCCCGTCTCCGGGTTGTCCTTCTCCTGATCGAAATAGGTCAGCCGCACCCCGGAGTTCTCGGAGTGTTTCTTGAGATCGTAGTCGGTACGGCTCGCGATCCCTTCAAGCTCTCCCCAGCCCCAGGGATATTCGTACTCGATGTCATAGCAGTCATCGGCATAGTGGGCGAGCTCATCCGGTTCATGCTGGCGGAGACGAAACTTCGACGGGTCGTTGGCGTAGCGCTGGTACCACCTCAGGCGCTTATCCTTCCAGAAATCCAGCGCCTCCTTCTGCGTGCCCGGCTCGACGAAGTACTCCATCTCCATCTGCTCGAACTCGCAGGATCTGAAGATGAAATGCTCAACCGTGATCTCGTTGCGGAAGGATTTTCCCATCTGGGCGATACCGAAAGGCACCTTGAGAGAAAGCGCCTGCTGGATATTGGCGAATTGAACGAACATCGCCTGGGCAGTTTCGGGCCTCAGGTAGACGGCGTTCTCGCCGATTTTCTGCTCGATGAGCTCCCGGGCCTCATCCTGGGAAAGCGCCTTACCCTCGATGGCCTTCGCCAACTGCTGGACCGGATCGACCGGTCCGAGGCTGGTGCGGAACATGAGGTTGAACTGCCTCTCGTCGCTCAGGAAGGGACTGCCGATCTCCGGGCTCACATAGCCCCGGTAGGGAAAACTTTCGGCCGCGTCCCCGGAGTCGTCCGGGAAAAAGCCGAAGGTCTCTTCGTCGATCACCTTCAGCCCCTGCAGGGTTTTGCCGCCGCGCTTCAGCTCGATGCCGAAGCGCTCCTCGATAGCCTTCTGGTAGGCCTTCGCCTGGCCCTTGTCGGCGCAGGTCAGCGTTAACTCATCCCCCGGCTCGGGCCGGGGGGCGTTGTCCGCTCGAAACCGTTCCTTGCTGACCAGGCAATCGACCAGGGGATCGGCGAAACCCGCCAGGTGCCCGGAAGCCTTCCAGACATCCGTGTGCATGATGATCGAGGCATCGAGGCCCACGACATCCTCTCGCTCGTGCACCATGGCCCGCCACCACTCATTCATGATGTTGCGCTTGAGCTCGGCGCCCAGCGGGCCGTAATCGTAACAACTCTTGAGTCCCCCATAAATCTCACTGGACTGGAAAATGAAACCTCGCTGCTTGCACAGCGAGATAATCTCCTTCATGAGGTCCACTTCGTCTTCGGGGGCAGCCTGTGAATCGTTCATTCGATCCTCGAAATCCAATCTGAATAAAACCGGGAAAACGTTTTGAGCAAAAGAGTTGCGTCAGGAACGTGATTATTTATCTACGGCCCTTCAAGTCAACCTATATCAAGCTCTGGACCTTTGCCGGGTACCGGCCGCGGGATGCAGAAACCTCCCCTGCGGCCAGGAGGCCGGTACCCGCCGAAATCGTTTAAATCTGCGGGTTTCTCAAGAGTAAGTAGCTGGAAATCGCCTTCTCCATGAACTAATCTTGGAGGTTGTCGGCTTGACGATTTACCTCGCAAACCTGTGGCCCAGGGGGCTCCAGCGGTTGTTTTGGTTGTCAGGGCGGCCTGGGTCTTGCTGGAGAGGCTTCGCTTTTATCGATGGTCTCTCCCCGCAGGTTTGAACGAATTCCATACACGCGCGCGATCCAAACTAAGGTCAAGTAGCCGCGCGCGTTTCCACAATCCAACAGGTTGGGAGGTTTCGATGCTGCATCATCGGATGGTTTCTCTATGTCTCAAGACACTCGCCGTCTTGCTGTCCATCGCTTTCGTATGCCCCGCGGCGCGGGCGCAGACCGATGAAAACGGTTTCTTCACGGAGTACCTGGTTGCCGCGGCCTACGCGGGCCCTGGCTGCAACCCGAACCAGCTCGTCACAGCTGATTTCCTCTGCGACGGCGACAGCAACGAGAACAACATCATCCCCGAGGAGGGGTACCTCCTCATGCCTCCGGTTCTCGAAGCGGAAGATTGCGAGGGCGGCACCCAGCCGGCCCTCTTCGGCACCTTCCATCTCAACACCCCGGTAGATCTTGACGGCAACCTGCCTATCGTCGTCCAGATGACCGAAGGCGACCTGCTGAACTTCGAAACGCAGGCGCCCGGCGCTGACAACGCCATGGGCTACGCCTGGGTCTACGTCGAGAACGTAACGGGAGCCCCTCTCGACCTGAGAATGGGTATCGCCAGCGACGACACCATCCAGGTCAAGGTCAACCGCATCGAGGTGTTCAGCCTCGGCGTCTGTCGCGGGTGGGGTGGGGCGGGAACTACCCAGAACGACTTCCCGGTAACCCTCCAGCCAGGCGGCAACCTCGTCCAGTTCAAAGTGTGGGACGGCGGAGGCGGCTGGGGCATGCGAGCCCGTTTCGTAGATCCGGGCGGCTGTGGAAACGTTCGCAGCGGCGAAGGACAGATCGAGGTCGGCGTCGAACCAATCGACCTCTGGCAATCGCCCGCCGAGCGCTCCCTCGAAGCCGATGGGACCGCCCCCGGAGAGGTGACGGTCAATGTGACCGTCTCGATCAATGCGGATGGAGCCTACAACCTCGAGGAGAACTACGACCGGGCCTGGACCGCCAGCGACATCAACCCCGAACCAGCCGCCAACGAGCCCGGGCGGCTCTACTGGGAAGGCATCACCGCCGCGACCGTAAGCTATACCCTGACCCGCTCAGGCGCCTGGACGATCAGCAATTTTTCAGGCACGGCGACGATTGACGACAACGAGATAACCGTAGGCGGAGCCTCCGGCCTCTCCAGCGGCCTCGAAGGGTATGTTGGCGAAATTCTCGTGACCCCGGCCTATACCATGTCCGGCGGCGTCCAGGGCTGCAATATCACGGTCGACCAGATGGACGGCCCCTGGATTAACGATGCCGATGAAATTACCGATGAGTGGATCATTCCCGAAGAGGGCATGATCTTCGGCATTGATTACGAGGGCGAGAGCCAGATCTCCGGGATCGGAATCATGAGCCCCGAGGCCGAGGCTCTCTTTGTCGACGCCCCTGGCGACCCTTTCAGTGAATCCATCCTCGTTCGCGCGACCTCCGCGGATGGCTTTTACGACTTCCAGCGCGCCGACATCTTCGGAACAGACGTCGAGCAGGTGATGTGCGCCGCGTTCTTCTACGCGGTCAATGACAGCGATGAGCCCATCCAGGTAGGCATCGGCTTTGGATCAGACGATGCCGGCACGGTGCGCGTCAACGGGCGCCCGGTGATCACCACCCCGCGTTGCGCGGGACACCCCGGCTTCACCGACAAGGGAACCGCCCAGCTCGACCCGGGCAAGAACCTCATCTCGGTCTACACCTTCGAAAACGGCGGCGGCTACAATATGTGCATCCGCTTCGAAGATGAGAACTTCGAGCCCCTGCCGATCCCGACCACGATCGACCCCACCGGCTACGAGCCGGGCCCGGACGCTCACCCCGAGCCGGAGCCCGAGGGCGGCGGCGACGGCGAGTTTGAAATTATCAACAGCCCGTTCATACGCCAGGTCCTCATGACCCCGGCCTACACCCTGGCCACCTGGAACGGCTGCAACATACCCATCGATGTTATGGCCACGGAATGGATCAGCGACGTCGATGGAGAGATCGCCGACGAGACCATCATCCCCGAAGATGGGCTGATCTTTACGCCGGACTATGGCGGCCTCGCCCCGGAAATCAGCGGGCTCACCAACCTCGGCGGGACGGCGATGGAGAGGTTCTGGACCGGCCCCGACCCCTTCACCGCGGAGTCCGTGCTGGTGCCCGTCTCTTCCCCCAACGGCGTCTATGACCTGCAGGGCGGCGGCGCCTTCCAGGCGAACGTCGAGTTGTGCATGTGCGTGGCCTATACCTATGTCATCAATGACTCCGATGTCGGCCGCTGTATCCAGCTGGGAATCGGCTCGGATGATTCCATCTCGGTCAAGGTCAATGGCCGTCCCGCCGGAGCTTTCCAGCGCTGCGCCCCGCACAACCCGTTCTCCTTCAAGGTCCCTGTCTGGCTCGATCCGGGCAAGAACCTGGTCGCCATCGCCACCTATGAAAATGGCGGCGGCTACATCATGTGCGCCCGCTTTGAAGACGAAAACGGCACCCCCATAGACATGCCGCACACCATCGACCCGACGGGCTACGACCCCGGAGAGCATGAGGGCGCCGCTGACGGCTGCTCAAACGCCCCGGTCGATCCCGCCCCTTACCTGCGCGGAGGCCCCTCCAAGGGCTTCATCACCGAGTGGCTGGTGAACGCCCAGCCGTTTGACTCGGTGGCCGGAGGCAACGCCCCGGCCCAGGCCTTTATCGAGGACTATGTCTCCCAGAACGGCGGGCCGCCTGACATCGACAGTATCTACGAAGGCGCCATCGTCGAGTCGGGAATCTCCGGCCTGATCAGCAGCGGCGTTCGCGACAGCGTCTGCGGCTTTACGACGCTGACCAGGGTCAGCGCCTACGACATCAACCCCGGCGACCCGGGCCTCTTCAACGGGGAGAGCTACTACGGCGGGGGAGACAACTACACCGCGGTGATGTTCGCCTTTGTCAACAACGTCAGTAATGACGATCTCCAGGCATGGTTCGGGCTGGCGAGCGATGACGCGGCGACCCTCTATGTCAACGGAGAGGTGGCCGTGGAATTCCTCACGCCCCGCGGCTTCGGAGCCGCCAACGAAATCCAGACTCGGGCCAGCTCGCCCGCTCTTCTCGAGCCGGGCCTGAACCTGGTCATGCTGGGCTACAACGAGGCCGGCGGAGGCTCTGGAGCCCGCATCGCGATGTTCAGCGACTCCTGCTTCAAGACTCCCTTCACCGAGGACGAGGTCTCCGTAACCGCCGACAACCCCGAGCTTGGCGGCGGCGGCGACACCATCGGCGCGACCCGCTCCATCGAACCGGCCAATTGCGACGGGATCTCCATTGTCACCATCACCTTCAACATTCCCGGCGACCAGGCTGTGAGCGTTACCGTCAATGAAGGCCTGCCGGAGAACACCACTGGTGAAAACCCCTCGGCCGGTGAATTCAATGACGCGGGCTCCGCCCTCACCTTCACCGGCGAGGTCAGCAATGGCGACGCCATCACCTACGAGATCGCCGATGGCCTGCCCGGCGCGAGCTTCTGCCTCGGCACGGTCGACGACATGCCGATCCTCGGCGATACGGTTCTGCGCGAAGGCGCCGCGCTGTGCGACTTCAGCGGGGAGCTGTACATCAACTGCGGAGGCCCCGAGTTCGTGGACGCCCTCGGCCGGGTCTGGCTCGAAGACACCATCGAGAACCCGAGCCCCTACCTGGTCAGCCCCAACGTCCACACCGCCAACTTCGGGCTGGGCTTCACCGGCGTCGATGTGGAAGCCGACGAATACATCTTCGACAACGCCATCGAGCAGGACATCTTCCCCGCCGAAAGGTGGGACGACGGAGATGTCGTCTACGAGTTCACCGGGCTTCCCCCGGGAACCTACGAGGTTGTCCTCCTGTTCGCGGAGTTCTGCTGCAGCAATGGCTGCCAGGACATCGACGACCCCCAACAGTCAGGCGGCCCCTGCCGCGTCTTCGACGCCTACATCAACGGCGAGCAGATCCTTGATCAGTTCGCCCAGGCCGTCGAAGCCGCCCGGCTTGTGGGAGTCGATCCCGCCGGCACGGCCGGCTACCGCATCGGCCTCTCCGTTGTTGAAGAGGTCACCACCAACGGTACGATCGAGATTATGCTCGACGACCTCGGCGGCGGCAACCCGCCCGAGAACGCCGGCATCAAGGGGATCATGATCCTCGCCACCGACGGGCCGGCCCCGCTGCCGGATGAGGACTGCGACAACGGAACCGATGATGATCGCGATGGCGATGTCGACTGCGACGACTCCGATTGCGCCGACCTTGCCGTCTGTATCCCGGACGAGATCTGCGATAACGGCATCGATGACGACCGCGATGGCGCGGCCGACTGCGATGACAACGACTGTGTTGACGATGCCAGCTGCGCGGGGCCCGGAGAGACCACCTTCGTCCGTGGCGACTCGAACTCCGACGGCAGCGTCAACCTGACCGACGGCGTGATTCCACTGCTGTTCCTGTTCTCCGGTGGAGCCGCTCCGGCCTGCCTGGATGCGACCGACACCAACGACACGGGCAGCGTCGAGATCACCGACGCCATCATTATCTTCAGCTGGCTGTTCTCAGGCGGCGCGGCCCCGGTCGATCCATCGCCATCCAGCCCCGGCTACTCCCCGGCTGATTGTGGGACGGACGCCACAGCTGACGGCATCGGCTGCGATCTTCCTTCGCCGGTCTGTGAATAAGACGGCGGAGGGTTGAACCGGGCGGCGGCTCCCAACGAAGGAGCCCCGCCCGGTTCTTTTTCGAGGCCCGGGAGCCAGCTTTTCGAAGGCGGCGTCCTCAATCCGGGCTGGACTGGAAAACCTGCCTGGGTTAAATAACGGCTATGTCCGAACAAAGCAAAACCAGCATCCGCACGGGCGCCGTCCTCGCAGCCCTCATCGTGGCTCTTCCGGGAAGCTTCGCGGCGGCCCAGGAGATCGCCTTCGAACGCTACACGCTCGGCAATGGCCTGACGGTGATCCTCCATGAAGACCACCGACTGCCCAGGGTTGCCGTTAATCTCTGGTATTACGTCGGCTCAAAAGACGAGCCGAAGGGGCGCTCCGGCTTCGCTCACCTGTTTGAGCACCTCATGTTCATGGGAACGAAAAACGTTCCCATCGGTCAATTTGACAACATCATGGAAGGCGCCGGCGGCTCCAACAACGCCACGACCTCGAGTGACCGCACGAATTATTTCGAGAGCGGCCCCCGGGAGCTCCTTGAGCTCTTCCTCTTCCTCGAGGCCGATCGCATGACCGGGCTCTCCCGAGCCATGACCCTTGAGAAGCTCAACACCCAGCGCGGCGTCGTTCGTAACGAACGGCGACAGAGCTATGAGAACCGCCCCTACGGACAGCTGTGGCTCGAGGTTCCGGCCCTGATCTATCCAGCCGGACACCCGTATCACCACCCGGTGATCGGCTCGCATACCGATCTCGAGAATGCCGCGGTCTCCGATGTCATCGATTTCTTTGACGGCTTCTACTTTCCCGCGAACGCATCCCTGGCCATCGCCGGCGATTTCGATCCGGGGGAAGCCCGGGCACTCGTAAAAAAATACTTCGGCTCCATTCCCCGCCGGGAGAAAATTACCCGGGAGAAGCCCGCGCCGCCAACCATCGAAGGAGTTCTTCGAAAAACCCTGACCGATGCCGTCGAGCTGCCCCTGGCCTGCTTTGTCTGGCATTCTCCCCCCTTCTACTCAGAAGGCGATGCCGACATGGACATCATCGCCAACGCCCTCGCCGGTGGAAAGTCGAGTCGCCTCTATCGGCGCCTGGTCTACGACAAGAAGCTGGCCCAGGACGTCTCAGCTTATCAAAGCTCGAGCCTGCTGGGGTCCAAGTTCATCATCCGGGTCTTCGCCCTGCCGGGAGCCGACACGAAAGAAAACCTGGAGCGCCTCGGGGCCATCGAAAAGGAGGTCGATGCCGTTGTCGCCGAGCTCCAGGAAGCCGGCGTCACGGGGCGTGAGATCGGGCGGGCTCGCAATTCCATGGAATTCGCCTTCTGGTCGGATCTCGAGAGCCTCGAGGAAAAAGCCGACCTCCTCAACCGCTACCTGTTTCACTTCGGCAACCCGGGAGCTGTTGAGCGCGACCTCGGACGGTATTCAAAGATCACAGCCGAGAGCTCCTCTTCCTGGGCAAAGAAAATCCTCAAACCGAACGGACGACTGATCCTTCATGTCCTGCCCGAAGAAAAGAAGGGGGGAAAGCAATGATGGCTGCGGCGAGAAAAACCCTGGCCGGCGCCATCCTCCCTGCCGTCGCCGTCCTTGTGGCCGGCTGCGCAGGCGGGCAAGAACGAGCAGCCATACCCATCCCGGAGGCTGCAGCCGCGCCGGTCTCCCTTCCCGAGCCCGAAACCTTCCGGCTCAGCAGCGGCCTGGAGGTCTGGCTGCTTCACTCTGACCACGTACCGGCGGTGGCGGCATCCCTCATCGTGCGCTCCGGCTCATCATTCGACCCGAAAGGAAAAGAAGGCCTCCTGTCCCTGGCCATGGACATGATGGACGAAGGCGCCGCGGAAAAGAGCGCCCTGGAGCTCGCCGATGAGATCCAGTTCCTTGGAGCAAGCATCGAACTCTCAACAGGGAAAGACTACAGCTCCATCGACCTGCAGGTGCTCAGGCGAAACTTCGGACCGGCCCTCAGCCTTTTTTCCGACATCCTGCTGCGACCCACCTTCTCGGACAAGGAGTGGGAACGGGTCAGGCGCCTGAGCCTGAACAGCCTGAAGCAGCGCGGAGAGAGGCCCACCAGCGTCGCGCGGATCGTTGGAGACCGGCTCTACTACGGCAAGCACCCCTATTCTCATCCCGAGGACGGCTACTCATCCACGGTTCAAAGCATCAGCCTGGAAGACATCAGGAAAGCGTATTCGGTCGCCTTGTCGCCGGGGAATTGTGTCCTTCTCATTACCGGGGACTTTGAGCCGGCCGCCCTTCGAGGCGAGCTTGAAAAACATTTCGCGGGCTGGAAAGGCCCACCGGCCAGGCTTCCCGAAAAAGCCATCCACTCGCCCCACGCAGGGAGGCTCGCCCGGGTCGGCCAGCGCCAGGCCCAGGACAGCCCAAAGGAGCCGCTGCGCCTGGCCGTTGTCGACAAGCCCGGGGCCGCGCAGACGGTCATCCGCATCTACCTGCAAGGGCAACGATACGAGAGCTCGAAGATCCCCGCCCTGACGCTCGCCAACACCATCTTTGGCGGCACCTTCACCAGCCGCCTGAACTCCAATCTCCGGGAGGAAAAGAAGATCACCTACGGCGCCAGCAGCGGGCTCGCGTCTCGGCGTGTCTGGGGTCACCTGGTCGCCACCTCCTCGGTGGAATCCGGCGCCACCGCCCTTGGAATCTCTGAGTTTTTCAGGGAACTCCAGGAGATGGGAAGCGGAAACCTGAGAAAAGGCGAGCTGCGGAAGGCGGCCTCCACCCAGCGCAGCAGGCTCATCGAGAGCCTGGAGACCCAGGCGGGCCTGCTGGGAATCTACTCGACGGCGGCCGCCCTGAACCTCGAGCCCACTGAAAGACGCGACTTCTACGCCGCCATGGCGGCGGCCGACGAAAAAAGCCTCGAAGCCGTCTCGAAGAAAATCTACCGCTGGGAAAACGCCATGGTCGTCCTGGTGGGAGACCGCGGCGTGATCGACAAGGCGCTCGAAGAACTCCGGAAGAATGGTCGCGCCCAGGGGGGGCTGCCCCTCGAGAACTTCCAGCTGCCCGCAGCGAAGTATTTCGGCCGTGAAGGCCTCCCGGAGGCCACCTCCAGCGGCCCTGACAAATAGATCGAGGGGGAGTAAATGACAGAGAACCCTCTGGCTAACCCCTCCGACGACTCCGCCGCCCTTCGTTCTTTCTGCGAACACTTCCGACTCGAGACCGAAGCACGGGAAGAGGCGCTGGTCGAAAAGGTCGCCATCGCCTTCTCCTCCCTTCCCTACGAAAACCTGACCAAGATCCTGAAACACGGCCGGAAAGGGGGCGCTGCCCGCCGAGGCCCGGAAGAGGTCATCAGCGACCATCTTCGCATGGGAAGCGGCGGCACCTGTTTTTCCCTCACCGCCACGCTGCTGCATGTGCTTCGCGGGCTCGGATTGCGCGCGAAACCCATTCTCGCCGACCGCCACTACGGAGAAAACACCCACTGCGCCCTGCTCGTCTGGCTCAACGGACAACCCCACCTGCTCGACCCGGGCTACCTGATCCTCAGGCCTCTCCCGCTGCCCGGCGACAAGGACTTCGAGCAGGTGGTGCCGACAAGCTTCAACGAGATCCTGCTGCGGCACAAGGACCAGGGCTCGAAGATCGAGCTGCACACCCGGCAGCAGGGGGCGGCAAGCCACCGGCTGACGTTCAAGCCGGAGCCCGCGGAAGACGAGGAATTCCTCGCCGCCTGGGACGCGTCCTTCGGCTGGGAGATGATGCGGTACCCGCTGTTGACCAGGGTCCGGGACGGCGACCAGCTCTACCTCCAGGGCGCCCGCTTTCAGCGGCGCTCGCAAAAGGACGTGGAGCGCTCCGAGCTCTTCGAGGCGGAGGATATCGCCCGCTCCTTTGGCCTCGAAACGAACCTGGTCCGAGAGGCCCTGGCCGCCTTTTCCCGCCGGGGAGAAACGCCATGACGGACCTCCTGCCGGTCGAACCCGTCAAGCTGATGGTGGCGGTTCTATGCTCAAGCCCCGAGGCTCTCGCGAAAAGCCTGGACGGGCTGCGCTCCCGCCGGGGCGACGTCGACCACCAGGGCGCCGCGCGCCCCTTCAACCTGACTGATTACTATGAAGAAGAGATGGGGACGCGGCTTGAGCGAAGCATCCTCTCTTTTGACCGGCTCGCTTCCCCCGAAGAGCTGGTCGACTTCAAGCACGAGTGTGTGGAGCTGGAGCGCTCCCTGGCCGAAAGCTCCGGCCAGAGGACCGTCAATCTCGATCCGGGATACCTCGACCACGGCAAGGTGGTGCTCGCCTCGCTCAAGGCCGCGGGCCAGAAGATCTACCTCGCCCGAGGCGTTTACGCGGATCTCGTCAGCCGCTACGGAGAGGGGCGCTACCGTCCCTTCGAGTGGACCTTTCCGGATTTTTCAGCCGGGCTCTACGATGAAGATCTCACGGCGATTCGCACGCGTTACCTCGAACAGCTTCGCGGCTGAGAGAGTCCCTCGGGATTGATGGATGGGCGGGGGGCTGAGCGAGTATCCTCATGGTTTCCGTTACAAGAGAACAAGTAAGGTACGAACATGAAGTCCATCACGTCGCTTTGCCTCATCCTGCTGGCCTCCCTCGCCACACCCGCGCTGGACGCGGCGTCCCCGAATATCGTTTTCATTCTCGCCGATGACCTCGGGGCGGGTGATCTCGGCTGCTACAACAAGGACTCCAAGGTGCCGACCCCGCACATGGATAAGATCGCCGCCGCGGGGGTCCGCTTCAACGATGCCCACTCGCCGTCCTCGGTCTGCACCCCGACTCGCTACGGAGTCCTGACCGGCCGCTATTGCTGGCGTACCCGCCTCAAAAGCGGCGTCCTCTGGGGCGAAGGAACACTCCTGATCAACCCCGCGCGGCTGACAGTGGGCAAGCTTCTGCAGCAGGCCGGCTACTCTACGGGAGCCGTGGGAAAGTGGCACCTGGGCTTCGG
>CBFHWB010000010.1:10210-41689 GCA_965659285.1 Planctomycetota bacterium | reverse complement strand
CATCACGGTCGTCGTCGATGCCGTTGTCGCAGATCTCGTCCGGCGGCAGCACGAGGTCCTCGGGAAGGATCTCGATGGCGGATAGCAGCGCGTCCCCGTTGACGCCGCCGGGGCATTCCGGGTCGCCGCAGGGAAGCAGGGCGATCTGGAGGAGGCCGTCGAAGACCTCTACACCCTCGATCGAGTTGCCGCTCACCCCGGTTATGAGGTCCTGGTGGATATCATCGATCACCAGCTCACCCTGCATCTCCACCTTGAAGTGGCGGTCGGCGCAGCAGCACTCGATGAAGTACAGGTTCACGGTGTAGTTGCCGTCGGGAACGGGGAACTCCATGACCCAGTTGATGCCATCGGCGCCTACATCCCAGCGAATACTCTGGAAGATCTCGTTGGTGGCGGGGTCGCCGGGATCGAAGCCGAGCTCCTCGAGACCGAACGGATCAGCCGCGCACCAGTTTTCTACGACCTGGGCGCCGCCGAGCGCCTCCGCCCGCAGCCCCAGCACATCGTTGTTGAGGCCCGGGTCGCCGAGCCAGGTACGGCCCTCTTCATCGGTAACGGTCCGGCCGCCCGCGTTGATTCGCAGGGGGACATCGAAAGGCAGCCTGGTGTCCGTGACCGTGCAAACCAGGGGTTCGCAGGTCTCTTCACCGGCGGGTAAGACTGTTTCGATGTGGTAGACCGTCGCCCGGCTCTCCGGCATGTCCTCGAAGCTGGTCGTGTCCGCCGGGAGCTCGAGCAGCAGCTCCTCGTTGCGGTAGACGTTGTAGCCTCTGGCCTCGACGCAGGCCGGGGGATCCCAGGAGATGGCGACGGAACTGGGCTCCGGGTCCTCCTCGAAGACCTGGACCTCCGCGAGGCTCAGGTAGGCGCCCGGCATCGAGATCCTGACGAATTGTCCCGAGGCGCCGATATCCGAAAGCGTGAAGGTCGCCTGGCTCAGGGCGTCGAGGCCGCCTTCCTCAAAGGACACATTGCGATCGGCATCCAGGATCGTGATGGTGAAGTCCGTCAATCGCTCGGAGCAGCAATCGAGCCGGTTCCAGAGGACGATCTCGGTGATGTCGTAGGTGTCGAGCAGGTCGACCTCCCACCAGGAGGGGGCTCCATTGGTGTGGGTGGTCGTTCCGGCGCCCCATTGGCCGTCGGTGTTTCCATCCACTGCCCGCTCCGGGTTACCGCCCCAGCCTTCTGAGGACTGGGATGCCGGCTTGCCGAGCGCCTTGTTGGGGCCGTCGACGAAGCACTGTACGTTTCCGGCGCAGCGGCCGAAGTCGGGGTTGTTTTCATCATCGCAGGGGTCAAAGTCGCCCGGCAGCACCTCGATCGCCGAGAGGATGGAGTTGACGTCGCCGCCGCCGATTCCGACGAAGCGGATCGAGAGACTTCCATCGGTGACCTCGATGCCCTCAAAGGAGTAGCGGCCGACATCTCCCAGCGCATCGGCGTAGGCCGCGCGATGGACATCCTCGGCGAGGAGCTCTTCCTCGACGTAGATCTGGAAGTGACGGTTGTCACAGCAGCACTCGAAGAAGAAGAGGTTCAGCCAGTAGTCGCCATCGGGCACCGCGAGCTCGATGTCGAAGGGGCTGTTCAGGCTGTCGACATCCCAGCGGATGCTCGAGAGGGCGGAGACCATCGGTCCGGCTGGATCAAAGCCCAGCTCCGCGATGGTCGCGGGGTTGGCCGCGCACCAGTTCGGTATGGTATTGGTGCCATTGGCGTCGTTCGGCCTGATATTCAGCGCGTCCCCGACTCCGAGCTCGTCGCCGAGCCAGACGTTGCCGTTGAAGTCTTCGACCTCCGGGCCGGCCATGTTGATTCTCAGGGGAATGTCGAAGGGGATCGAAGATCCAAGCGAGCAGGTCAGGGGCGGGCAGGGCGCCACCCCTTCCGGGACGAGGGTCTCGATCCGGTAGAGGTTGACGCGGCTTTCCATGATGTCTTCGAAGCGGGTCTCGTCCCCGGCCAGCTCGAGAATGAGCTCATCGTTGCGGAAGACCTGGTAGCCCACGGGCTCGAAGCATTCCGACGCGGTCCAGGAGATGGCGGCCTCTCCGCCGGCCTCCTCGCACACGATGCCCCTGGCGCAGCGCGCGTTGAATACCGGGTTGTCGCAGGGGTCGGCGTTGGGATCCGTCGGCAGCACCGCGAGTCCCTGCAGGATGGGGTTGAAGTCGGCGACGCCGGGGCAGTCGCGGCAGGGCAACATCCCGATGGAGAGGCTTTCATCCTCAACCTCGGCGAGGAAGGAGTAGACCCCGACCTGGTTGGGCCCGGGGACGATGCCCTCGCCGGTGGGGAAGGCGAGCTGGTGGACGTCCTCCTCGACAAGCTCATCTTCGAGGGAGATCTTGTAGTGGCGGCCATCGCTGGCATCGCAGAGGTAGAAGTAGACCTCGTAGATCCCGTTGGCGACGGGAATCTCCATGTACCAGTCGTTGGCGTCTCCATCTCCGGCGTTATCCCAGCGGATGCTCCTGAAGATGTCGGCATCCTGCACCTCGAACCCGAGAGCCTCGATGCTCTCGAAGGTCGGGTTGCTCCAGGCGAGGATCTCGTTGCTGCCGCCGGTAAAATTGGGCCTGATATTCAGCGGATCTCCTCCCGCGTCACCGAGCCAGACATTTCCTTCGGAGTCCGTGATCTGCGGCCCGCCCATGTTGATCCTGAACGGAGCCTCCAGGGGCATGGAGTCGTTGAAGGCCGTACAGGTCATCGGCGCGCAGGCCTGGCCCCCGTCGGCGGTGATGGTCTCGATGCGGTAGTTGGTGATTCGGCGGTCGGGCTCGTGTTCAAAGCCGATGGCGTCGCCCGGGAGCTCGAGGATCAACTCATCGTTGCGGTAGACGTTGTAGCCCGCCGGCGCCACGCACCGCGGCGCTCTCCAGGAGATCTGCGCCACGGGGGCGATGTCATCCTCGATCACTTCCGAGTAGACCTGGACCTCGGCGAGGCTCAGGTAGGCGCCCGGTATCGAGATGCGTACGAATTGCCCTTCGGTCTCCACCTCGTTGATGGTGAAGTTCGGGCCGTTGATACGGGAGTTGTCGGGAAGGAAGAGCTCCTCCCAGATCAGGTTCCGGTCTGCATCGAAAATGGACACGGTGAAATTGGTCAATCTTTCGGAGCAGCAGTCGAGCCGGTTCCACAGCCGGATGGTGCCGATGTCGTAGGTGTCGAGCAGATCGACCTCCCACCAGGAGGGCGAGCCGTTGGTGTGGGTGGTCGTTCCGGCACTCCACATGCCATCGGTATTGCCGTCGATGGCGCGCTCAGGCACTCCCCCCCAGCCCTGGGACGACTGCGCCGCGAGCCCTCCGAGGGCGTGGTTGGGGCCGAGCTCCTGGCCCGGAACCTCGCACCGGAGACGCCCGGGGCAGTGCCCGAAGTCCGGACTTTCGCAGGGGTCGAAGTTCGGGTCCAGCGGCAGGATTTCGAGGCCGTTGAGGATGGGGTTGATGTCGGCCGCGCCCGGTGTTCCAGCCGGCGGCGGCAGCATCCCCAGGGTGAGGGAGCCGTCGGTTACCTCGATCTCGAAGGAGTAGACGCCGGCCACGTTCTGCCCCGGGAGGATACCTTCCCCTGTGGGGAATGCGAGGCTGTGAACGTCCTCCTCGACGATTTCATCTTCGAGCGAGATCGAGTAGTGGCGCCCGTCTCCGCCGGCCTCGCACAGGTAGATGTTCACCTCGTAGACCGTGTTGGGAACCGGCAGCTCCATGTACCAGTCCTGGCCATCGCCGCCGACGTCCCATCGGATGCTCCTGAAGATGGAGAGATCCTCTGCGGTTCTGCCGAAGCCGAGAGCCTCGACGCTGGCGGGGAAGGGGTTGGCCCAGTTCGGGATGGCCTGGGCGCCGCCGAGGTCGTTGGGGCGAATGTTGAGCGGGTCGGCATCGACGCCTTCGTCACCGAGCCACAGGTTGCCGTTTGAATCGACGACCTCGGCTCCTCCCATGTTGATCCTGAGCGGGATATCGAATTCCTGCGCCGAGGCGGGGGCGAACGTGAGCAGGCAGGCCGGGAACACAAGTGAAACAATAGCCAGGTAGCGCATCTGTATCCTCCCCGGTTTGACCGGGACGTTGATCCTGTTAGAAAGAAAAACCGGGCCGCTCCGCCTCCGCTGACCCAGCGGCGCGCGCGTCTCGTTTCAGACCCGTTCCATTGTACTAGTAAAAAAAGGGGTAGCTCCATCAAGAGTTGGGGGTTTACAGGGCCTGGTCGTCACAGGCCGGTCGCCTGGGAGCCATTGACCCGGTTCAACCGCAGGCCGGACTGGCCGCCTCGCAGCCGGGCTCCTCATCTCCTCCGCTGGTTCCGCAGTCCGGGTGGGGAGCCGGCATCGCGGCTCCTCCGAGGAAGAGGAAGTTCAGAATATAGATCCCATCGGTCATCTGGATCGAGCCGTTGTCGTCGGCATCGGCGGCCTCGAAACAGCCGGGCGTATCGCCCCCGAGGAAGAGGAAATTCAGGATGAAGATCCCATCGGTAAGCTGCACCGCCCCATTCCCATCCGGGTCTCCCCGGATGAACGCGGGAGCCCGGCAGGGTTCAGCCTCGGAGCAGTCTTCGTCATCGCAATCGATGTCACGGTCGCGATCATCGTCGATGCCGTTGTCGCAGATCTCGGGGCAGGCCGGGCAGTCGTTGTCTTCGCAGTCGACGTCGCCATCGCCGTCATCATCGGCGCCGTTGTCGCAGTCCTCGGAACGAACCGGGACCAGCTGGATGCCGGTCATGCCGACCCCGTGGAAGTTGGACTGGTCGTTCGCCATCCAGGGGGTGATCGTCAGCGTGTCGAGCGTAACACCCTCGAACAGCAGGTAGTTGCCGGCCCTCGAGGCGTTGGAGCGGATGAAGCCCCTGTCCGCGCTGTAAACCGCGACGCCGGCGGTGTTGGTCCACCTGGAGTTGAGCGTTCTGTAGCCCGTTTGCGCGGCGATGGAGGCTCCTGGAGGGGGGCCGCCGCTGCCGAAGGTGCCGGCTCCGCTGAGGTACATGGTGCCGTAGCTGCCGGTGGTGAAGCCGATCCCCTCGTTGATGTAGACGTAGACGTCGTAGACCGCCCCGGCCGCCGCGTTGCAGCCGGTGAGTTCGATCGCCGCGTAGGTGTGCGGGTCGCTGCTGGAGTTAAAGGGAGAGGGTCCCTTCCCTTTCATCATCCTGGCGTTCGGATCGTTTCCGATGACCGAGCCGCTGTTCCTCCCGTCCCAGGCCCGGTAGGTGAGACCCAACGGGGTCTCCTCGCCGTCGGAGCCGAAGATGACCTGGCCGATGGTGGTGCGGCCGTTCTGGTTCGGGGCATAGGGAACGTTGTTCCAGTTTACGCTGGGAACGACGCCGGCCCGATCGTCCGGTCCCAGGTCGAACTCGCCGCTGGGGTCGGTCATACTGATGCTGATGATCCCGGCATGGGCGGAGCCGCAGAGGCCGATGGTAGCGAAGAGGAGAAGCGGCGCGAGAAGTCTTTTCATTCCAGGCCTCCGTAACATTGGGTCTGTTCGTGATAGCAGCGCAAGTTTCAATTACATACAGGCGATGGCCGGCCGCAGCCGAGTCCATCCTCGCTCAGGTCCTCGCCGCACTCATCGGCTGAATAGCCGGGGCTCAGCGGGGAGGGCTCCGCCGGGGCGCCGCCGCCTGAGAACAGCCAGCTGAAGATGATAATCGCATCGGTGATCTCAACCGTGCCGGTGTCGTTGGTGTCGGTCGCATCGAGGCAGGCCGGCTCCGCGCCGCCTGAGAACAGGTAGAGCAGCGGCACGACACCATCGGTCAGGTTGATGCTGCCGTCGGAGTTGGCGTCGCCGCGCACGAAGGTCGGTCCGGCCGGCTCCTGGCATTGCGCCGTCTCGGAGCAGTCGGTGTCATCGCAGTCCGCCCGCCCGTCGCGGTCGTCATCGATGCCGTTGTCGCAGATCTCGTCCGGCGGCAGGACCAGCTCCTCGGGCAGGATCTCGATCGCCGAGACGAGGGCGTCGCCGTTGACGCCGCCGGGGCATTCAGGGTCGCCGCAGGGCAGCAGGGCGATCTGCAGGATACCGCCTTCGACCTCGACGCCCTCGATGGAGTTGCCGCTCACCGAGCTCATGATGTCGTGGTGGATGTCCTCGACAACCAGCTCGCCCTGGATCTCGACCTTGAAGTGGCGATCGGCGCAGCAGCACTCGATGAAGAAGAGGTTGACGGTATATTCACCGTCGGGCACGGGGAACTCCATGACCCAGCTGATGCCGTCGCCTCCCACATCCCAGCGAATGCTCTGGAAGAGGTCGGTGATGGCGGGGTCGGCGGGGTCGAAGCCCAGCTCCTCGATGCCCAGCCAGTCCGCGGGGCACCAGTTCGCAACGACCTGGGCGCCGCCGAGAGGGTCGACGCGGATCCCCAGCTCGTCGGCGTTGACGTTCGGATCGCCAAGCCAGATGCGGCCTTCCTTGTCGGTCACGGTCTGCCCGCCGGCGTTCACTCGCAGGGGGACCGCGAAGGGCAGGGTATTGTCGGTGAGCGTGCAGCTCATCGCCCGGCAGGGCCTCACCCCATCGGGAACGAGTGTCTCGACCCGGTAGCTCTGGCTGCGGCTCACCATGGTGTCCTCGAAACTCGTCTCGAGGCCATCGAGCTCCAGGATGAGCTCCCCGTTGCGGTAGACCTCGTAGCCCTCGGCCTCGAAGCACTCCGGCGGACTCCAGGAGACGGCGGCCTCACCGTCGACGGCTTCGCATTGGATCCTGCCGGCGCATTGACGGAAGTTCGGGTTCTCGCAGGGGTCCTCATCGGCGGGAATCACCTCGAGCGCCGAGAGGATGGCGTTGAAGTCGGTAGCGCCCGGGCACTCCGGGCAGGGCAGCAGGCCGATGGAGAGGGCGCCATCGCTCACCTCGACCCCCCTGAAGGGGTAGAGCCCTACCTGGTGGAAGGCGTCGGCGTAGGCGGCGCGATGGACGTCTTCTTCGAGGATCTCATCCTCAAGGGAGATCTTGAAGTGACGCTGATCGCAGCAGCTCTCGCAGAAGTAGAGGTTCACGATGTAGGTCCCATCGGGGATGGGCAGCTCGATGTGCCAGTCGACGCCGTCGTCGCCCACATCCCAGCGGATGCTGCGGAAGACCTCGGCGCCCGGGTCGACTGGATCGATGCCGAGCTCCTCGAGGCTCACCGCGTCGGGATTGCACCATTCGAGGATCGTGTTGGTGCCGCTGCCGATATTGGTACGGATTCCAAGGGGATCGAGGCCGGGGCCGGGGTCGCCGAGCCAGGTGCGGCCGAAGTCATCAACGATCGTCGGGCCTCCGGCGTTGATGCGAAGCGGCACTTCGAATGGCGTGTCCAGGTCGAAGGCGTCACAGGTGAGGGCAGGGCAGGGAGCCTCGTCCTGGAACTTGAGGATGGGCTCGACTCGATAGTTCGCCGAGCGCGCGCCATCGAGAGAGTCCTCGAAGCTGAGCTCGTCGGGTTCGAGCTCCAGGAGAACCTCGCCGTCGCGGAAAACCTGGTAGCCTTCGAGCTCGACGCAGAGGCTCTCGTTCCAGCTCACCGAGACATCCTGGCCCTCGGTGACGCAGGTCAGTCCCCCGGGGCAGACCCGGAAGCCTTCGGTGTCGCAGGGATCCTCCTCCATCTCGAGGATCTCGATTGCCGAGATGATGGAGTTGATGTCGGTGGCGCCCGGGCATTCCGGGCAGGGGAGCAGACCGATGGACAGCCCGCGGTCCGCGACCTCGACGTTGAGGAAGGAATAGCGGCCTACCTGGTGGAAGGCATCGGCGTAGTCGCCGCGGTGGACGTCGTCGGCAACCACCTCGTCTTCGAGGGTGACCTTGAAGTGGCGGTTGTCGCAGCAGCTCTCGCAGAAGTAGAGATTGACCAGGTATTCTCCATCCGGCACGGGCAGCTCGATATAGAAGTCGAGGCCATCGCCGCCGACGTCCCAGCGAATGCTCCTGAAAACTTCAACCGTCGAGCCGAAGGGGTCGAGCCCCAGGGCCTCCATGCTCTCGGGGGTCGGATTGCACCACCCGGGAATGGTGTTGGTGCCGCTGCCGTCGTCGGGACGGATGCTGAGGGCGTCGCCCGCCCCCTCCAGGTCTCCGAGCCAGAGATTGCCATCGTCGTCCTCTATCTCCGGGCCTCCCATGTTGATCCTGAGCGGGATGTCGAAGAGGATGGAGTTGTTCTCCACCTGGCAGCGCAGGGTGTCGCAGGCTCCGGGGGGATTTTCCGTTATGGGAGTCACCTCGTAGTTGATGAGGCGCTCGGATGGAGCGTCGATATAGGACGTGTTCAGGCCATCGACCGTTTCGAGGAGGAGGCCGTTGGCGCGCACCTCATAGGCATCGAGCTCGATTCCCACCGGCGCGTTCCAGTTGAGCGTGACCTCGCCGGTATCGATGTCGACCTCGCATTCCAGGCCGCTGGGACAGGCGAGGGTCACGACCGAGCAATTGCAGCGCGCCAGGACGGTTCCGGCCGCGTTGATCGCCTCGACGGTATAGCGGACGCTTCGGCCGGCGCCGCGCGGATTGGCATCGGTAAACTCCCTGACCGCCGCCGGCAGCCGGGGCAGGAGCACCTCGCCGTTTCGAAGAACCCGCCAGCTGTCGACGTTCGCGAGGTCGTCCCAGGCGGCGTTGACCCTGCCGCTGTCTTCGTCATAGGAGCAGGCGAGGCCGAGGTCCTGTTCTTCCGGATCGCAGGGCGCGTTTTCAAGCACCTCGAGACCCTGCAGGATCGGGTTGAAGTCGGCGACGCCGGGACAGTCCTGGCAGGGAAGCAGGCCGATGGAAAGGCTTCCGTCGGTCACCTCCGCCTCGAAGGAATAGCGGCCGACCTGGTTCGGCCCGGGGTTGATGCCGTCCCCGGTGGGGAAGGCGAGCTGGTGGACGTCCTCATCGACGACCTCTCCCTCGAGGGCGATCTTGTAGTGGCGGGCGTCGCTGGCATCGCAGAGGTAGAAGTTGACCGTGTAGCTTCCGTTGGGGACCGGGATTTCCATATACCAGTCGTTGGCCTCGCCATCGCTGCCGTTGTCCCAGCGGATGCTTCTGAAGATATCCATATCCGCGATGCCGAACCCGAGCGCCATCACGCTGAACTGGGTCGGGTTGCTCCAGTTGAGGATCTCGTTGCTGCCGCCGAGGTCGTTGGGTCGGATATCCAGGGGATCGCCTCCCGCGTCGCCCAGCCAGAGGTTTCCGTTGACGTCCGTCACCTCGGGCCCGCCCATGTTAATCCTCAGGGGCATGTCGAACGCCTGTGCGTTGACGGGGGTTGAGAGCTGCAGGCAGCAGGAGAGAGCGAGCAGAACGGTCGCCAGGTAGCGCATGGCAAAGGCCTTCCGGATCTCGGGTTTTAAGGAAAAAAACAGCGGCGCGGCTCGGGGCATCCGCCCGCGCCGCGCCGCCGCTGTCAGGGGCTTCACTCGCAGTCGGCGGGTGAGACCTCGCATTCGAGCCCGTCCGCGCTCTCGTCCGTTCCGCAGCCCGGATAGGGCGCCGGCGGCGCCGCCGCTCCGAGGAACAGGTGGTTGAGAACGTAGATCGCGTCAGTCAGCGAGATCACTCCATCGTCGTTGCCGTCTGCGGCATCAGCGCAGCGCAGCTCGGCGCCGCCGAGGAAGAGATATCGCAGCGTGGTCGTCGGGTCGGAAATGTCGATGTTTCCATCGATATTGGCGTCTCCGCGCGCGAACGGGTTGCCCTGCGGCTGGCAGCTCTCCGCCTCGGCGCAGTCGTCGTCGTCGCAGTCCGCGGCGCCATCCCCGTCGTCATCCGCGCCGTTGTCGCAGATCTCCGGACAGGCGGGACAGTCGCTGTCGACACAGTCGGTCGCGCCATCTCCATCGTCGTCGAGACCGTTGTCGCAGATCTCCGGGGGAGGTCCGGCCAGCGGCAGGATCTCGAGCGCTTCCAGGACGGGGTTGGAATCGGCCACGCCCGGGCAGTCAAAGCAGGGCAGGATCCCGATCGAGAGCGACCCGTCCTCTACCTCGGCCTCGAAGGTGTAGACACCGACCTGGTTCGGGCCGGCTACGATACCTTCGCCGACGGGGAAGGCGAGCTGGTGGACGTCTTCTTCGACAATCTCCCCCTCGAGGGCGAGCTTGTAGTGGCGGGCGTCACTCGCATCGCAGAGATAGAAGCTGACCTCGTAGAGGCCATTGGCCATGGGCAGCTCCATGTACCAGTCGTTGGCCTCGCCATCTCCGGCGTTGTCCCAGCGGATACTCCTGAAGATGTCCATGTCCTGGGAGGGGCCGCCGGCGAAGCCGAGGGCCTCGACGCTCTCCTGGGTCGGGATGCACCAGGCGGCGATCTCATTGCCGCCGCCGGCATCGTTCGGCCGGATGTCAAGCGGGTCGCCGCCCGCATCGCCGAGCCAGGTGTTGCCGTTCGAATCAACAATCGTCGGTCCACCCATGTTGATCCTGAGCGGAGTCGAGAAGGGCAGGGAGTTGTCGGTATAGGCGCAGATCATGGCGGCGCAGCCCTCCGCCCCGCCGGCTGTGACGGTTACGACTTCGTAGACCGAGGCGCGAGCCGAAAGGGTCTCCTCGAAGCTGGTCGTGTCGCTGTCAAGCTCGAGGTGCAGGTCGCCGTTGAGATAGACGTTGTAGCCCGCGGGCGCCGCGCACAGCGGCGGATCCCAGGAGACGGTCGCTACGCTCGGCCCGGGCTCTTCCTCGAAGACCTGGACCTCGGCGAGGCTCAGGAAGGCGCCCGGCATCGAGATGCGGACGTATTGACCGGAGCTCGCGACATCTTCGAGGGTGAAGCTCGCCTGGCTCAGGGCGTCAAGGCCGCCTTCTTCGAAGACGATGGCGTAATCCGCGTCGAGAACGGTGATGGTGAAGTCCACCAACCGCTCCGAGCAGCAATCGAGTCGGTTCCAGAGAACGATCGAGCCGATATCGTAGGTGTCGAGCAGGTCGACCTCCCACCATGAGGGCGCTTCGATGGTGTGGGTGATCGAGGCGCCGGCCCACTGGCCGTTGGTGTTGCCATCGGTAGCACGATTCGGGTTGCCGCCGTGGCCCTCGGAGGACTGCGTCGCCGGCTTGCCGAGGGCCTTGTTGGGCCCATCGATGGCGCATTGGACGTTTGAGGCGCACTGGCCGAAGTCGGGGTTGTTGGGGTCGTCACAGGGATCGAATCCGCCCGGCAGCAACTCGAGCGCGGAGATCACGGCGTTTACGTCGCCCCCGGGAATCCCGACGAGACTGATCGACAGGCTTCCGTCGTTGACCGAGACGTCCGGGAAGGAATAGCGTCCGATGTTGGGGCCGGGATCGTAGTCCAGGCGGTGAACATCATCGTAGACCACCTCTCCCTCGATCGAGATGCTGAAATGACGATTGTCACAGCAGCACTCCAGGAAGAAGAGATTCAGGTAATAGTCGCCGTCGGGTACTGCCAGCTCGATGTCAAAGGGAGTGGCGAAGCTGTCCGAGTCCCAGCGGATGCTCGAGAGGGCCGAGGCCATCGGACCGTTGGGGTCGAAGCCGAGAGCCGCGACGGCTCCGGAGTCAGCGGGGCACCAATTGGGAATGAAGTTCGCCCCATTGGCATCGTTGGGCCTGATGCTGAGCGAATCACCTGGCCCGGGCGCGTCGCCCAGCCAGACGTTGCCGTTGGCATCGGTGACCTCGTCTCCCGAGAAGTTGATCCTGAGCGGGATGTCGAAGGGGAAGGATTCATCGAGGATCGTACAGCTCATGTCATCGCAGGCCGGCGCTCCGTCGGCGCCGATGGTCTCTACCCGGTAGGTCGAACTGCGGGCCGTGATGGCATCTTCGAAGCTCGTTACGTCTCCAGCCAGTTCGAGAATCAGCTCGTTATCCCGGTAGACGTTGTAGCCCGCCGGGTTGCCGCAGCCCGGCGCGTTCCAGGAGACGGCGGCTTCTCCGCCAACGGCCTCGCAGGCGAGGGTGTTGGGGCAGCGGCCGAATTCCGGGTCGTCACAGGGGTTGTCCTCCGATGCGACGATCTCGAGGCCCTGCAGGATGGGGTTCCAGTCGGTTACTCCCGGGCAGGTCGGGCAGGGCAGCATGCCGACGGAGAGGGAGCCGTCCTCGACAATCGTGATGAATGAGTAGCGGCCAACCTCGTTTGGACCGGAGACTCTGCCCTCGCCAACGGGGAAGGCGAGCATGTGGACATCTTCTTCGAGGACCGCGCCCTCGAGCGCGATCTTGTAGTGACGGCCATCGCCCGCATCGCAGAGGTAGAAGCTTACCTCGTAGTTTCCATTGGCGATCGGTATCTCCATGTTCCAGTCGTTGACCTCGCCATCGTTGCCCGGATCCCAGCGGATGCTCCTGAAGAGGATGGCGTCTGCCGCCTCGAACCCGAGAGCCTCGACGCTCTCGATGATCGGATTGCTCCACACGGCGATCTCGTTGATGCCCCCCAGGGGGTTGGGGCGGATGCCGAGGGGGTCGCCTCCCGCATCGCCTACCCAGAGGTCGCCGTTGCCATCGACGTGGCTTGGCCCTCCCATATTGATCCGCAAGGGCGCGTCAAAGGTCCGCCCGGGGACTACGAATGTGCAGCTCATGTCGTTGGCGCAGGGCTCCTCGCCCTCGGCGGAGATGGTCTGGATGCGATAGGTGGAGACGGCCCGCTCGGGAGTCGGTACAAATCCCGTCGAGTCGCCGGGAAGCTCGAGAACGAGCTCGTCGTTTAAGAATACGTTATAGCCCTGGGGGGCGGCGCATGCCGGCGCGTTCCAGGTGATCAACCTGTTCGGGAGGAAAGGTTCATCGAGGCCCTCGTCGAAGATCTCCACCTCGGCGAGGCTCAGGTAAGCGCCCGGTATCGAGATGCGAACGAATTGCCCCTCGGTTGCCAGCCCCTCGGCAGTGAAATTCGGACCGCTGATCTGCGAGTTGTCGGTCAGGTAGGATCTCTCGAGGTTAACCGATCCATCCGCACCCAATACAGTGATAGTGAAATTTGTCAGACGCTCGGAACAGCAATCGAGCCGATTCCAGAGCCTGATGGTGTCGATATCATAGGTGTCGAGAAGATCTACTTCCCACCACGACGGCGCGCCGTTGGTGTGGGTGGTGGTTCCGGTTGCCCAGAAACCGTCGGTGTTGCCGTCGATGGCGCGCCCGGGCGCACCGCCCCAGCCTTCCGACGATTGCGTGGCGATGCCGCCGATGGCGAGGTTCTCACCGAGGTCAACGCCGTCGAGTCCGCCATCGGTGCGTTCCCAGATCGTTTCGCAGCGGGCTCCTGTTGCGCAGCGGCCGACGGTCGGATCATCACAGGGATCGAATCCCAGCGGGAGGATCTCGAGAGCGTTGAGGATGGCGTTGATGTCCGCCGCGCCGGGGGTTCCGGCCGGAGGGGGAGTCAAGCCGACGTGGAGGGAGCCGTCGACCACCTCCGTCTCGAAGGAGTAGCGTCCGGCGATGTTCTGTCCGGGAACGATACCTTCGCCGACGGGAAAGGCCAGGCTGTGGGCGTCCTCTTCGACGACCGCATCTTCGAGCCACAGCGAGTAGTGACGGCCATCGCCGCCGGCCTCGCAGAGGTAGAAGTTCACCGTGTATTCCCCATTTGGAACCGGGATTTCCATGTGCCAGTCATCCGCGTCGCCGCCCACATCCCAGCGAATGCTCCTGAAGATGTTGACATCTTCCGCCGTGCCGCCAAATCCGAGCGCTGCGACACTGGCCGGGTCCGGGTTGGCCCAGGCAGGGATCGCCTGCGCGCCGCCAAGGTCGTTGGGGCGGATGTCGAGAGGGTCTGCGTCGACTCCCTCATCAGCCAGCCAGGTGTTGCCGTTGGAGTCGGTTATTTCCGGCCCGCCGCAATTGATCCGGAGCGGAACATCGAATTGTCCCCAGGCAGTGGAGGTTGCGATAAAACCAAAACTCAACAATAAAGCTAACAAGCAGCGTGAATGCAGGCGTTGCATGCTGGACTCCTTAACATTGTGTGTAGAATCCTTCAATTCCCGGACATCGTTCGACTCGGGAACAGGATGGATGACCCAACGAATAAATTTTATTTGCGCCTCTATTTCGACCCGTAAAAGACGCTCGAAGAACGGATACTGTAACCCCGTAAAGTTACGCCTGTAAAGATAATGTTAAGGTATTGAATTGTGACGGGGGTTTTTTCATCGATTACAATTGGAAGACCTCATTGCGGTCCGGATGGTTCGAAGGGTTGCGGACCCAGGCCAGGCCCCAGGACGATAGCTGGAGTTTCCCTGTGAAAAGATTTTTTCTGATGCTGTCGGGTCTGTTGATGGTCGTGTTGAGCTCCCCGCGGGCGCAGGCCGTTGTCATCACCGAGATTTACTACAATCCGGGCCTCGGTCTCGATTCGCTGGAGTTCGTCGAGATCTCTTCTGACACCACGACTCCCGAGGACATCTCCGGCTACCGGTTCTCAGGCGGCATCACCTACCAGTTCCCTTCCGGCACCATCCTGACGAGGAACCAGAAGCTTGTTGTTTGCGCCGATCGCGCGGCGATCATCGAGCGCTACGGCCTTGACGAGGATCTGGTCTTCGGTAATTTCATCGGCCGTCTCGACGGCAGTGGTGAGCGTCTCGAGCTGGCGAACGACGTCGGCATTCCGCTGCAGAGCATACGCTACAGCGATGAGGGAAAATGGCCGACCGCGCCCGATGGGACCGGGCACAGCCTTGTGATCAGGGGAGTTCATTTAGACAGCAAGGAGCCCGAGAGCTGGACCTGGAGCCCGGAGCTCGGCGGCAGCCCGGGGCGGGCGAATTTTCCCGAAGAGACCGGGCCGCGGTTCGATGAAGCGGTCCTCATCGATCTTGGCGACACCTGGCGATGGCGCCGGGGGACGGAGGCCTTCTCCGCGCCGCCGGATGCCTGGCGTTCGGCCGGTTTTGATGATTCCGGCTGGGAGACCGGCGTCACGGGCTTCGGCTATGGGGATGGCGATGATGCTACGGTTCTCGATGATATGCGCGACGGCTATACGAGCGTGGCTATACGCAAGGTGGTAGAGGTAAGCGCCGCGGAGCTGGCGGGCCCGGGTGATTACTTCCTGGGCATGACCTTCGATGACGGCTTTTGCGCCTTCGTCAACGGCCGTCTCGTCGCCCAGGACAATTGCGAGGCCGGCTTCGCGTTTGACGACACCGCCGACGGGTCTCACGAGGCGCGCGATGAGGAGCTCTTTCTCCTGCCGCCCGATGCCCTGGTCGAGGGCGAAAACCTGGTGGCCATTGTCGGGCACAATTTCACCGTTCGCAGCTCGGATTTCAGCCTGGCGCCGCGGCTGCTGAAGAGGAGCCTGATCATTGAAGATGAGGGCGGGCGCGGCGGGCTCTCACTCAACGAGCTCTATCGCGGTGCCTCTCCCGGCACCGGCTGGGTGGAGCTTTTCAATCACAGATCCACGGCCTTCGATCTTTCCGGCCATCGCCTCACGGATCACCCGGCGGGAGAGGGCGCCTTCACCTTCGCGCAGGGGGCGAGTGTCCCTCCCGGAGGCTTCCTTGTCGTGACGGAGGCCGAGGGCGGCTTTGACTTCGCGGGAACCGAGGCCAGGCTCTTCCTGCTGACCGGCGAGGGAGAGTGCCTCGCGGCGGAAACCTTTGATCGCTCCGCTCCGGAGGCCCTGGCGGAGGGCGGCTGGTCGCACCTGCGCTTTCCCGATGGCGCCGGTCTCGACTGGATCTCCGCCACGCCCACCCGCGGCGGCCCGAACCGGGTGGAGAGAACGGAGGACCTGGTCATCAACGAGCTCTTCTATAATCCGCCGGAGGACCGGGCAGGTGAGTTCGTCGAATTGTACAACCGGGGCGCCGAGCCGATTGACCTCTCCGGTTTCCGGTTTCGAAAAGGCGTTGACTACGTTTTTGAGCCCGGCGTCTCCCTCGCATCGGGAGCCTACCTGGTCATCGCGGAAGATCCCGGCCTGGTTCGCGAACGGTACGGAATAGAGAACGTCCTCGGTCCCTACGAAGGGCAGCTCGCCGATGGGGGGGAGAATGTCGAGCTGGCGGATGCCTGGGGCAACCCGGTGGACCGGGTTCGCTATTACGATGGAGGCCGCTGGTCGATCTGGGCGGATGGCCGGGGCTCCAGCCTCGAGCTGATCGACCCGCGCCAGGACAACTCGGTCGCCTCGGCCTGGGAGGCGAGCGATGAGAGCTCCAAGGCCGAATGGGAGGAGCTGAGCTATTCGGTCGGAGACTACCGCCGAAGCGGGGAGTCCGAGCTGCATCTCTTTCTCGTCGAGAAGGGAGCCTGTCTTCTCGATGACATCTCCGTGGTGCGCTCCGGCACGGCGGTCAACAACATTCCCAACGGCGGCTTTGAGACCAACACCTCGCCCTGGCGGATCCAGGGCACCCACATTCACAGCAGCCGGGTGACCTACGACGCCCACTCGGGCAACGCCTGTCTCGAGCTGGTCGCAACCGGCAAGGGTGACACCACGGTCAACAGGATCGAGACCGACTCCTCGCCCCGCATGTCCAACGGCGCCTACCGGGTCTCGGTCTGGGCTCGCTGGCTTCGCGGCACCAGCCTGCTCATCGGCCATTCTGATTTTACCTCTGGCCCCTGGCCGCAGGGGTTTGGGCCGTCACAGAATCTCACGGGAAACACCCTCGGAGGCAAGCTGCGTCTTACCGTGCCGCTGAATCTCGGAACCCCCGGAAGGGAGAACAGTGTGCGGGAGAATCACCGCGAAGAGACCGGCAGCGTCAATCTGGGGCCGGTCATCAGCGCCGTCTCGCATAATCCGGTCTCCCCGGCGCAGGGTGAGCTGGTGACCGTGCGGGGCAGGATTTCGGATTCCGATGGGATCTCGGGCGTTCGCCTGATGTACCGAGAGGGTAGTTCGCGAGGAGAGTTTTCCTCCGTCGGCATGTCGGAAGAGCTCGTCGGAACGGGGCTCTATCTCGGGCGGATGGGCGCCTTCAGCAGCCGCCGCAAGGTGGTCTTCTACCTGGAGGCCGAAGATGAAAATGGCGCGTTGCGCCGCTACCCGAGGGATGCCCCGGAGCACACCCTGCTGCTACAGGCCGCCGGAGCGGTGAACACCAACGTCGACGCGTCGCGGGTGATTCTAGATGATGTGAAAACGAGCGAGCTCTCGAGCCGCATGCTTCACTCCAACGACCTCCTCGATGGAGCCTTCGTCTTCAACAACGACGAGGCCATGTACAATGTCGGCGTGCGCTATCGCGGAAGCCCCTGGGGTCGCCCCGGCCGCAACAACTACCGGGTCAGCTTTCAGAAGGACAAGGTCTTCCACCGCGGGCGCACCGCCATCAACCTCACCAGCCGCGGGGCCAATCCCAATGAGGGGGCCGCCTACTTCCTCGTCGGCCGAAACGGCAGTGAGGCGAAGCCGGCCCCTACCGCGGATTATTTCTTTGTCAGGAATTACTTCAACGGCTCCGGCGGTGGGAGCTACGGGCTCTTCCAGTCGGTCGACCGCGACTATATGCAGAAATGGTACGGCGAGGGTGGAGACGGGCCGGTGCTCAAGGCGAACGGCCGCCTCAACTTCAACGATGGCGGCTCCCGCACAGCCTGGGATGGCGCCTCCTACGTGCACAAGGGCGACGAGACGGAAAACTATCGCGGCTATTATTTCCACAGCATGAACCAGACCCGTGATGACTGGACGCCGTTTATGAACCTGACGCGGGTGATGGATCGCCAGGTGACGAGATCCGTGGCCGATTTCGACGCCCAGATCGGCGACATCCTGGACGTCGAGGCCTGGTTGCGGGTCATCTCGGTGCGGGTGCTTATCGGAGGATGGGACGCCTTCTCCATCGGCAATGGCCACAACGGCTACCTGTCCTACAACAGCGCCTCCGGGCTCTGGGGCATCCTGCCCTTCGATATGGACAACAGCTTCGGCAACGGCAATTTTCCTCTCTTTCCGAACGCAGATGGCGATGTGGCGAGAATGATGTCGAGGCCTGCCTCGAGGCGCATCTACTACCGCGTGCTGCACGAGTATCTCCAGGGGCACTGGTCCCGAGCCGGAGCGAATCCCTGGATGGCGGCCCTGCAGCGCGACATCGGCCTCAACACCGGGGGCCTTCTCGGATTTATCTCGAGCCGCGCGGCGACCGTGCAGAACCAGATTCGATCTTCGACGACTACCGCCTTCAGAATCCGGACGAACAGCGGCAACGACATCACCACCGATGACGCCTCGATCCGGCTCGAGGGCGAGGCGCCGGTGCAGGTCGCGCAGATTTTTTATTCGATCAACGATGGAGAGCTTGTTCCGCTGGAGCCTTCCTGGACGAGCCAGGTGCGCTGGAGGTTTGATTTTGACCTGGTCGCGAGCGTGAACGAGTTTCAGTTTGTCGGTTTCAGCACGGCCGGAGAGATTGTCTCGACGATGTCGATCGTGGTCGAGAGCACGGCGATCTCGGGTGATCCGAGGGTGACCGCATGGTTCCCTTCGAGGGGGCCGGTTGGGGGCGGTTTCGAGGTCACCTTTGTTGGCACTAACCTGGTCGAGGGGATGCGAATTTTCTTTGGCGCCGCTGAGGCTTCAGAGATCACGCTGGTTTCCGAGGAAGAGCTGCGGGTCATCGCGCCCCGTGCCGTTCCTCCGTTGCCGGGCGACCAGGTCGTCGACATCCGCGTGGTCCCACCCGAGGGCGAGGAATTCGTACTCACGGACGCTATCGAGTACGAGGGAGATCTCAGCGACTTTTTCCTTCGCGGCGATGGCAATGGGGATAATGTGCTGGATATCAGTGATGGGCTGCATACCCTCTTTCATCTCTTCCTCGGCAGGGAGGTGAATTGCGCTGATGCCGCCGACTTTAATGACGATGGGGAGCTGGGGCTTGCCGATGCGATTGGCGCGCTGGACTATCTCTACCGCTCAGGTCCTCCGCCAGCGGCTCCCTTTCCCCTGCAGGGCATCGATCTTACCGACGACGGTCTCCAGTGTCGCTGAGCCGACGCGCTTTAACTCCTTGAATCGCCGTCCGACTCCAGCGTAAGGTGTGGAGGACGTTGGACGAGGCGCGAAGGAGGACACTGCGATGTCAGAAAACCAGGTCGATTCTGGAAACGAGGAGTTGGAATACCCGGAGCTGCCGTCTGAGCTCAGCCAGCCGCGATTCTCCACGCTTTTCAAGTATTTCGGTCCGGGGGCGATTGTCGCCTCGATCACGATCGGCAGCGGTGAAACGGTCTTCGCTTCCCGAAGCGGCGCCGTTTTCGGCTATTCCCTGCTATGGCTCTTCCTGGCGGCGGCGATCGCCAAGGGTCTGCAGATCTACTGCGGCTCGCGCTACATCACCCTTACCGGAGAGCACCCGCTCAAGAGCTGGAACCGCCTGCCGCTATTGCGCGGGTGGTTCCCCTGGCTGGTGGCCGGCATCTCGATCATCTGTTTTCCGCTCTGGCTTGGCGGGCTGCCTAAGATGCTCGGCCAATTGGTGAACTGGATTGCCGGCATCTCTCCCGGAGAGCCGGGCTCTTCCGAAGAGGCGGGCTTTGATTTCTGGGTCAAGATCTGGGGTACGGGCTTCGTCGGCGTGGCGGTTTCGATCACCCTGCTGCAGAGCTACAAGTTGCTTGAGAGAGTCCAGGCTCTGCTTGTTGGCCTCCTGCTTCTGAGTTTGCTGGCGGCGGCGATCGCCTCCAGCCCCGACCTCATGGCGATCATCTCCGGCACATTCATCCCCAGCCTGCCTGATCTACCCGACTGGGCGCTTAAAAAGTATCCGGAGGCTTTCGGCAACCTGCCTAAGTACCAGGAACTGGCGGTCTACGTCGGCGCGATGGGCGGCGGCACGCAGGACTACCTTGGCTATGTCGGCATCCTGCGCGAGAAGGGCTGGGGGCTCATGGGCAGGTTCAACAGCTGCAACCCCTCCTATGGCTCCGGGCAGGTCCCTCTCTCCCTGGACCCGGAACAGGTTCGTCGCGGGCGGGGCTGGCTGCGCGCGCCGGCGATCGACATCACCGTTTCCTTCACCTGTATCGTAGTCTTCACCTACGCCTTCATCATTCTCGGAGCCCAGGTTCTGAACCCCCAGGAGATCGCGCCCGCCGGAAACAAGCTGTTGACGGAGCAGAAAAAGTTCCTCTCCGAAATCCACTCGGGCCTGACCTATTTCTACCAGGTCGGTGTTTTCATGGCCTTCTTCGGTACGATTCACGGGGCCTTCGAGATCTACACCCGCACTGGACACGAGGCCTTCACAGCGCTCATTCCAGGCCTTCAAAAGTCTCCGGTCAGCAAGGTGCGACCCTGGATCCTGCTCTATTGCGGAGGCGGCTCTCTCGCCGTTATGTGGACCGGATTCAATCCGGTGGAGATTATCACTCCCGCCGCGATCTTCGGCTCGGTGATCACCTGCGGCCTCTGGTGCCTGGCGGGAGTGTACGCGGAGCGGAAACTGCTTCCGGCAGCCTACCGGATGAAGCCGCTCCTGACGGGGCTGGTTGTCCTGGCGGGAGTTTTGCTGACGGTGCTCGGTGTAGCCGCGGCCTGGCAGTACTTCGATAAGTTGTTCGCCGCGGGATAGGCTACTCGAAGGGGAAGTCGACGGCGCCTTCCTCGAGCCATTCGTACTCGCCTTCGACGACACGCTGGGCGAATTTGTAGGTCGCCGCATCGTCGTTGGATGAGATGGCGCGGAAGGTGCTCTTGACCCTGCGCTTCGAATGGCGGCAGAAGATGTCGGCCAGCTCGATGACGCCGCTGTATTTCTCGGAGTCGAGGCTGTGCAGCCGGTCGGCGCGAGCGACCGCCGCCGCCATGGCGAAGAGCTCCGAGCCGATCTCGACAAAACGCCCGAGCTGAGCCTGCTTGCGCTCCAGGGTCGCCTGGTGGCGGCCCATGGCGTGGAAGAGGGAGCGCGCCAGCTTCCTAGACTGCAGGTTGATGAACCGCAGGTGGCCGGCGAGGCGGCGATGGACGTGAAAGCGTCTCGGAACCGGGTTCCATTGCTTCAGGTACCACGTGGAATAGTGCAGCCCGGCCTTCAGTCCATCAGCGATCTTGTCGCCTAGCGGCGCGCGCGGATTGAGCACCGAGCCCGCGCGCCGCAGGTGCGGGTCGAGCGCCTCGCGCGAGATGAACAGCCGCATGATCTCGCTGGTGCCCTCGAAGATCATGTTGATCCGCGAATCTCGCATGGCGCGTTCGACCGCAACGCCCGGCTCGCCGCGTTCGCGTAGTGAACCGGCGGTTTCGTAGCCGCGACCGCTCCTGATCTGCATGGTCTCGTCGATGATCTTCCAGAAACCCTCGGAGCAGAACATCTTGCACATGGCGGCCTCGAGGCGAATGTCGGCGCCGCCGCGGTCGACGAGCATGGATGGATAGAAGCTGATGGCTTCCATGGCGAAGGTATGCGAGGCGATGAAGGCTACCTTCTGGGCGATAGCCTCGTGCTGGCCGATATTGCTGCCCCATTGTTCGCGGTCGCGGCTGAACTCCCGCGCCATCTTCAGGGCGCGTTTGGAGGCTCCAGTGCAGGCCGCCGGGAGGGTTAGCCGACCGGTATTGAGCGTGGTCAGGGCCAGGCGCAGGCCCTTTCCCTCGTCTCCGAGAATGTTATCAACCGGGATCTTTACATCGGTAAAACGGATCACGCCATTGTAGAGCGCTCGCAGGCCCATGAAGCGAGAGCGGGAGACGACCTCGACTCCGGGCATGTCGCGCTCGACGATGAAGGCGGTGATCTGGCGGCGCTCTTTGCCGCGCACCATCTTAGGCGGAGTCTGCGCCATGACGACAAAGAGACCAGCCCGGGTGCCGTTGGTGCACCAGAGCTTTTCGCCGTTGAGAACGAAGTGCGTGCCGTCTTCGCTCAGTTCGGCCTTCGTTGACATATTTGCCGGGTCGGAGCCGACCTCTGTTTCGGTGAGCGCGAAGGCGGAGATCTCGCCGCCGGCGAGCCTCGGGTAGTATTTTTCCTTCTGTTCCCTGGTGCCGAAGAGCTTGAGCGGCTGGGGCAGCCCGATGCTCTGGTGCGCCGACAGCAGGGCGCCGGTGTTGCCGCAATGGCTGGCTACGAGCATCATGGCGCGGCTGTAGTTCATCTGCGAGAGGCCGACGCCGCCGTATTCTTTCGGGATCTTGATGCCGAAGGCGCCGAGCTCGGCGAGGGCTTCAATCGCTTCGTCGGGAATTTCACCGTCTTCGTCGATCTGGTCGGCATCGACCTTGTTCTCGAGCACCTCGCTCATTCGGGAGATGTACTCATCTCCGATCGCCCGGTCTTCGTCCCCCTGCAGCGGGTAGGGCAGGATGAGATCGTCGCGGAACCTGCCGAGGAAGAGTTCTCCGACGAAGCTCGGATGTTGCCAGGTCTGTTCCCGGGCGGCCTCGGCGACCTCGAGCGCCTGGCGCTTGCCCTCCGACATCCCTGATGTGTCGATCTGCAGTTCGGCTTCCTGTTCACCAGCGGGGTTTTTATCGTGCATCAACGGCCTCTGTGACTAATGACGATCAAGAACGGGAGAGTGATTCAACACGGCCAGCCTGAATGAGCCTATCTTCTTAGACCCTCTTTCCATTACATTGTTAACAGGATTACTGGAACTTAGGGTCCGGATATTCTAACTTTTCAACAAAAGCGGCCTGTTGCCTGGTGGAATTATAAGGCCGCGAGAGGAAAACATCCCGTCGATGGGGGAACGCATGTTCCGGTGGAGCGTGAAGAGACGTTTATTGGCAGGTTTTGGCGTTCTGGCGCTGTTGGGCCTGCTGTTGTTACCCCGCCAGTCATCGGGGTATATCGAGGTTCCCATGAGCCTCGGCTACATCATCCAGCAGTCGGTGAATATTGTCGTTCTGGAGGTTGAGAAGGTCGACAACCAGAGCAATATCATTCATTTCAAGAAGGTCAAAGACCTCAAGGGCGTTCACTCGAGCGAGCGGGTTGTACAGAACATCGCCGAGAAAGGGTTCCACCCCCGCGAGTGGCAGACGATCATGGCCTGGGCCAAGCCCGGCAAGAAGGCGCTGTTTTTTCACAACGGCCGCGCCAGCGAGACCTGCATCGATACCTATTGGTACCAGTGCTACGGTAACGGTGAGAACTGGCGGATGTCTCACGCCGAACCCTACCTGCTGAGAAGCTTCGCCGGACGGCCGGAGAGGCTTCGGAAGATCGTCGAGATCGTTGATTCCGGAGAAGAAACCATCGCGCCCTGCATGGTCGATTCCGATGACAAGGAAGAGCTCCAGCTTCGCAAGGCCCGCATGCAGCGCCTGCGGGTTGGATATGAGAGGCTCGACTATGATCCCGAGCGTGATTTTGTCGGCTGGGGTTCCGGCGAGCTCGAGGATCTTCCCACGATCGCCGGCTTTACCCATATTGCCCCGCTTCCGCGTGTTGATCCGGGCGCCGTAGGGGTCTCGCTGGGGGATTACGATGCCGACGGGAAGCTCGACATCTGTCTCTTCGGCGACAAGAAGACCAGTCTTCTGCGTAATGAAGGCAAGGCCTTCAGCGAGCTTGAGCTCCCGCTCGATTCCCCGGCGCGCTCAGCAGCCTGGGCCGATTTCGACGGCGATGGTCGCAAGGATCTCCTGCTGGCTACGCCCGCGGGACCGAGGCTCCTGTCCGGCACGGAGGGCGAGGAGGGCTTCAGGGATGAAACCCACCTCCTGCCCGCCCAGCCGGCCTGGAACCTGACCTGCGCGGTCTGGGTCGATGTCGACCAGGACAGCTGGCCGGACATCCTCCTGGCCAATGGTTTCTACGGTCTGCGGCTCCTGCTGAATCGGCCCGGGCCGCCCGGGGCTCGTCGGCTGGTTGATGGAGGGAAGGTCGATGTTCCGATTGAGCTGTTGGACGCCGCCGGACCGAGGCAGGGCAAGGGAGATTATCTCGTGCAGGCGGATGTCAACGCAGATGGGCTCACGGATGTCCTCTATTGCGCCGGCCGGGGAATCCTGCTGCTTGGCCGCAAGGGCGGCTTCGAGGTCGGCATTGGTCACGGCATCGATTTTCTTACGGGCGGAATCGGGCCGGCATTCGGTGATTTCGATTCCGATGGAGACCCGGACCTCTTCGTCCCCGCTGGCGGATTTGGCCGATTGCTCGAGAATGATGGGAGTGGACGTTTTCATGATGTCACGACGCGCCTGGCGGATGTGCTGCCGCAGGCGCGAGGCAGGGCGACGAGTGCCGCCTGGGCTGATTTTGATTGTGACGGCCGTCTCGATCTCTTGCTGTCGGTGCGAGGCGGCTTCAACAGGGTCTTGTTGAATCGCGGCGGTGGCCGCCTGGTTGACCGGACCATCGAGCTGGGTCTCGACAGGCGGATCTTCAACAGCCAGGCCCTGGCTGCCGCCGATGTCGATGGGGATGGAGATCTCGACCTGGTTTACGCCAACGAGGGCCAGGAGCCTTGCGTGCTCTTTGCCGCGCCGAATGCGCCGGGCCCGCGTTTTCCAGTCGAGGTGGTCTTCCCCGGTTCCCAGAGAGCCGCGGGGGCAAGTCTTGCCGTCTACGACCTGGGCGCGGGAGGCCGGCAAGAAAATGCCTCCCCGCTGCATCGCCTTGAGATTGGCCGGACCCAGGGCCGCGGTTGCCAGGATGCCAGCCGGGCCCGCATGGGGCTCGGAAACGGTCTCTACGAGCTCGAGGTCCGCTATAGTTCGGGCCGGGTGAAGAGACAGGCCTTCGAGGTCGCCGGCTCCCACCTGTTCCTGGAGGTGCGGCCATGAGGCGAGCCGGGCTGGTCGTCATTTCCGTGCTCCTGGCTTCCGGTTTCGCGTTCGCCCAGGACTGGCCGACCTACCAGGGGGATGCGAGGCGCTCCGGCTGTCCGGATGGACGCCCGTTGCCGGCCCGGGTCAAGGTGCTGTGGGCGCTGCCCGGCAACAGCCACTACCTGGCGGCCCCGGCGGTTTCAGCAGGGCGCCTCATCCTGCCGGCACTCGGTGCCTTCAACTCTCCCGAGGTTGTCGCGGTTGGTGTTGAGGACGGTCTGAAGAACAGGATCCGCTGGTCCAACGGCCCACCGACGCTGGGTCTCCCGGTGGCCTCCTCGCCGACCGTACGAGCCGGGCTCGTCGTGATCGGGGAGGGGATGCACCAGAATGTCGCCGGCGCCCTGACGGGCCTCAGCCTCTCCGATGGCCTGCCGATCTGGCGCCTGGAGGTGGCCGGGGAGCTGCGTCATATCGAGGGCGCTGCCGCTCGCGCTCCGGATGGAAAGATCTATTTCGGTAGCGGCAGCGGAGGCGTGATCTGCGTCGATTCGAGGAAGATCACCATGGGCGGCCGTGTTTTCAACGCCGCGGCGGCGGAGGCCGAGGCGAGGCGGGTTCTCGCCAGGCTGCGCGCGGAATATGAGAAGATCAAGACCTCTGATGAATTCGCCGTTGAGCCCGGTCCGGGAGATGTACTCAAGACAACGGGCGGCACCCCGCGGACACTCTGGAGTTCCGGGGTGGGAAAGCTGCATGTTGACTCCGCAGTCGTCCTGGCAGAGCGTGACTCCGGAGGGGGGGGCGCGCAGGCCTGCGTCGTGGCGGGCTCGGCTTTTCTCGATGAGGAGGGGGTTGGCGAGCGCGCCTTGGTCTGTCTCGGGGCGGCCGATGGCGAGCAGCTCTGGAAGGTGCCGCTGCGGTGGAACCCCTGGGGGGCGCCGAGTATCGCATCCTCTGCCGGAAAGAAACTCGTGCTGGCAGGTTGCAGCTCGATTCGTTTCGACCCCTCGGTTCTCGCCGATGCTCGAGGCGAGGTCGTGGCGGTTGACCTGGACACCGGCCAGCTGACCTGGCGCCTCGAGGTTCCCGGCGGAGTGCTCTCGCCAGTCGCCATCGACTCGACCGGGAGCTTTGGAGTATTTACCGCGACCGATGGAATTGTACGCGGCATCGACGTTTCCACTGGGCGGTTGACCTGGAGCAGCACCCCGTCCGGACCCTATTTTGCCGGGGTCGCGATCGCCGGGATGACGGTCTGTAGCGTTGATCTTAACGGCAGGATCAGGGCGTTGTCCCTGCAGAGCGGCAAGACCCAGTGGAGTCTTGACCTCGCCAAGCACCCATCCGTGGCCCTGCCGGGAAGAGTTTTTGCCTCGCCGGTCTGCGCCGCCGGTCGGCTCTACGTGGCGACCCACAATCTGGAAGGGCCGCAAACCGGCGCGCCGACGGCGATAATCTGTCTCGGGGGAGCCCCGGGCGGGGCAGGAGCGGGCGGAATCCTCGTCGATAAAAAGAACTCCCGGGTCATCATCGATGTCGAGATCGCGCCCCGGAAGCTTCCTCATCTCAAGCAGATCTATCCTATCGAGGTGATGGTGGCGGGAGCGGAGGGAAAGAAGGCCCACGAGACGGTTCTCGTCAGCGATGCGAGCCCGGGGCAGGTTCACCGCGCCCTCGAGCAGCTGGGTTTGAAGGCCGGTCGACCCGGCATTGCCGACAAGAGACGTCCGGTAGGTCCGGAGGTCCGGATCTGGATCGAGTACCCGGGACGCTCAGGGCTCAGCAAGAAGGTGGACCTGGCGAGCGCGGTGGTCGACCGCCGAACCGGCCTGGCGCTCGATGGCGGAGCCTCGGGCGCGGAGGGCCGGGTGCGCTGGCTCTTCACCGGCTCGGCCATGGTCAAGGTGGATCCCGCGAGCGAGAAGCGATCCTATGGCGCCGACTTCAGCGGCACGATGGTGACGATCTTTCCTGTTACGGATGAGACGGTTTTTCAGTCGACGCTCGGGATGGACGCCGAGGCTCTGTTCAGCCTCGAGGTGGCGGGCATCCTGCCGCCGGTAGGCAGTAAGGCGCGTCTCCTCATCGAGCCTGTTCAGCCTTCGAGAAAGAGAGGGGAGGGTATTCGATGACCAGGCTCCTTTGTCGCCTCGCCCATCCTGCCGCCCTGGCGGTCAGCTTTGTCCTGCTGGCGCCTGTCGGGCCGAGAGCGGCCGAGCAGACGCTGCCGGTGCTACTCTCGCGGGCTGTCTCCTCGGCGAGGCAGGGCGACCTGGCCTCCTCCCGCAAGCACTTGAAGACGTTTCTTGCTACGAAGCCGGGGTCAGCCATGAATTCGCGGGCTCGCCTGGGCTGGCTGGCTGTTGCGCTCGAGTCGGCAGCTCCGGACCTTGACGAGGCGCTCAAGCTTTGCCTCTCGCTCGGAAAAAGAGCCGAGCTGAAGGATTCTTTCGAGCTGCTTTATTGCCGCGGCCTGGTCTACCAGCGCCTGGCAGCGCGAGAGCTCGCCAAACACTCTTGCGGAGAACCCGAGCTCCGTCCGTTGGTCGAGCCTGGCGCCGACTGGCGCTATTTCAAGGGTTCCGCCGCTCCGCCGTCCGGCTGGAAGACTCCGGAATTTGATGCCTCCGGCTGGCTCGAAGGCAAGGCGGGCTTCGGCTACGGCGATGAGGATGACGCGACCGAGTTGGCCGACATGCAGGGTAAGTATCCTTCTGTTTTTCTGCGGCGCGACTTTGAGTTGTCAGGGGCTGTCGCAGGCAAGGCCGATGCTCTCTTGCTGAGGGTGAGGTTCGATGACGGTTTTATTGCCTGCCTGAACGGATCGGAACTGGCGCGGGCCAATGTTCCCGGGCGTCGCGGCGAGTCGGTCCCTCACGATGTGACGGCCAACGGACAGAACGAAGCCGACAAATGGGAGGACTATATCGTCGGCTCTGATGGCCTTCGTCCCGGCCGCAACACGCTTACTATCCAGGCTCACAATTACACCCTCCCCTCGAGCGATTTCTCGATAGAGGCCTCCCTCGCGGCCGCGGCTCGTTCTGAAAATCCCGCGGCCGAAGCATCCGGGCTCCTCGCGAAGGCCGCCGCCGACCTGGGTGCCGCCGGCAAGGCGGCGGGCCCGGGTTCGCTTCAGCTGCAGGCCGCGGTCGAGCTTGCCGTGATCCGGATGCTTGCGGGCGAGCTGGATGATGCGGAGCGCGAGCTCCTGGAGGTGGAGCGGCGGCTCGGGCAGGGTCTCAAGACACGGATTGTTTATCTGCGGGCATGGATCTTTTTCCGCAGGGGCCGCCTGCTCGAGGCCGGGCGCCTGCTGGCCCGGCTCGCGCCGTTCAGCCGTGCTCGCTCGGGTCACGGAGTTCTCTACCTGCTGGGCCGCGTTCATCATGGCCTGGGGGAGCTGAGGGAGGCGGAGGCCTTCTATCGCCTTGTGCTTGGCGGCACAGGCGAGCGGGAGCTGGAGCACGTTGCGGCGGCCCGGCTTGCCCTTGGGGCGGTCCTTATCGAGCTTGGAGAAAATACCAAGGCGGAGAAACTTCTCGAGGAGCCGAGGGGGGAATCGCCTCCCACCACCCGCCAGCTTTTCGGGCGCCTTCTCTACGGCGTCTCCCTGGTGGGTGGAGGGAAGCTGGCCACGGCCCGTAACTCTTTCCTGGTGGTAGCCCGCGGGGCTCTCGATAAGGAGCTCCGTTCTCGGGCGCTTTTCTGGGCTGGCCGCTGCAGCGTGCTGAGGTGGGAGAAGGGGGGCTCCTGGATGCGCAAGAATCTTTCGAAGGCGGCGGTCGATTATCTCGACCGGGGTCTGTTCCTCAAGCCCGGAGCTTCCCTCGATGGCCGTATCGCGGTCGAGCTTGGCGAGGCTCTGCTTCGGTTTGACCGCCCCGCGGAGGCGGAGAAGGTCTGGCGAAGGCTCAGGGCGTCGGGCGGCGGAACGGGAATGACCGCGGCCTACGGCCTGCTGGTGTCTCTGCAGGGAGCGGGCCATCATTCGCAGACCATCGAGCTGGCCCGGGAGTTGCTGAAGCTTTATCCGGCGAGCCCGGACCACGGCGCCCTCCTTCAGCGCCTGGGGGACTCCCTGCTGCTTGATGGAATCTCCGCGCCTGCCTCGAACGTTCGCAGGGAGCGCTTCGGTTCCGCCGCGGCGGTCTATGCCCGAGCCCTTGCCAGCCCGGGGGTCGACTCCAGGCTGACCATTCGTTTCCGTCGGGGTGTTGCCTTGCTCCTGCTGGGGGACTTCCCGGCTGCCCGCAAGATCCTGTCAGGGGTAGTGAAGTCGGCGGCCCAGAGCTCCGATGCCGTGGTCCGTTCACGGACGGCCTTCGCCGCCGGGCTCCTTGGCCGCCTCTACCTGATGGAAGGTGAGCAGGCTGCCGCCGATGCGTTCTCCGCCGCGAAAGCGGTCGAAAACCTGGAGAAGGCCGGCAGGTATCTTGAGGAGTTTCGGCTGAATGCGGAGGCGCCATCGGAGCTGCGAACGCGCGCGGAGCTGGCCCATGGCTACAGCCTCCGCCTCCGGGCGGGTCTTCTCGCGGACCCGGCCGAAAAAAAGAAGCTTCTCGCCGAGGCCAGGGGGCTGCTCTCCATTACCGCGCGCCGCCTGGAGCATAAACCACCCGCGATTCGCGCCAACCTGGAGCTTGCCAGGGTACTCGCTCTCTCAGCGGGCCGCGCGCAGGGAGTCAGCCGCCTCACAGTTTTTACCACCCGCTCCCCCTGGAAAGAATCAACGGTGGCCGCCGAGGCTCTCCTTGAGCTCGCTCGCCAGCAGGCCGGGCTTGGCCGGTTTCCCCAGGCGTTCGCCGCGCTGGATGCCGCCGCGGCTCGAGCTCTTCCTTCCCTGCTGGCGCTGGTCAAGCTCGAGCGGGCCCGGCTCAAGGCGCGCCAGGGTGAGACTGGGGCGGCCAGGCTGTCCCTGGCGGCTCTCTACCAGGGATCCTATGAGACAAGGGTGCGGGGGCTTGCCGCCCTTGAGCTGTTGCGCCTTGAGTCCTCGCGACAGGTCGGAGACCGCGCCAGGAAGCTCCTTCGTGAGACGATTATTCTGCTTGCCGCCGAAGGCGAGGGGCTGGATGCCGAGCTGAGAGCTGATCTGTTGCTGGAGATCGTTCGCCTGGAGGCGGCGGGGGTTCATTTCGGGAAGAGCGCCTCGACTCAAGGCTCTCCCCTCGCGAGCCTGTCCCCCCTGCGCGCGATGACCGCGCGCGATGACCGCCGCGCGGTGGCATCGTTGATCTACGAGGCTGGAGCGCTGCTGGAGTCGGGAAATGCCGAGCGGGCGTTGGCCCTTGCCGAGGACGCCTACTCCTTCAGCCGGGAACCGGGTCTTGAGAACGATGCGCTTCTCGCCCGGGGCATCTGCCTGCTTGTAAGCGGTCGGACGTCGCAGGCCGTGAAGACGTTCGAGGAGCTGGCCGCTACGGTTCGGGACAAGCGTCCGGCCTCGCTCTGTCTTGCCGTTGCCCATACTCGCATGGGTGACATTGTGAAGTCTCGACAGAGCTTCCAGGCGGCGCGGGCAGGTGGGCCCGGCGATCCCGGGTTTTCCGGAGGACTGGCGCCCAGTTCAGGGGCGATCTTTAAGGAGACCCTCGCGCGCCTGCAGGCTCTGTCGTTGAAGCCTGATGACAATGCCGTTGACACTGCGATCCAGCTGGCCCGGCTGTTCTTCTGCCGTCCCCTGAAACCTGCCGAGAGGAGAACCGCTGTACCGGTAGCGGGACGAGCCTCCGCGCTCACGGCTGAATTCCTGGCCGAGACCAGGCTCCTGGGCCTGAAGCCGCTTCCTTATGTTCCGCTGGAAGGTGGCGGGCAGCGAGCATCCGGCGGGTGGATGGAGCTGGCGCCGCAGCCCATGGCTCCTGCTCCCGGGGGAACCCCGGGCAACATCCTGGGCCAGGTTCTGCGCGAGGCATTGACCGCCGACCCCTCTTCCGTGGAAGGAGAACGCAGATGAGGTTGTCTTCGCGCATCATAGCGCTCGCAGGGCTCCTCCTGCTTCTCGGGGTCGATCCGCTCGATGCGATGATCGTGCGGAAGTATCCCATGAAGGAGGTGCTCAAGCAGTCGCAGTATGTTTTTGAGGGGAGGGTCAAGGCCGTCGATCTGCAGAAGCAACGATTTGTCGTTGAGGTTGCGCGAGAGCTCAAGGGCGTCTCGCCGTTCTCCAGGCTGAATCTGAATCTCAAGGTGAGTCCGAAGAAGGAGCACCCCGGCCTTCTTCTGAAGAGAGTGCGCGATGGTCATCCGGTGGTGATCTTCGCCACCCGGGTTCGCGGCGATTTTTTCTTCCTTGGCTATACCGATGGGACCTGGTTTTCGATGGGATCCAAGAGTGTTCCCGCGAAGGATCCGGCCAGCCGGGGCCCTGCGGTCTGTGCCTTCAGATACTGTGAGCTCTACCTGCGGCGAACCTACAGCGGCAAGACCTCCGAATTGCTGGCGTTGCTGCCCGATGTGCTGGCGGCGAGGAAGCCCGCACCGGCCTATGACCCGAAGGTGAAGCCGGGGGTGGGGCCTGAGCTGAAGCCTTCCGGGAAGGATTGAACGGTCGGTTTCAGGAGTCTCCGGGCGCCTCGACCCCGAGTCCCTTGGCCAGCTCGAGGAGCTGACCCCAGGTGCCGTCGTCAATCTCAAGACCCTGCTCGCGCCGAAGAGCGGCGGCGCGTTGTTCCGGCTCGCCCGGCAGGAGGATCTCCTCGACTCCCTCCTTCAGCGGGGAGCTTTTCAGGTATTCGGTGAAGCGCTCGACATGATCCAGGAACTCCTCTCGCTCGCAGAAACACGCGGGGTCAGTCAGCTG
>CBFHWB010000010.1:0-10200 GCA_965659285.1 Planctomycetota bacterium | reverse complement strand
AAGAGACCGTTGCCGACCTCCTCCGTCATGGTTCCGCAGCCCGCGCCTGAGAGCGCGCCGCCGAGCAGGTCGACGATGATGGAGAGGCCGTAGCCTTTGTGGCCCTCCCGGCCTCCGAGCGGGAGCAGGCTGCCGCCTTCGTAGAGGTCGGCCGGGTTCGTGGTGGGCCGGCCGTCGCTGTCGAGCACCCAGCCGTCGGGAATTTCCCGGTTGGCGTTTCGGCTGATCCGGACCTTGCCCTCGGCCACGACGCTGGTGGTGATGTCGACCAGCAGAGGCTCGCCTCTCGTGGGGATGGCGATAGCTACGGGATTCGTCGCCAGGCGAGGCTCGGTACCTCCCCAGGGAGCTACCCGGCAGACGCCGTGACCATTGCAGTGTACCTGGGCGATGAGTCCTCGCTCGGCCGCCGCCAGGGGATAGACCCCGACGCGCCCGACGTGGTAGCAGTTGCGAAGGCTCAGCGCGGCGATCCCGTTTTCTTCGGCCTTTGCCATGCCGAGCTCGATGGCTTTCATGGCGGTCACCTGTCCCCAGGTATAGTGTCCGTCAAGCAGTGCGGTGGTGGGCGACTCCCTGACGATCTCGACCTTCGCTCCGGGCTTCACCTTGCCCTCGCGGACGTGGGAATGGTATTGGGGCAACCTGATAACCCCGTGCGAGTCATGTCCCGCCAGCTGGGCTTCGACAAGATGCCGGGCGACGATGAGGGCATTCTCGCGCGGACTGCCCATCGCCTCGATCAGGTTAGCTGAGAACTCCAGGAGCGTATCGGGATCGTAGGTGTTCATGTCGGCTACATTAACCCAGGCTTGTTGAGCTTGCCAGTGCCCGCCGGGCGCAGAGGAACGCTTGGAACACGCGGGCCTGACCGTTACCCTGTGCCTTTGTGGAAGAGGATCTCTCAGGCTCATGGCGGCATTGATTCAACTCAGCGAGGCGTGCAAGGCATACGGAAAGCAGCCGCTTCTCGATGATGTGAGCGTTCAGCTGTCGACCTCTGACAAGGTCGGCCTTATAGGCTGCAACGGCTCGGGCAAGAGTACGCTCTGCAAGCTCCTGCTCGGCGACGAGGAGCTGGATAGCGGCAGGTTGAAAAAGAGCTCAGCTCTGCGCCTGGGCTATCTGCAACAGGCGGACTCTTACGGCCCCGATGAGAAGGTGCTCGAGTTCCTCGAGCGCGACAGCGGCAGGGAGGGATGGCGTTGCGGAAAGGTCGCGGGGCGCTTCCAGTTGAAGAACGAGCTGCTCGAGGCGAAGATCAGCGATCTTCCGGGGGGCTACCAGACCAGGGTCAAGCTGGCCGCGATGCTACTTGGAGATCCGAATTTTCTCATCCTGGATGAGCCGACGAACTATCTCGATCTGAAGACCCTGATCCTGCTGGAAGCCTTCCTTTCTGATTTCAGCGGCGGCTTTCTCATCGTTTCCCATGATCGGGAATTTTTGAAGAAGACCTGCCGGTCCACTCTCGAGATCGACCGGGGAGAGCTGAATTTCTTCCCCGGCGGCATCGAGCAGTTTCTGGCCTTCAAGGCTGAGCGACAGCAGGAGAAGGCGCGGCAGAACAGGAACGTGGATGCCCGCCGCAAGCAGATGCAGGACTTTATTGCCCGTAACAAGGTGCGAGCCTCGACGGCTTCCCGGGCGCAGTCAAAAATAAAGCAGCTCGAGAAGTTGCAAAAGATAGAGGTGGAGCACCCCATCCGGACGGCAAGCATCAGGATTCCAGCGGTGGAGGTTCGCAAGGGTCTCGCCCTGCGTTGCGATGGCCTCGCGATCGGCTACGAAGAGGCGGAGGTCGCTTCGGCGATTCGCTTCGAGCTTCAGCGTGGAGAGAAGGTGGCTGTCCTGGGCGACACCGGGGAGGGAAAGACCACCTTCCTGCGAACCATAGCCGATGACCTCGGCGTGCTGGGGGGAGCGTATTCCTGGGGCCATGGGCTTGAGGTCTCCTATTATGCCCAGCATGTTTACGGAGCTCTCGATCCCGCCCTCGATATCTATACCCACCTCGATCGATCCGCGGCCGCCGGCGTGGAGAGGCAGGAGATCCTGACAGTCGCCGGGAGCTTTCTTTTCAGCGGCGATGAGGTCGAGAAGAAGATCGGGGTTCTCAGCGGAGGGGAGCGGGCGCGGGTCTGTCTCGCCGGAATGCTGCTGAGCCGTCGGCCGGTTCTGCTCCTCGATGAGCCGACCAACCACCTGGACTTCGAGACGGTCGAGGCGCTTGCGCAGGCGCTCAGCGAATATGCAGGCACGGTCTTCTTTGTCAGCCACGACCGTACCTTCGTGAGCCTCGTAGCTACGAACATTGTCGACGTGGGAGGCGGCCGGGTGGTTCTCTTCCCCGATGGCTACGAGTCCTATGTCTACAGGATGGAGCGCGAGGCGGCCGGGCGCGAGGAGGAGGAGCGCGCCCGGGAGAAAAAGTCCCGCGCGCGTATCGAGCCGGGCGCGGGAGGCATGGACTACCAGCGGCGAAAGGAGCTGCGGTCAACGCTTACCCGGCTCAAGTCGCGCTGCGGTAAGATCGAACGCAAGATGAAGGTGCTCGAGGCGGAGGTCGGGGAGATCCATCTCCAGTACGAGGAGAACCCCCTGGAGTATTCTCCCGAGAAGCAGGCACGGGAAAAAGAGCTCCAGGTGGAGTTGGCGGAGCTGGAGCTTCAATGGCTCGATGCCCAGAGCGAGATTGAGAAAATTGCCGGAGAGCTGGGGTAGCCGGACGGCGGCTCAGCCTCGGGCTCTGATTCCCGCGAGGAGCCGCGCCCTCGCCTCTTCCAGGGTCTTGAGCTTCTTGGCGAAGGCGAAGCGAACCTGTCGTTCGCCGAGTCCGGGAGTGTTGTAGAAGTGAGAGCCTCCGACGACAGCCACCCCGACCTCCCTGGCAAGCCAGAGGGCGAAATCATTGGATTCTCCCGGATGATTCCAGTCCTCGTATCCTGCCATGATGTAATAGGCTCCCTCCGGAGTTCCGCCCGTGGTGAAGCCGGTTTCCGCGAGGATCTTCATCATCAGGTCGCGCCGGGCGTGGTAGTCTTCCAATTGCCTGGCGTAGAAGTCCTCGCCGAGCGAATAGGCGGCCGCGCCCGCGGCCTGCAAGGGAGTGGGCGCGCAGATGGTCGTGAAATCATGAACCGTTCGCGTGCCGGTCGCCCAGGGCTCCCGGGCGGCGAAGAAGCCCAGGCGCCAGCCGGTGATGGCGAAGGTCTTCGACAGGCCTCCAACGGTGATGGTGCGTTCATCCATCCCCGGCAGCGTGGCGAGGGGAATGTGCTCGCGGCCATCGTAGAGGATCCGGTCGTAGATCTCGTCGGTGACGGCGACGAGGTCATGTTCGATGCAGAGCTCGGCGACGCCAAGGAGCTCTTCGCGGTTCAGAACTCGTCCGCTGGGATTGTGTGGGGTGTTGAGGATGACCGCCTTGCTGCGAGGGGTTATCGCGGCTCTGAGGCGTTCGATGTCGAGCTCGTAGTGCGGCGGCAGCAACGGCATATAAACCGGCTCGGCGCCGGCGAAGCGAACCGCGGGAGTGTAATTCTCATGGGCCGGCTCAATGATGATGACCTCATCGCCGGGCTCGGCGATTGCCATCAGCGCGGCCACGATACCCTCGGTGACTCCACAGGTGATGGTGATGTGAAGATCCGGATCGAGCCAGTCAAAGGCGGGAGTGTAGCGGCTCTTGAGATTTTCGGCGATGGCCTCCCGCAACTCCGCGAGTCCCCAGGTGACCGCGTATTGGTTAGGGCCCTCGAGTACCGCCTTTGCGGCCGCCTCGCGCACCTCGGGAGGAGGGTCAAAGTCGGGGTATCCCTGGGAGAGATTGACTGCTCCGCACTCCAGGGCAACCCGGGTCATCTCCCTGATCCAGCTTTCGGACAGGTGTTCGAGCCTGGCTGATGTTCTTCCTCTTGAGCTCATGAGGGATCCTTCATTCGCGCCGCGGGCGGGGGGCTAAGATTCGTCGTTTTTGGCCGAGGCGTTTTTTGACAGTACGTCCTCTACCCAGGCGCGCGCACGCATCATCGAAGGGAAACCAAGCGTGGTGACGGCGAGTAATACCGCATGGCGGATCTGTTCTTCGCCGCAGCCGGCGTCCAGGGCTTTCCGTGTGCTCGAATGGGTGGAGCCTTCCATGCCGCTGCCTATGCTGAGGCCCAGCCTGACGAGGGCCTGGGCCTGGGCATCCAGGGGGCCCGCGTCTCGGGCGGCCTTGCCGAGGGACTCATAGGCGCTCACCAGCTCGGGGTGATCTTTCTTCATCTGCAGATAGAATTCAGGAGGCTTTGCCATGTCTTCTCTCGGCGCTCTTATTGCATCGCATGCGGAGGCAGGGATCCGAGGTCCCTGGTGCTGATGATCATAGCTTCCCGGAGCGTTTTTGACGACCCATCTATGGTTCGTTGACCGCTCAATTGATGCGAAAGGGGCCGTGGAAGCAATCCCCAGGGATCACCTTCACGGCCCCCTGCCGCCGGACAGCCCGGCAGCACGCAACGGTTGAGTCTTAATTACAGCCGGCGTAACTGTCGCACCCCAGATCGCCCGGGCTGCCCGGGACATCGGTGTCGGGTCCGCAGCCGGTGTTGACTCCCGGAGGTCCGGGAAGGGCGGGGGCGTTGCCTCCCTGGAAGAGATAGCCCAGGACCAGGACGGCATCGGTCAGGCTGATCTGGCCATCATTGTCAGAATCGGCGGCTTCCATACAGCCGGGAGCGTCTCCTCCTGTGAAGAGATAGTTCAGAACGATAATCCCATCGGTGAGCTCAAGGGAGCCGTCACCGTTTCCGTCTCCGCGGGAGAAGACATCCGTCGCGTCGGTGCTGGCAAGCGTCAGGGAGAAGCCGCCGGCCGCGCGAGGCTCTTCACTGCTGACAACGATGGAGTAGTTGCCCGCTTCGAGGCTGACATTCAAACAGGCAGACTCGGTGCCCGCTCCGCAGTTGTCGTTAAACGAAACCTCGTCGCAAAGATCGTTAAAGAGGGCGACGCTCGGGTCAAAGTTCTCCGAGGCGACCGAGATGCGGCCCTCGAAGAATTCATCCACTCGGAAGGCGTAGACCTCGATCAACTGTTCAAAGGGCGGCAGGGAGCACTCGCTGATGCCGAGTGTTCCAGTGAGGGTCTGCTGGGGGGAGATGGTGTCGACACGGCATTGGACGCAGAAGTTGTCTCCACTCTCACAGACGGCATTCAGGGCAAAGCCGCCGGCTTGTCCTGTGGCGAAGCTGCTGACGCCGATGTAGTAGATGCCGCCGGGCAGGTCGACCATGGCCAGCCGGGAGTTGAGTCCGTCGCCGCCATCATCGTCCTGGGCAATGAGCTGGCAGTTCTCATCGTAGAGCTGCATGTACGTGTCATAGTCCCCGGTGAGGTCGATGGTAACCTCGCCGCCGGCGACGACGATGCTGTAGAGGTCGAGCATCTGTCCGCTGGTTCTCCGGCACTCGGTCATCGGGAAGATGCCCTCTTCCGGAATGCCGCAGCTCATCAGGGCGACCTCGCAGTCTCCGCCGCAGAGCTCAACAGGCTCTCTGCAACTGGTCGAGAGGAAGTAGGTTCCGGCCACACCGCCTCCAAAGGAGCTGACGCCGATGAAATAGGTTCCGGCACTAAGGTTCTGCAGGAGGAGGGAGTTGAGGCCCGCGCCGCCATCGTCGTTGAAGGCGATACGGTTGCAGTCGGCATCGTAGAGCTCGACCCAGGTGTCGAAATCAGGCGAGTTGAGGTCGATCCTGAGCGCCTGCGATTCCTCGAGCTCGATCTGGTAGATGTCGACCTCCTGGCCGTTGCTGTTTGGGCGCAGGCAGCCGGTCTCGGGGAAGACTCCCTCGGTATTTGCTCCGCAGGCGAGCTCTCCCACCTGGCAGTCGGGGCAGACGTTTTCGGGCAGGATCGCTTCACGGCACTCTACCGAGAGGGTGAAGGCGCCGGCGCTTCCGATGACCGAGCTGCTGACTCCGACAAAGAGGGAGGCACCAAAGCTCTCGATGCTCAGGCGCGCGGTGTCGCCGCCGGCACCGGCGGCGGCTATGATTGCGCAGCCCTCGTCGTAGACCGCAAGATAGGGCGGAAAGTCCGGGGATTGCAGGGAAAGAATAAGCCGGCCTCCTTCAGGCGGAAGGTCAATCATGTAGAGGTCGACATCTTCTCCGGTTTCGCGCGGGCAGCCGCTCTCGGGAAAGGTTCCCGTCGTTTCGGCGCCACACTCGGCCTCGGAGATCACGCAATCATTGCACAGGGCCGCCTGGTCAAAAGGTTCTCTGCAGCTCGCGGTCAGGGTGAAGTTTCCGGCGCCATTGACCGAAAAGCTGCTGGCACCAACAAGGTAGGAGCCGGGGACCAGCTGCTGGGTGATGCGGGAATTGAGCCCGTCACCGCCATCGTCGTCCAGCTGGATGAGATTGCACTCCATGTCATAGAGGGCGAGATAGGTGTCGTAGGCCGCAGTCAGGTTCAGCGTGACCTGCTCGCTCCCCTCGACCACTTCGAGGGTATAGAAATCGACGGGAGTTCCGCGTTCCAGTTGGCAGGTACTCTTGGGGAAATCATCCGTAAACGGCGTCCCGCAGGGGAGATCTTCAAAGATACAATCCGGCGAGCAAATGTCCACAATGGGCGGTTCGATTTGCCAGGCATGGGCAACCGAACTCAGTGAAAGACAGAATCCCACAACCATTAAAACGGACAATGAGAAGCCAGAGATTGACAGATTCGACGAATCCCGGCGGCAATTTTTTTCCATCATGGAAATACGCCTGCTTAAAAGAATTTAGTTAATAATCGATCCCATCGGGAGTTCCAAGAATACAGCAAAGTGTATCAAATGCCCCATCTCCCGGGCGGAATTTTACAAATGAAACCAAGTATCGAGTTTCCACGCAACGCCCAAGGTATGCAACGCCTTTTTCCCATTAAAACCGCCTTTGAGACAGTTCATATTCAGCTCGGCCTGAGCGGGGTATAATACCGACCTTCTGTCGAGGTCGCCTGTTCCAGCGGATTGCGGGCGCCAGGCTTTCTGATAGTGCAATGTAAGGGGTTCCGATGTTGTTTTATCTGCAATCGTGGGTCTTTTCCGCGGGCATCCTGCTCTTCATGACAGCTGCCGGTGCTGCCGACTGGCAGCAGTTTCGAGGGCCCAACTCCTCTGGTATAGCTCCAGGCGCCTCTCCTCCCGTTGAATTTGGTCCCGGGAAAAATGAACTCTGGAACATACCGATGGGGGCCGGCCACAGCTCCCCTGTTGTTGTTGGCGAAGTTATCTTCCTGACGACCTATGATAAGAGCCGGAAGAAGCTCACGGTTGTCTGCATCTCCCGGGCCAGCGGCAAGATTCGGTGGGAAAGAATTGTGCCGGCAGAGCGGATCGAAAAAGGGCACGCATCGTTTAATCCGGCCAGCAGTACGCCGGCGTCCGATGGCCAGCGGGTGGTCGCCTACTTCGGTTCGTTTGGCCTGATCTGCTTCGACCTGGAAGGGAAAAAACTCTGGCAGCGGAAGATGCCGCTGACCCGGACGTTCGGCGGCAATGCGACCTCGCCCGCGATTGTCGGGGACAGGGTTGTTCTCTACCGCGGTAATTATATTGATCACTTTCTGTTGGCGGTTGACAAGGTCACCGGCAAGGAGTTGTGGAAGGTTCCGCAGCGCGAGCCGTTTTCCGGTGAGATGGCCTGCACGGCCTGTCCGATCGTCGCAGGTGACAAATTGCTGGTGCACACCGCGCGTTCCATGCAGGCTTTTGAAATTTCCAGCGGCAAGCAGCTCTGGGTGGCCGTCTGCGCGACAACCGCGACCAGCACGCCGATTCTTGCCGGCAAGGAGGTGATCGTCGCCGCCTGGAACAAGATGGGAGAGCCGGCTCTCCGCCCTGAGTTTCCCGACTTTAAAAAATTAATTACCGAACATGACAAGGATGGAGACAAGCTGATCAGCCGCGATGAGCTGCCGACGTTGTGGATCTTTCATCGTCCCGATGGCGCGGAGGCACCTCAGAACGGCGCCACCATCCGTTTTGAGAGAGTTGACAAGAACAACAACCGCGAGATTGATGCGGATGAGTGGTCCGCCCAGCTTCAGGGTCTTGAGAAGTTCCGCGCTCGCTACAAAACCCACGGCATATTGGCAATCCCCCTCGACAGCAAGGGAGAGGTTGAGGCGAACGAGATTCGTACGCTTGAGACACAGGGGATCCCCGAGGTGCCATCTCCGCTTTGCGATGGACGCTACGTCTATTTTGTCAAGAACGGCGGCGTGCTCACCTGCCTCGAGCTCAAGACGGGCAGGCGCGTGTATCGAATGCGAACCCAGGGCCGCGGAACCCACTATGCCTCCCCTCTCATTGCCGGGGGCCATCTTTTTACGATTGCCGGAGATGGACGGATCTCGGTGCTGACGCTTGGGCCAGAGCCGAAGTTTCTCGCGACCAATGAAATGCGCGACCGCGTCTATGCCACCCCCGCGATTTCCGATGGCGTGCTCTATGTACGAACCCACTCGAAATTATTCGCGTTCGGTAAAAAAACAGGCTCGCGCTAGAATCGGCAATCGACCTCGCTGACGCGCTTCAACTCGCGGAGGTAGTCCTCCCTGGAGATCTCCCGCGCTCCGAACCGGCTGAGGTGGTCGGTCATGTACTGGATCTCGAGCAGAAGGAAGCCGTGGAGCTTGAGGTGTTCGACAAGCGCGGCCAGGGCGACCTTCGAAGCGTTGGTGACGCGGTGAAATTTTGATTCTGCCATGAAAGCTCCGCCGACCTGTACTCCGTAGAGGCCGCCGACGAGGCGGTCTTCCAGCCAGACCTCGATGGAATGGGCTCTGTCGAGCTCGTGCAATTGGTTGTAGAGTTCATGGACGCGGTCGGTAATCCAGACCGGCCGACCTTCTCCACAGCCGACCATCACATCGGCGAAGGCTCTGTTGGCCGTGACCTCGAAGCCCCCACGCCTGATGGAGCGTCGCAGGGAGCGGGAGATGTGGAATTCAGACAGCGGCAGGATCGCCCTTGGGTCAGGGCTGAACCAGTAGATCAGGTCATCCTCGTCATCTCCCATGGGGAAGATGCCCTGGCTGTAGCCCTCCAGGACGTTTTCAACCGTGAAGGGTCTGTCGAATTCGGTTTCGATAGGGATATCCACAGCAGCCATGATAAGGCCAACGCGGAGGCGTCGGCATCCAGATTGTTCCACTTGATGGCAGGAGCCGTCAGGCGTTCCCGGGAGGGCAGCCTTCGAGGCTGCGCCGCAGCAGGTCCAAGGCCCGAGTGGCGGTTTGCGTTCTAACCAGCTCCCGCTGTCCGGAGAAGATTTTTTTCTCAACGTGGACGGTTTCGTCATCGGGGCCGGCGAGTCCGAGGTAGACAAGCCCGACAGGCTTCTCTTTGCTGCCTCCTCCGGGACCCGCGATTCCAGTAACGGAGATGGCGTAGGTCGAGGCAAAGCGTTTTCGCGCAGCCAGGGCCATCTCCCTGCAGACCTGGGGAGAGACGGCTCCTTCGCGTTCGATGAGCCGCGCATCGACATCCAGCATGGAGGACTTGATGGTGTTCTGGTAGGCGACCACGGAGCCGATGAAATATTCCGAGGATCCGGCCAGATCGGTCAGCCGTTTGGCAATCCATCCCCCGGTGCAGGACTCGGCCGTGGCGACGGTCGCCCCGCTTGACACCAGGAGCGCATGAACACGGCCCGCGAGTGAAATGTCGAGAGGACCTCCGGAAGCTTCCTTCAGCCCTTCAGGCAGAAAGAAGATGTCATCTTCAAACTCGCTCTCCAGCAGCAGCCGGGCATCGTCAAGCAGGGAGTGCTGGTCCTCCTGGTGCGAGATGAACTTGAGCAGGAGCTCGCCTGGGCGCGCGCTGATGCCGTACTCGAGCGCCTTCCTGTCGATAGCGAGCCGCTGGATTCGGTCCTCAACCCAGCTCTCCGGCCGACCCATGATCTTGGCCCGGAGAATACGGGGCGCGGAGAGGTTAAATCGATCAGTGAGCTCCTCCGCGAGGCCTTCAGAGAAGATGGCCCGGAGCTCGAACGGAACACCCGGCAGGGCCGCGACCAGGCCCCGTTCGGTCTTCACGACGCTCGCCGGCGCCAGTCCGACGGGGTTCTGCAGGACCAGAGCCCCTTCGACCACCTCGGCTTGTTTGTAAAAATTACCGGGGATTTCCGCTTCCGAGGCGACGCGTTTCAGCGC
>CBFHWB010000009.1:15132-42440 GCA_965659285.1 Planctomycetota bacterium | reverse complement strand
CGGCGCTGGCAGAACCCAATCGTTGCCGGCAGGGGAGCAGCCGGCGGGTGACAGTAGACACTGGCCTGACTGTGAATCCGGGGTCTTTGGGGAGCTGAAGTCTCCGGACCCCTCTTGATCTGTTTCCTTAACGTCAGCCGGGCAGCCGCAGCAGCAGGACTCTTCGGCGCTGACTATGCATCCGCAGGCGCAGCTTGAGGCTGTGGAGACCGTCGCCAGGCCGGTTGAAAAAGGCACCAGGCTCAGAACCTGGAGTAGGATAACCGGCAGGTAGGCTGTCAGGTTGAGCCAGTGACTGAGCTTGCTCTGCATTGGATAAAGGTGATTTCAGCTTCGGGAATCTTTGATCAAGCTAAGAGACTAAACGGCATTATGGCCTGGATCAAATGAGCAAACTCTTGGTCAGGAAAGTATTTCGGTGATGACAGAGCCGTGAACATCCGTCAGGCGGCGTTCGAATCCGTTGTGCAGGAAGCTCAGGCGCTTATGGTCAATGCCGAGCAGATGCAGAATCGTGGCGTGGAAGTCATACACTGAGCAGACCTTCTCAGCCGCCTTGTGGCCGAATTCATCGGAAGCACCGTAGCTGTAGGGAGCCTTGACTCCGGCTCCGGCCAGCCAGGTCGTGAAGCCGTAGGGGTTGTGGTCACGTCCGCTGGCGCCTTTCTGAAAGGTCGGCATCCTGCCGAATTCCGAGCACCAGACCACCAGGGTGTCCTCGAGCAGCCCCCTGTCCTTGAGGTCTCGAAGCAGGGCCGCCGCGGGCTGGTCGAGCACCGGGCCATGTTTGCTGTATTGATTCTTGAGTTGCTTGTGGCCATCCCAATTGCTGACGCCTTCGCCGCCTGTCTGGTAGGCGCCATTGAAGAGCTGCACGAAGCGGACGCCTTTTTCGATCAGCCTCCGGGCGAGGATGCAATTGCGGGCGAAGGAGGCCTTGAGCTTATTGCTCGAATCATCGGCTCCGTACATCTTGAGGATGTGCGCGGGTTCCGAGGATATGTCGCTGACTTCCGGGACACTGAGCTGCATTCTCGCGGCGAGCTCATAGCTCGAGATACGCGCTGCCAACTCGCTGTCGCCCGGGAATCGTCGCTGATGGCGTTTGTTCAGTCCCTGCAGGAAGTCGAGGGTCGCCTTGTCGGAGCTGTCGCTGATCCCTGCCGGTCGCCGCAGGTTCCGGATCGGCTTGGATGAGTTGAAGTCGACTCCCTGGAATGCCGCCGGCAGGAAACCCGGCCCCCAGTTGTTGACGCTTGACTGGGGGGTCCCGCGCGGGTCAGGGATGGCTACATAGGCCGGCAGGTCGGCGTTCGGTGTGCCAAGGGCGTAGGTGAGCCAGGAGCCCATCGATGGGAACCCGTCGAGGGTGTAGCCGGTCGACATGAAGTTTTCCCCGGGGCCGTGCGTATTCGTCTTGCTCGTCATCGAATGGATGAAGCACATCTCATCGGCCAGCTCACCGAGATGAGGGACGAGCTCTGAGACCATCTTGCGGGACTTGCCGCGAGGCTTGAACTCCCACGGGCTCTTGATGAGATTTCCCTGCTCTCCCTGGAAGGTGACCACCTTGCCGCCCGGCATCGGCTTGCCGTGTCTCTTAACCAGCTCGGGCTTGTAGTCAAAGGTGTCGAGGTGGCTGCAGCCTCCAGCGCAGAAGATCACGAGCACGTTGCGAGCGCGGGGCTTGAAATGGGGTTCTCGCCTGGCAAAGGGCCGCCGGGGATCTATCTCCGGCCGGATCGGTTTGCTGTCGGCGGTTGCCCTGGCGGTGTCCTCCGAACCCAGCAGACCCTGGGAGTTGAGTAACTGCGCCAGCGCGATTCCGCCCAGGCCAGAGCTCATGTTTCCAAGGAAGCTCCTCCTGTTGAGGCCGCAATGTTTCTGTTTTTCAGCCATGGCTGTTTTTCTCAGGGAATAAAGACAAACTCGTTGCTGTTGAAGAGAGCCCTGCAGAGGGCATGAAGGCCGTGTTTGCTGACCAGGCTCTGGCTCTCCTTTGCCTCCCCGGGCTCCGGTTTCCTGCCGAAGCACAGCTCGAAGGCGAGTCGTATCCTGTCGGTATTTTCCGGGCCGGCCTCCAGCTCGAGCCGTTTCTGAAGTAGCCCGGCCACCTGGAGGACAAACGCGCTGTTAAACAGGTTCAGCGCCTGGATCGGCGTTGTAGAGCGGGACCGTTTCGAGATGACCTGGCTGGCATCCGGGCAGTCGAAGGCGCCGAATACAGATTCATGTTCCTGGCGAACCTTGATCATGTAGATCATGCGCCGGTAGTCCTCCGGGCCGTATTTTTCCTTTGGGAAGAAATGATTGACGTTTTCGGGGACCACCTTGAAACCGTTGAAGCCGGGGCCACCCATGGTCAGATCGAGGACGCCCGAAGCTTTGAGGAGACTGTCACGAATCGCCTCGGCTTCCATTCGCCTGGGTGGGAATCTCCAGAGCAGGGCGCTGGCGGAGTCCAGCTTCAGCCCTTCTTGTTGCGGCCTGTTATCCTGCTGGAAAGTACTCGATAGCAGCAGCAGGCGGTGGATGTGTTTGAGCGACCAGTTGTTTTCCATCAGCTCCGTGGCGAGCCAGTCAAGCAGGAGAGGATGGCTCGGTCGGGCGCCGTTGCGGCCGAAGTCGTTCGGGGTGGTTACGATTCCAGTTCCGAAATGATGCATCCAGATCCTGTTGACCATCACCCTGGCGGTGAGAGGGTTCTTTCTGGCGCTCAGCCAGCGGGCGAAAGCCAGTCGCCGCTGCTGTTCAGGAGCGTTCTTCGGCATTTGAAAACCGTTCAGCACCTCGACCACGCCGGGCTGCATTTCCTCTCGCTTCTGTAGAGGATCGCCGCGGTAGAGACGGTAGGTCGGTCCGGGCTGCGCGAAGGTGCCGACGTAGGCTTTTACGGGCTTGCCGGCGGCGAGCTGTCTTCGGCGCGCTACGGCCTGTTTCAACGAGGCGAGGACCTTTTTCCCGGATTTCTTGTGGAAGGCGAAACGAGGTGACGGGATCTTCAGAGCTTCGGATCCGGTACGAGCTCCTGAACTGGCGGCCAGTTGAAGATCGGACTCATCCAGGCCGACCTCGATCCTGTAGCCGATCGCTACCCGGTCGCTGAATTTCCCCTCACGGTCCCTGCCCCATTCGACGCGATCGATCAGGGCGGGCGAGGGGAGCTCGAGCTGGACCCACCCTTTGCCGGTCTCGTTGGAGATCCAGCTATGGCTGTTTCCGTATTTCCCATCGTTGATGTGCTCGAGCTTGTGGATGGCGTATCCCGGCAGGGAGCTCGAGGAACTGCTCCGGACGCCGAGGCTCGCCAGGGCCAGGTTGCGATCACCGGAGAAAATCTCGAGTTCATCAATACAGGGCTGCGAGCGGTTGGTCGCCTCGATCGTGAAACGGATGAAGCGGGCCTTCACCGGTTCGAAGGTGTCGATGTTGCGCCTCGCGTTCACCGGTGGACCGATGGTGGGCAGGGGGTCACTGTCGCCGTTTTGTCCGGGCAGCTGAAAGATAACGCGCCCCGCCGTGATCGCTGTTCCCATGCTTCCTCCGCGCAGCAGTACTGCGGAGGCTGGCTCCAGTTGATGAATCCCGGCATCGAGCAGCCCGCTCCAGAGCTCTTTTTTCGGTGTGTCGCCGTCTGCGCCCGAGAGTTTTCGTTGATCTACCGTGGAGACCACCTGCTGGTCGTCCCGGGTTCCAGGGTTCCCATCCCGGTCGATAAGATATTGGGCATCGCCGCAGTGGCTGGCGGACCCGGCACCCCAGGATATCCAGATACGATACGCTCCCTTGAGCAGGGGCTGCCAGGCGGCGAAGTCTTTCCCCGGCTGGTTTTCCCACCGGGTGTAGAGTCCGCCCACGCTGGGGTTTCCGGAGGGAACGAGGTGGATCGTCCCGCGCCCCAGTTCATCCAGGGTCTCAGAGTCGCTCAGCATCAGGAGCTTATCACTGGTGGACTGGATGGATTTGCCCAACTCCGCTTTCAGCCTGGAAATTTCCAGGTCGACAGAGGAGGGGTCTTTTCGCTCGGTCTTGATGAGACGCTCGGCATGCTGAACACCGGCGAAGGTCGCCTGGATCGAGTAGTAGTCACGCTGGGAGACAGGGTCGAATTTGTGGTTGTGACACCTGGCGCAGCCAAGCGTCAATCCGAGGAAGGTGGTGCCGGTTACGTTGATGAGATCGGCCAGTTCATCCTGGCGCTGCATGAGGGTGAGGTTGATGTCGGGGCTCTTGACGATATCGTGAGGCCCGGCGACAAGAAACCCCGTTGCCAGCCCGTTGCCAAGGGCATCTCCTGCGATCTGCTCGCGGACAAATTCATCGTATGGTTTGTCTTCGTTGAAACTCCTGATGACATAGTCGCGGTAGTGCCAGGCGGTAGGCCTCGGCCTGTTCGTCTCAAAACCGGTGGTTTCTCCGAATCGGATGATGTCGAGCCAGTGCCTCGCCCAGCGCTCACCGTAGTGATTGCTTTCAAGGGCTTCTTCGACCAGTCTTTTCCAGGCATCCGGTCTCTTGTCAGAGACGAAGGCCTCGATTTCTTCCGGGGAGGGGGGCAGGCCGTGCATGACGAGTCGAAGTCGGCGGATCAGGCTGCTACGATCAGCGCGGGGAGATGGACCGATGCCTCTTTCTTCCAGGCGGGCACGGATAAAGCTGTCGACAGGGTTCTTGCCCCAGGCGCCGTCCTTTTTCTCAGGGGCGATTGACGCGAGAGGTTTGAAGGCCCAGTGATCGAGCTTGACGGCTTCTGTTTTTCCCTCTTGTTCGGGCATCTTCGCTCCCTGGTCGATCCACGCTCTCAGGAGGCCAATCTCCCCAGCCGAGAGACGCTTGCCGCGTGGAGGCATGACCAGCTCAGGATCGAGTCCGGCAACCAGCTTCACCAGGTGGCTCTCGGAGCTGTTACCCCGCACCAGGGCGGGCTCGCCTGACTCTCCTCCGCTCAGGAGATTTGAGAGCAGGTCCAGCCTCAGCTTTCCTTTCTGCTTCTTTTCACCGTGGCAGCCCAGGCAGCGTTCCTGGAGCAGGGGCTGGACCTCCTTGTCATAGTCGACAGGCCGATCGAGGGCGGGGGGAGGTTCCTGCGCTCCTGCAGTGCCGACTAAAGCGGCCAGCAGGACTGTCAGTGCCAGGGTTGTTCTCGGGTATGCCATCGCTCGGTGCTGCAGGGGGGTTGCTGGAATCTTCAGAACCGTAATACATCTTAATTTCACAGCGTAAATCGTTCAATAAGACTCGGGTAAAATAGCTTCGAAGGAAGCGCCTTTTTAGCTTCTGCCCGGCGGGTTAAAATGCTGCCTGTATAGCGAGAGGGTATGAAAGTGGTCCCGCATGGGGGGGAAGAATGCCGGTCAGTGAGACGATTGAGAAACCAGGGGTGGCTGGGGGCGCGGCTGTTTTGCTGCACGGCGGAGCCTGGAATATTCCCCCTGGCCAGCACGAGGCACATCTCCTTGCCCTGCGGGATGCGCTGGGGAGCGCTCGTGGAGTTCTCGAGAAGGATGGAGGAGCCCTGGACGCGGCAGCGGCGGCAGTCGCGTCGATGGAGTCCAGCGGGACCTTTGATGCGGGTCGAGGCGGAGTGCTCAATCTCGATGGCGAGGTGGAACTCGACTGCGGGATCATGTGTGGCAGGAGTCTCGATTACGGAGCTGTGATCGGGGTAAAGAGGATTGAGAACCCCGTGCTGCTGGCGCGATTCATCCTGGAGAGCAGCGATGGCTCGGCACGGATCCTGTCCTGTGAAGGAGCGGAGAGGATTGCCGCTGAAAACGGTTTTACCCTGACAGAGAACGATGAGCTTGTCACGGAGCGCGAGCGCTTGCGCCACAGTGAACTTCGCCAGCGACTGGCGGATTATCACACCAGCCATCCTTTTCTCGCTTCCGACAATGTGCCGCAAGGTACGGTGGGTTGTGTCGCCAGGGACCGGGCCGGGCGGCTGGCGGCGGCGACCTCCACTGGTGGTACTCCGATGCGTCCAGCCGGGAGGGTCGGAGATTCGGCTCTTCCAGGGGCGGGTTATTACGCCTCGGGTTCCGCCGCCTGCAGCGCGACCGGTTGGGGAGAGGCGATCACGGCTTCACTGCTTGCCGGACGCTCGGTCGACGAGGTCGAGGCCGGCGGCGTTCCTGCCGAGGTTCTCTGCGCAGTTCTCGAGAGGATGCGGACATCCATCAGGAACCGGGATGGCAGGGGGGCTACCGGAGGCCTGATCCTGCTCGATTCCGAAGGATCAGGGGCTTTTTCCTTCAGCACGCCGCACATGGCCCGGGCCGGCTGGAGCGAAGGAGGCGAGGGCTGGGCAGCCGTCTGATCTGACTCAGCTGAAGTGCTTGCGCAGCAGCGCCAGGCTCTTCGGTATCGCGGTTCCCTTCTCTTCATGTCCTTCGAATTCCAGCGAGATATAGCCGCGGTAGTCATGCTTACGCAGGATCCTGGCGATGCGGGCGTAGTCGAGGTCCAGGCTGTACCAGAGACCGCCGCCGTAATAGGTCTTGGCATGAACCAGTACGGCCCGGGAGGCCAGCATGTCGAGCTTGTCGTAGGGATCCTCCAGGAAGTTGCCTGTGTCCAGGGTGACCTGCAGCCAGGGAGAGGGCAGAGCCTTGACGATCCTCAAGACTCCCTGCGGGGTGAGTCCCAGTCCCCAGTGGTTTTCGAGGCCCATGACGACCCCGGCCTTGGCGGCGTGGGGAAGGCATTTCTCAATCGAGTCGATGACCCACTTGAAACCATCTTCATCGGTATAACCCGGGAGGCGGGGTTCTATTCCACGTCGCTTCATCAGTTCATCAAATCCCACGGTTCGCCAGCGCCCCGTGTTGAGCCTCATGGTGGGAATCCCCATGCTGTGGGCGAGGTCAATACAGTGCAGGGTGTGATCGATGTTCTCCTGGCGTTTTTTCTTATCAGGCGAAAGAAAGCCCTGGTGAATAGAGAAACCGGTGAGGCCGATGCCATTTTCTATGGCCCGGCGCTTGAGCGATTGGAGATAGTCGTTGGACTCTCCAGACATCTGCCGGTGCAGGATCTCAACGCCGTCAAAGCCCATCTTCGCGGCCTGGTCGATGGAACCTTCAACGCTGGTCCTGCCTTCCGGTTTGCCGCGAAAATGCCAGAAGGAGTAGGTCGAGACAGAAATCCTGTTGCCTGGATGGGCATCCTTCTTCTCTTTTTCTCCTTTTTCCTCCGCGGAGGATGGTGCGTTGCTGAAGAGGTCGGGTTGAAGAGCACCGGTGGCGGCGAGAACTCCTCCAGCTAGAAAATTTCTGCGTGTTTTGTTCATATTTTCACATCTCCTTGGATGCGCTCTGAGGGGCTGTTTAAGGCGACTGACAGAGTACTGGAGAAAGGTTAGGCCAACCTAGCAAAAACCCGTGGTTTCCACCCCCGTGAACCATAAAATGGGAGTTTCGGGATTGGGTTTACAGCCTGGCGAAAGTTCGCCATGATCGAGGAGATTTGGATTTTAATGACACACCTGTTTGGACTTAAGAAAAATTGGCTGGCCTGTTTCAGCCTTGTTCTGACCCTGCTTACGATGACCTGCCCCTGTTCTTTTGCCGAGGATTGCAATCGCAACGGGGTCGAGGACGAGCAGGATATCGAGGCTGAAACCAGCGTCGACTGCGACCGTGACGGAGTGCCTGACGAGTGCCAGCTCTTCCCTGTCGATTTCAGCAGCCGGGAGCTCGGAGTTACGGTTTCGAGGTATCCTCGGGCTGTTATCTGCGTGGATGTCGATTCAGATGGAATCCTCGATATCGTTACCGCCAATAAGGATGGCGATACGCGTTCGATGGTGACCGTCCTGAAGAACGATGGCAGCGGTATTTTTGAGCGGACCGACTTCGAAGACGCGGTCCGGGCCAGTGATCTCGACGCGGCCGACTTTGATGGGGATGGGGCCAACGACCTGTTGACCGCGAACTATTACACGCTCGAGCTCTTGTGGAATGACGGGACGGGCTCCTTCGAGGAGCGCGAGAGCATCGCGGTTGAGCGGGGGACCCGCTATGCGGCCGCCGGTGACCTCAACGGAGATGGACTCGCAGATATTGTTTCTACCAATGATCGCAGCAACCGGGCCTGGGTGTATATGAATGCGGGCGAGCGGAGCTTCTCCGAACCTGTAGCCTATGGCGTTGGCTCGGTGCCTTCCGTCGTACGCGTGGTCGATATCGAAGGCGATGGCGATCTTGATATTTGCACCGTCAACGTTGGCTCGGGAACGATTACCATTCTGCAGAATGATGGCAACGGTGGCTTTGGTTCATCCAGGACCGTGGTCACCGGCCTTGCCGGCCCCTCCCATCTCGCGATCGCCGATTTCGACCTGGATGGTTCCGCGGACCTCGCTGTGGCCAGCGAGGCGAACATCGCGATTCTCTACGGAGGTGATTTCACTGAACGCGAGGTCTTTGCCGCGAACGCCGGAGAGCTTGTTGTCGCGGACCTGGATGGTGATGGGGATACGGACCTCGGCTATTCAATTCTCGCCAACCGGCGGATCGCGGTCCTGCTGAACGTCTCGGGGAGCTTCTTTTCCCAGCCGGTTGAGTTCGCCGTCGATATCGAGGCCGGACTCCTGGCGGCGGGAGATCTTGATAATGACAATGACCTGGATCTCGTCACCGCCTATGAGCGGCATACCCGGGTACCCATTCTCTGGAACAATGACGAGTCGGGGATTACAGTTGAATCGCGAACCCTGAGTATGGCGCCCGCTCCTCACGCCATGGTCATGGATGATCTCAACGGTGACGGTTATCTCGATATCGCTACTGGCGATGGACTCGGCAGCACGATCACGATTTTTCTGAATGATGGAGCCGGAAATCTCAGGCCCGGCGGGAACCGGACTGTGCAGGCCGGGGATTATCTCAACTCTATCGATGGAGGAGACTTCGACGGAGATGGTGATATTGACCTCGTGACCGCGGCCATCCAGGACCGGCGCATGCAGGTCTTCCTCAACAACGGCCAGGGTGCCTACGGTTCACGTTCCCTGTACACAACCGGTGTTCGCCCCTTCATGGTCGAGGTGGGGGAGTTGACAGGCGACAGCTTTCCTGAGATTGCCAGCGCCAACGAGACAGCGGGGACGGTCACCGTATACCTCAACTTCGGCGCTGGTGAGGTAAGTCCAAACAGACGATTTGAAGGCAGGCGTGATTATCGCGTAGGGCGACTTCCCGTCGCCGTGGCGATGGGAGACCTGGATGGAGATGGAGACGAAGACGTCATCTCGGCAAACCGGGGCTCGCGTAATCTCTCCGTCCTGATGAACAGCGGCAACGGTACGCTGGGCGCGGCGGTGAACTATACGGTGGATGGTACTCCCTGGTATGTGGTGACGGCTGATTTCGATGCCGATGGTGACATCGACCTCGCCACGGCCAACCAGCCCAATCGCTCGGTTGGTATCTTCTACAACCGCGGCGACGGCACCTTCGAGGCCGGGGTGAATTTCGATTCGGCCCAGGGCCCCTATTCGATGGTCGTTTTTGATCTCAATATCGATGGCGTACCCGACATCCTGACTGCAAACCAGTCCGCTGACAGCGTCTCGGCCCTGATCAATCGAGGCGATGGAACCTTCAACCCCGCCGTCACCTACAATGCCGGTAACGCCCCGAGGTTTGTCCAGGCCGGAGATCTCGATCTCGATGGAGATGTTGACTTTGTCTCCGCCGATCACGATGGGAGAACCCTGACGGTCTTCAGGAACCAGGCTCCGGTGGAAAGCCGGGATACGCATCGCGAGGTAATCTGTACCGAGATTGACTATTACGACATGTCGACTCCCTCTCGCAGGGGGCGCGATCTGAAATTCGTTATTCCGTCAGATCCCGGGGACGCGTCGCGGTTGCCTCCGCTGTTTCAGAACGGCCGGCTCTTCGACCTGCACCAGGATTTCCTGACCGCGGTCTTCCCCGATCGTTTTCCGGTGCTCGGCCCGGTTGAATACAATCGCCTGGTAGGTCTTCGGGAGACCCGGCAGTATTACATCGGCTCGGTGACGAGGATTGCCGCGCCCACCGGAACGGTCTATGGCTTCAGCGTGTTCACCGATATCAGCCAGAGCGCATCCCAGATGCTGACTCTCGATGAGGTTCGGGGCATCTACGACACCCTTCGCTCATCCTTCGGCCTCGAGCTCCTGGCCTATGTTCCGGACACGATCCCAGCCCGAGAGGCTGCGGTTGAATGGGAGGATCCGGGCTTCCCCGTGTATCTCGATGTGGCGGGCTCCTCCGGAAACTACGAGTCCTACACCGAGGCTGTCGGCTATGGAACGGTCAGGATTCTTACCGAGGAGGCCTTCGAGGCGGCCAACGACAATGGAGGCCTGAGCTTCCGTGACATACTCATTCTCCCGCACGCTCCCCGGGACATCGAGGGCGTGGTCGCGGGCGTGATTACGGGTATGCTCCAGGGGCCCCTGAGTCACCTTGCGATTCGAACCGCGCGGCGGGGTTCGCCCAACGCCTTTGTCGAAGGCGCGATCTCCGCGTTTACCCCGCTCGATGGAACCCTGGTTCGCCTGGAGGTCTCCGGCAGCGAATACGAGATTCGTCCCGCAAGCTTCCAGGAGGCCGAGAAGTTCTGGGCCGCCAACCAGATCAATCTTGGAAATCCGCCTCAGCCGGACGAGACGTTCGGCGGGCTGACGAGCCTGGCCGAGCTCGACCTGGCCGCCGAGGCAGCCACCCTGGTCGGCCGCTACGGAGGTAAAGGAGTCAACATGGCCCGACTCCAGAGCATCATGACAGGTGAGTTCTCCGAATACAGCGAGGTCGGCTTCGTGGTGCCCACCCGCTACTACCTGGAGTTCGTGCGCAGCAACAGGCTCTTCTCGGCTGTCGAGCCGCTCCAGATCGTTACCTACGAGGAATACATCGAGGAGCTCCTCGGGACCGACAGGTTCAGGAGTGATTCAGAGTACCGATTCGAGATGCTCGAGCGTCTGCGTGACCACATGGACGATAATTCGACTGTCGACTCGGAACTGGTGACCGAGATAGCCAATCGAATCGGTGAGGTCTTCGGCGAGACCACCAGCAGGGTGCGCTTCAGATCATCTTCGAATGTCGAGGACGCCCTCGAGTTCAACGGAGCCGGACTTTACGATTCGACTTCGGCCTGCGCCGCGGATGACCTCGATGATGACAACTCGGGCCCCTCGCGTTGCGACTCGGAGAATGCCAGCGAACGCGGTGTGGCGCGTGCCCTTCGAAAGGTCTGGCAGAGCGTGTGGACTTTCAGAGCCTTTGAGGAGCGAGAGTTTTTCGGGATCCCGCAGGAGGAGGTGGCCATGGGTATACTCGTGAGCCGCGCCTACGCCGACGAGCGCGCCAATGGAGTCATCTTTACCGGGAATCCATCGAATCCTCTCGACGACCGCTACCTTGTCACCTCGCAGGTTGGCGATTCGAGTGTTGTGAGCCCCGAGCCGGGAGTGCTCGCGGCCCAGGATCTCCTCGTCGTTGACCAGGGGCAGGTGCTCGAGATCACCCGCTCCAGCAGTTCCTCTCTGCTGCCGCAGGGAGAGAATGTTCTCAGCGATGCGGAGCTCCGGGAGTTGGGCAACATCATCTGGCATATCGAGAGTGAGTTACCGATTGATCTCGATGGCCATGATGCCTCGGAGGTTGTCTACGATATAGAGTACAAGGTTGAGTCTAACGGTGAGCTTGCCGTCAAGCAGGTGCGGCCCTTCCTGCGCAACGCGCAGCTGCCGCCCACGCCTTCTTTCCGACTGCAGATTGCAGCCAACACATCGGCCTGCGTCGGCTTTGGAAATTCCAGCATCCAGCGGGGAGCAGAGCAGGTTCTCGATCTGAAGAGCAAGGTGCGCCTTCGCCAGGGTGAGCACGTCCTGCCCAGTTCATCCCTGATCACGCCGCTGGAGCTTATCGAGGAGGTTCGCTTCGGCCCCGCCGGCGCGAGGCTGCAGCCCGTCGGCCCCGGCATGTTGCGAGCCAGCCGGATCGATGACAGGAATGGGACGACGCGTCACCGCTTCATCTTCGACCAGGTTTTCGCTATCGATGATGAGTTGCGTCTCAAGCTGCGTCTCTTCCTGCTGGAGCCCTTCACGGCGCGCGGCGAGGACGCTGTGCGTGAGGTCCTGGTCTTCAACGAGCTCTACGTTGAGGACACCATGACCCTGCAGGGCGAGATCACCTCCGTTGCCGATTCCGATGTGAGGCTGTTCATAGACTATTCTTCCTGCCGCTACGACAGCCTTGATCTCTGGGAGGTCAGCTCTGAGTTGGAGGATGGAACGACCATCTCGATCCTCGAGAATTATCTTCCCCCGGATGAGAACGATGAGTTCGGTCCCATCCGGCTGCGCAGCGCTGACGTGCGAATTCGCGGCGAGCGCAGGCGGGTTACCTCGTATTGGAAGCTGGTATATTCCGCTTCCCGGCACAATACCTTTGTCAGGCACTGGGTTGTTCTTGATCCTCCGCTGCAGGCGGCAGGTCTGGACCGTCCCGTGGCGGTAATGGAACTTGTAGCGCCGCAGCTCAACAGCGAGGGTACTGTTCTCCAGGAGCCGCTGGGGAGGTACCTTGATGCCAACTTCGAAGAGATCGGCCGTTCCGGGGTGGCGTCCTATTCGCTCGAGCGTTTCACCGATCCGCTCCCCATTCTTTTCCAGCGTGGGGATGTCGATCTGGATGGGAGCCTGAGCATTACAGATTCTATCAACCTGCTGGTTTTCCTTTTCGCCGAAGGCGAACTTCCAGGCTGCCTGGATGCCGGAGACGCGGACGATAGCGGCGACCTGAACATTACCGACGCCGTAACCTCGCTCGGTTATCTCTTCCGCGGCGGCGAGGCTCTCCCCGCTCCCTTCCTTGAATGCGGGGTCGACTCGACAGATGATGAGCTTGATTGCGAGGCGGAGCCGGTCTGTCCCTGATCGGCCTCCGCGGCGGTTTTTCGGAACCTGGCTTCTAGCTGAGTGGTCTCATCTCGATTGACTTGTCGCCCCGGCGGGACTACTCTCAGGTGTTGAGAAATTGAGAGTCTGACGCCTTCTCCAGTCGTTTGTTGAAGATTTACGAGGTTCATTCAATGAAGAGCTCCCCTCGCGTGTCCACCGCAGGTCTCGTCTCTACGGTCCTGACATCGCTGTTTATTTTCACCTGCGTCTCAGACGCGTTTGCCCAGAAAGCCGGAGGGGAGGCGCTCGACGGGTGGGGTAAGCTCGGCAAGGCGGTTTCCGGGTCGGAATCGTTCTACGATTTCTCCTATTTCTTCAAGGATGAGCGCGGCAGAAAGAAATCCGCCAAGGCCTTTGTCCAGATCTCCGCGAAGACGACTCTTTATTATGATCGCGTTGTGAGGATCCAGGATCTCAAGAAGGGCTCAAAGATTCGCATGTTCGCTCGTGCTATCGAGCAGGAAGTTCGCGGAGGTCCTCCCGGCGGAGGAGGGGGCAATGTCGGGCAGGGCAGGTCAGGAACCGATCGGCAGATTCAGAATGCCCAGCTCGTGATTCTCGGTGATGGTGTCGAGGTCAACGAGAGCTACGAGGACAAGAAAGACAAGGAGTTGAAGTGGCTCGATGCGACTGTTGAGTCGAGCAATTCCGGACTCTCGGTCAGCTATAAGGGTAATACCTATCGGGTCACCATCGACCGCAAGGCGCCGATCATCGTTCGCACCAAGGTCGAGCAGAAATATCTCAAGAAGGCCAGGTACGTTCATGTCCTGGGCGGATCTACAGATACACGCCCGAAGACCAAGAGCAGAAGTGACGCCTCCAAGGGCAGCTTCGACTCTGAGCGCGTCATCATTCTTGATGCGCGATCCATCCGGGCTCTTCCTCTGATCTTCAAGTAAGCCGGGGTCTTTCGTTCGCCGGTATTCTCCTCTCACAGCCTCTTGACCTTCGTGTCCTGCTGGGTCACGATGCGCTCAGGTTCTGGTAAACGAGGCTCCTTCGGGCCGTGAATTCGTGGTGTTGGTGAGGAAATATGGTTATGAGTGGTGCTGCCAGTGCAGGGCGGGAGCAGGTGAGTGAACCCGCCGCGAGGGGGCTTCTTGCCGATACGGCTCGAGCGGTCAAGGCTATGAAGGCCAGTTGGCTGCGAGTCGCGATCAACCTGCGGAAGATTCGGGATGAAGAGCTCTGGCGCTACGCTACGCCCGATTGCGAGAATTTCGAGGATTACGCATTTGGTGTGCTCAAGCTCAACAAGTACGTGGCCCGCAGGATGCTTAAGGCGATGGACTATACCGCAGCCAAGCGGCCGGAGATGGCGCACGATGTCTCCGACCGTCTCGATCGCGGCGAAGAGGTCGTCGTTCCTTCCTACCAGGTGGTGAATAACCTCAGGCTGGCCGAGGAGAAATTCAAGGGCCGCGAGGAGGAGTTCGATGACCTCGAGTCGAGAGTGTTCGATGAAGGGATCGGACGGGTTACATTCAAGCGCGAGGTCGACAATATGCTTGGAGATCGAGACGATCGTCCAGGTGCCATGGAGCTTCCCGTCGACCGGGTTCAGCCCGAGAGTCGGCCGGAGCTTGGGAACCTGATCGAACGTCTCAAGGTCATCCAGCGTGAGCTGGGGCGCCTTGCGCTGTCGGGAGAATCGGAAGGTCTGTTGGCCCGCCTCCTGGAGTCTCTCGAAGCCGAGCAGAACGAGTCCGAGGGGCAATAGCCCGTAACCTGTCCAGGGAGAATGAGATGCCATTGGATCCCCAGGTCGAGGAGTTGCTGAGAGAGCTTGCGGAGCTGGGCTATCCTGCCCTTGAAGATTGTTCTCCGTCAGAGGCCCGCAGGAATCTTGCCAGCCGTATCGACAGTTTCTCAGAAATTGAGGATATCTTTCTTACACGGGATGGAATCGCGCCGTCAGAGGAACTGCCGGATGGTATTCCCTACAGGGAATACCGGCCGAACGACACCCCGGTATTGCCGGCCCTGGTCTATTTCCATGGAGGAGGCTGGGTGATTGGCGATCTCGACACCCATGAGGGTGTCTGCCGCGCCTTCGCCAACGCCGCCGGCTGCGCTGTGTTCAGTGTCGACTATCGTCTTGCTCCTGAGCACAAATACCCCGCCGCGGCGGAGGATTGCTACGCCTTCACCAGGTGGCTGGCCGAGAACTCAGCGTCGCAGGGGGTCGATGCCGAGAGGATCGCGGTTGGCGGTGACAGCGCCGGCGGTAATCTTGCCGCCGTCGTGGCGCTCATGGCCAGAGATGCCGGTCAGCCGGGGCTCTGTTACCAACTCCTGATCTACCCGGTTACGGACTGTTGCCTGGAAACTCCCAGCTACCTGGAAAACGCCGAAGGCTTCGGGCTCACACTCGCCGGGATGCGATGGTTCTGGGATCACTATTGCGCCTCAGAGAGCGATGGACGTGAGTTCAAGGCCTCGCCTCTACAGGCTGAGAACCTCGAGGGGCTGCCTCCGGCGTACGTCATCACGGCCGGATTTGACCCGCTTCGCGATGAAGGGGATGCTTACGCTGCCAGGTTGATCGAGGCGGGTGTCCCAGTCGAGCTTGATCGCTACGAAGGGATGATCCATGGATTCTGTGTCTACCTCGGCCGGTTAGAGCAGGCCGGGGTGGCTGTGGCGAGGATGTCCGCCGCCTTGCGGCGCAGCTTCGGCCAGGAGGACTGAACGCCGCCCGGGGCTTCTCTCAGCGGGCGTGGTCGAGAACGATGATGGTCGTTGCCGCCGGAAGCGTGTCGCGCGTAACGATGAGTTCAGTGCTGCCGGGGGTCTCGATGGGATAGCCGGAGCAGGCTTCGAGGAAATCCTCGACCGGTTGAAGGTCGAGGTTGACCTTCGGAGTCTTGTAGTGCATCGGGAGCACCAGGGGAGCCCGGGTTTTCGTCACCAGTTCCGCCAGGTCCGGGATCTTGATGGTGGGGGGGCCTCCGGCGAGGGCGAGCAGTACATCTGTACCGCGCAGGAATTCAAGCGCTTCTCCTTCCGGGGCATGGCCTAAGTCCCCCTGGTGGGCGACAGTGATACCTTCCAACTCGAATTTAACCAGGGAGTTGGGCCCCTCTTTGTCTTCTGTTTCGTAGACCTCGAAGGCCGCAAGCTCAACGCCTCTGCAGGTTCTCGAGCCGCCGACATGTTCCAGGGCATCGAAGAGCTCGTAGTCTCCCTTGATCGTGGAGAGGTCGGAGTGGTAGCGCTCATTATGATGGCTGATTGAGACGATATCGGCCTCTTCATCAATCGGGAGGTAGCCGCCGCACTCGGGGTAGTTGTAGGGGTCGAGGATCAACTTGACCGCCTCGCCGGCTGGATTGACTCCTTCGATTGAGAAGGCCGCGTGTCCGAACCAGGTGATTTTCATCTATTCTCCGTCCCGCTTTTGTCGCTGGTGAAAACAACTCCTCCGCGTTCCCCTGGAACATTAAGAGGCTCCGAAGTGTTTTTTTTCAAGCAGAAGTCTACTATTCTTTGTCCTGACTATGAAGTATCGACAGCTTGGCCGCACCGGCCTGCAGGTTTCAGCGCTCAGCTTTGGAGCCTCCTCGCTTGGAGGAGTCTTTCGCGATATCGATGAAGGTGAAGGGATTCGCACCGTACATGTCGCCCTGGAGGAAGGCATCAACCTCATCGACGTGGCTCCCTATTATGGCCAGACAAGGGCGGAAGCCGTACTCGGGAAGGCTCTGCGCGGAATTCCACGAGAGAGCTATTACCTCGCAACCAAGGTCGGTCGCTACGGTGCCCGGGAATTCGACTTTTCCTCCAGGCGGGTGACGGAGTCGGTGGATGAGAGCCTGGGACGCCTGGGAACCGACCACATTGACCTGATTCAGGTCCACGACATTGAATTCGGCTCCCTGGAGATCATTATCGAGGAGACCATCCCGGCGCTGCGTGAGCTTCAGCACTCCGGTAAGGTGGGACATGTGGGCATCACCGGTCTTCCAGTGGGAATTTTTTCCAGGGTTGCGCAGCGGGCCGAGGTGGACACCGTTCTCTCCTATTCACGTTACTGCCTCAATGACACTTCCCTGCTGGGAGCCCTTCCGGAGCTCGAGGAGCGGGGGGTCGGGGTGCTCACCGCGTCTCCGCTTTCGATGGGGTTGCTGTCCCACCGTGGACCACCGGATTGGCATCCCGCTCCGGCCGAGTTGAAGGAGGCCTGCGCCAGGGCCGCGGAACATTGCTCACGGCGGGGAGCGGACATCTCAAAGCTGGCTGTCCAGTTTTCAACAGCCCAGGAGCGCCTGGCGAGCTGTATTGTCGGAAGCGCTGATCCGGAGAACATCCGCAGAAGCTGCCGGTGGATCGAGGAGCCTCTCGATGAAGAACTGCTGGCGGAGGTGCGGGCGATTTTCGAGCCTGTAAAGGACCTCTGCTGGTACGAAGGCCTGCCTGAAAACAGCGATTGAATCAGGCTGGCTCGAGGATTCTCAGGGTCGCGCCCGCCACGTGGTCGACCACCCGCTCGCGATAGGCGGCCATATGGTCCGAGTCAAGGTGCGCGCGCAGGGCATCGACGTCGGACCATTTCTCCACGATGGTGACGGTCTCGTCGCGAATGGGAGCCTGCCGATCGATTCCCGTCGAGGCGTCGATGGTCGCTCCGTACTCGATGCAGCCGGGCTCCTCGAGCACCAGCGGCACCACCTTTTTGAATTCTTCGAGGAAGGCCTCTCGCCTGCCTTCGGTGGTTTCAATTTCAGCTAGGACGTGGATCATTCTCGGTCTCCGGGTTGTCTTTGTTGGTGGCGTATTCCGTTTCTCCTGTTCCAGCATCGATTTTCCTGGTGAGCCAGCCCGGCGCTCGTGGGCGTACGAAGAAAAAGCTCAGCAGGAGAGCTGTGAAGAAACATCCGTAGATAAGCTGGAAGGTGACCTGTTCCATCTGGAAAAACATGATCTTGTGGATCCAGTACTGCATGAAGGTCTTGTCTTCGTAGACAACCTGCCCCCCGAGCTTTCGCAACTGGATCTCCCAGGTAGTCAATGGGCAGACAATACCGAAGAGAGCCTCCAGGAGGACGACACCCATCGCCAGGATGTGAGCGGCGCGGAAGTAAAAGTTCCTGACGAAGCTCCAATTCAGAAAATAACCGATCCAGGTCAGCAGCAGGCCGACGACCACGAAGGAAACGAAGGCGAAATGGATGACCAGGACGATGTGCGCCAGCAGCCTGTAGACGTCCTGCGATTCCATGCGAGCTGTTCTCCTTCACAACCTTCCTGGTGGTTATTGAACGGGTTTGGCTGAGATGACGTAATCGTATCCGAATCGGATGCCGCGGTGAACATCATAGAAGGCCAGGGCTTTCTCGCGGAGCTTGTCGATGCGGCTTCGCAGGCCGCTGACGAGCTCCTGGTTCTCGATGAATTCGAGCTTCCTGCGGCACACGTCGAGCTGTTCGTTGATGAACTTGCCGCCGTAAATGATCGGGAAACGCTTCTCTTCTTCCACCTCGAAGCCCGAGTTCTCCAACTGGCCGATGACCCATTCGGCCGGGTATTCCCGGTGGCAGCGATGTCCCGCGTGAAGGATGCAGGCATCCCGCAGGTTGGCGATCTCCATGACCAGGCGGCCGCCGGCGTCTCCAGGCGCTTCATGATAGGGTTCGAGTCCTACCAGGTAGAGTCTTGTCCCGATATGCGGCCGAAGACGGCGCAGGAACCTGTATTGGAAATACGGCGAGAAGCGGTCCATCGATCCGATGAGATAGTCCGCCAGCACCACGTCAAAGACCTCCCCCTGGAGCAGCAGCGGGTCGCTCCAGTTTCCGGAGATCACCCGGTCGCCTTCCCGGATCAGGTCGCCGAATTTATTTTCTATTCTCCTGGCGCGCTGCGGATCAGCGGTGATCGCTGTCCAGTTCTGCGTGTCGCATCCGGTGACCCAGCGAAGGGAGGCTTCCCCCGTTCCGGCATCGAGGAATCTGCCCCAGGGTTGGTTACCCTGGAGAAGCTCGATATGTTTGAAGAGCGCATCGGTTGTCATTTTTTTATCCCGCTCGCTCCAGCAGCCTGTCGACCTCTTCGGCCGTGGGGAGGGATGGCTGCGCGCCGAGACGTGTGACAGCCAGCGCTCCCGCCGCCATCGCCCTCCTGGCGGCCTTCTTGATCCCTGTCCCGCGGGTGTACTCTATCGCGAGCGCCGCGGTGAAGCTGTCGCCCGCCGCGGTGGTGTCGACCACGTCAACCCGATGAGCCTCTATGAGCTCCCAGTGACCATCGTTCCTGCAGAGGGCGCCGCGATCGCCAAGCTTGAGTACTACCTCCCTGGCCCCGGTGGATTCCTCGAGGAGAGCCGCGGCGCGACTGGCGGATTCAAGTCCGTCCGGGCGGATGCCTGTAAGAGCCTCTGTCTCGCTCTCATTAGGCGAGAGGACTGTGACGCCCCGAAGCTTCTCGAGTGGTAGCTTCACAGGAGGGCCCGCGTCCAGGATCACCGGGATTCCGCGAGCGGCGGCGGCTGAGATCGCGTGGCAGACTGTTTCGAGCGGGATCTCCAGTTGCAGCAGGATCGCGTCCCAGGCAGTTTCGCCTGCGAGGGCCCGGTCGACATCTTCGGGAAGCAGGGCATCGTTGGCGCCGGCGATCAGCACGATGCGGTTCTCGCCTTCCTGGTCGACGATGATGGTCGCGTTGCCGGTCGGAAGAGAATCTACGGCGGCCACATTCTCCGTGTCGACTCCATTTTCCCTCAGCTTGCCGACGAGCTCCTCTCCCCATGGGTCGGCTCCAACGCGCCCCAGGAGAATGGCGCTGGCTCCAAGCCGGGAAAGAGCCACGGCCTGGTTGGCTCCCTTGCCGCCGGGTATCAGGCTGAGGTCAGTGCCCAGAACGGTCTCTCCCGGAGCCGGAAACTTTTCCGCTTTCAGCACAACGTCCATGTTGATGCTGCCGATTACGAGGATCCGGGGCTTTTCGCCCATGGTCTGTTCCTTTGACATGATTTGCTCGAGCCGCTTTTTTCACGACGTGTCGCTCCAGGCGCAGATGGTAAGTAGCCCGCGCTCTTCTAACAAGGGAAACCCCGGGTTCACTCGAAGAGCCGGGCCGGAATAATAAGGGGAGATTTTTTTTCGCAGAAGGTATTCTGTAAAAAACAGGGGAGCGAGATATGTGGATGAATCTTCCAGGATTTTTGCGAATACAGCCGGCCATGATGGCGAGCCTGGCGCTGTTTTTCGCTGGCACGGGAGAGGCCGTGGCCGCTGACACGATCAGCAAGACGGCGCTCCGAGGGGCGGTGAAGAGAGGAACCGAACTGGTCGTCGGCAGGCAGGAGAGCCTCGGACCCCGGGGGACAACCAGCAGCGAGTGGCCGTATGAGGGTGTCTACCGGGTTCGCAGCCCTGGAAAAAGAGGCGGGATCATACCTATGGGCTATCGTGTCGGTGGTACGGCGATCTGTTCCTGGGCTCTGCTCAAGACACCGGCTTTCAGGTCATCGAAGCTGACCCAGGCCGCGGTTAAGCGGGGCCGTGATTTTATCGTCGCGTCTTTGAAAGACCCGCTGATGTCGCCGGGCTTCAACAGCACCTACGATGTTCGCGGCTGGGGACACGCCTATGGCCTGCAGTTCCTGCTCGAGGCGAGAGCCAGCGGAAAGCTTGGCAGCAGGAAAGCCTTTGACGAGCCGATACGTAAGCTGGTGTCGATTATCGAGAGTACAGAGATCGTTCGAATCGGCGGCTGGAACTATTCTCGCCGCGGCGGGGGCTCGAAGAGCTCTCCTCCTTCCACCTTCATGACCGCGGCTACGCTACAGGCGCTCTTCGCGGCCGCCGCCAGTGGTTTCAAGGTCGACCCGGATGTGGTCGACAGAGCCCTTGATTCGCTCGAGGATGCGAGGCTTGATTCAGGCGCCTTCCAGTACGCGACCTATCCCCGGGTGAAAAGCGGCAGAGGATTTGAGGATGTTCCCGGGGCTGTGGGCAGGATGCCGCTTTGCGAGGTAACGCTCTATCTCGCCGGGCGGGGCAAGGTCGAGAGAATCCGCTCCAGCCTGGAGGCCTTCTTCGAGCATTGGGGGGAATTGGAGAAGCGTCGCAAGAAGACGGGAACCCACGAGCCGCCCTATATGATCGCTCCCTATTATTTCTTCTTTGCGCATTATTACGCGGCCCAGGCCATCGAACTGCTTCCCACCAGGCTGCGGACCGCCTACCGGCAGCGGCTCTACAAGCTCCTGTGGAAGATCCGGGAGAGCGATGGCGGCTGGAATGACCGTGTTTTTGAACGCAGCAAGAGCTATAGCACGGCGATGACCATCCTGGCCATTTTGCAGCCTGGGCTCGATAAGCCGGCGGCCTGGAAGAAAAAAAAATAGTCGGAAGCCGTTTCCGGTCTCGTCTTGCGCATTGGCTGTGCAAATTGATGCCATCTGGAGGAACTGGCTGCTATCCTTGTATTAACTAAGGATCATCCAGTTTGTTGGCTTGTGGACTGGATATCTGTGTTTATTCAGCGCCTAACGGCAGTTGGGGAGAGGTTTACATGATGGCGAAATTATTTAGACGAGCCGCCTTCACGGCGGTTGTCATGGTTTTCGGGTATTTCAACTCGGTTTCCGCTCAGGATCTCATCATCAGCGAACTGATGGCCGTCAACAACGGAACCATCGAGGATGAGGACGGCAACACCCCGGATTGGATCGAGCTTTTCAACGCGGGTAACTCGACCCAGAACCTCTCAGGCTATTATCTCTCCGACGATCCCCTGGTTCCCGAGAAGTGGCGTTTCCCGAGCGTGTCCATCGCCCCGGGCGGCTTCCTGGTGGTTTTCGCCTCTGACAAGGATCGCCGAGATGCCGGCTCTGAGTTGCACACGAACTTCAAGCTTAGCTCATCCGGTGAGTTTCTCGGCCTGTTCGCCTCCGATGGGGAGACGATCGTCGACCAGATCGCTCCTTGTCCGGAATTGATAGCCGGCTTTTCCTACGGGATTTCTCAGAACGCACGGCAGATCGGCCTGGTCGGTTCGGAGGTCCCAGCCAGGGCCCTGGTTCCCACCAACGGAAACCTCGGCATGACCTGGATGGAGCCGGGCTTCGACGACTCAGGCTGGCTCTCCGGCGTGACAGGAGTTGGCTATGACCGAAACGCCACCTACAGGGGGCTTATCAACCTCGATGTCGAGGACCAGATGCGCAACGAGAACCTGGCCTGCTTTATCAGGGTCCCGTTTTCGCTGGAGGATGGGGCCAGCGTCAGCGGTCTCCTGCTGAGAATGAAATACGATGACGGGTTCATCGCTTTCATCAATGGGCAACGAATTGCCGGCGCCAACGCTCCGGCAGGCAACGGCAGCTGGAATACCGGCGCCACCTCGCTTCACGATGATGGTGAGGCCGTCGAGTTTGAGGATTTCGCCGTGGCAGGCGGCGCAGGAGCTCTCAGGGATGGCGAAAACGTATTGGCGATTATCGGGTTGAACGACAATCTCGGCAGTTCGGACTTCGTGATCATGCCTGAGCTGGTTGGTTTTGACGCCGGCGAGTTGAACCGCGATGAGCTGCTCTATTTTCCGCAGCCCACCCCGGGATCCGCCAACCTTCCTGGAGTCAGCGGGATCACGCTGCCGCCGACGGTTACGCCCTCCAGTGGAGTCATCATGGGGAACACTCCGATGACGATCACCTCGGAGTCGCCAACGGCCGTTATTCGCTACACTCGTGATGGATCTCTTCCCGGCGCCAACTCGACGCGCTATACGGGTCCGGTGACCATCACCTCGAGCTCGAGGATTCGAGCCAGGGTTTTTGAGCCGGATGGTTCGGTCAGCCCCACGGTCAGCCGCAGCTACATCATGCTGGCCTCGAACGTCAGGAATTTCAGCTCGACCATCCCGGTTGTCGTGATCGACAGCTTCGGCGGCGGCGGGGTTCCCAGCGGCTCTTTTGAGGAGGCCTTCATGGCGATCTACGAGCCGGTCGGGGGAAGGACGAGTTTCTCGAACGAGGCCGTCCTGGCCAACCGGATCGGGATCAAGACGCGTGGTTCCTCTACCGGCGGACGGGACAAGGTGAGCTACGGTCTGGAGTTCTGGGATGAGAACAACGAGGACACCGATTTCTCGCCCCTGGGCATGCCGGAAGAATCCGACTGGATTCTCTACGGCGCCTACAACTTTGACCGGGCCCACCTGAGAAATCCGCTGATTTACGAGCTCAGTCGCCAGTGCGGACGCTGGGCCGCCCGTACCCGTTTTTGCGAGGTCTACTTCAATACAGGTAACGGCTCCCTGTCGAGTTCGCATTACAGGGGAATCTACAGCTTTATGGAGAAGATCAAGCGGGGGGATGACCGTGTAGATATCACCGAGTTGTCCTCCGGGCAGACCAGCGAGCCGGAGATCAGCGGCGGCTACATGCTGAAGATCGACCGCGCCGACCCCGGCGACAGGGGCTTCAGCGCCGCCGGGCGATCCATTCGCTGGGTGGAGCCGAAGGAAGATGACGTTCCCTCGGCGCAGGCCAACTGGATTCGAAACTACTTCAATGATTTCGGCGACGCCCTCAATGGCGCGAATTTCAGGGATCCTGTCAGAGGCTACGCTCCCTATATCGACAAGCTCTCCTGGGCGGATCACCACATGCTCAACGTCCTGGCCAAGAATGTTGATGCCCTGCGCCTGAGCACCTACTTCTACAAGGATCGCAATGGTCCGATTGAGTTCGGTCCGATCTGGGATTTTGACCGCTCGATGAATTCCACCGATGGACGTGATGACAATCCAACAACCTGGAATGGAACGGGTGATGGGACTGATTTTTTCAACTACCCCTGGTGGGGGAGGCTCTTCGACGATCCGGACTTCATGCAGCTCTACAGGGACCGTTGGAACGAGTTCCGCCAGGGGCCGCTTTCGAATACGAACATCCGCAACGTCATCGACACCATGTCCGGCCAGATCCAGGAGGCCCAGCCGCGTGATTCCGCAAAGTGGGGGAGGATCTCCGCTAACGGCTGGAGGACCGAGATCAACAGCCTCAAGACCTGGCTTACGACGCGGGCGGGCTGGATGGACAGCCAGTTCCGAGCGCCGCCGACCTTCAGTCCCAGCCCGGGTCTGATCACGCCCGGCTTTGTATTTACCCTGCGAGGTGGTACCGGATCGATCTACTATACCCTCGATGGCAGTGACCCCCGCGCCCCTGGAGGCGCCACATCAGCCAATGCGACAAGGTATACCCGGTCGGTGAGCCTTGCTGAGACGGCCAGGGTCGTTGCGCGATCGCGGGTCAGCTCGACCGACTGGAGCCCGCCGGTCTCAGGCACCTTTTACACCGAGCTTCCGAGTGTCGTGATCAGCGAGTTCATGTTCCATCCCGAGGCGCCGCCGGCCGGCAGCGAATTCACGGATGAGGACTTCGAGTACATCGAGTTCCTGAATATCGGCAACGAGCCGGTGCCCCTGGCCGGGATGCGTCTCAAGGGAGGCGTGGACTTTACCTTCCCCTCCCTCGGCAATCCCACACTGCTCCCGGGTGAATACGTCCTCGTCGTCAACAACGTCGAGGCCTTCGCCTCGCGCTACAATCTCGACCTGGTCTTTGTCGCCGGGGAGTTTACCGGTCGGCTCGAGAACGCCGGTGAAGAGCTCATCTTTGAGGGGGCCCTCGGGGAGCCGATCCACCAGTTCATCTACAGGGACTCCTGGTACCCTGAAACTGATGGCGGTGGTCTCAGCCTCGTGATCAGGGATCCTCTCGGCGACCCCCGCCAGTGGGCTCTCCAGGCCGGCTGGGATGAGAGCACCGTTCTCGGCGGTTCGCCCGGCTTCAGCGATGAGGGCTTCCCCACGCTCGGCGGACGTCAGCGTCCGGGAGACAGCAACCAGGATGGAGCCATCGATATCTCCGATGGGTTCTCCATGGTGAGGCGTCTCTTTGTCGACAACGCCGGTCCGCTTCCCTGCGAGGGCTCTCTGCAGGAAGGCGGCAACCTGGCCCTGTTCGACGTCAACGAGGATGCCGTCTTCAATCTCTCCGATGCCATCTACCTGCTGGGCTATATGTTCCAGGGAGGGCCGGCTCCGCGGCTCGGAGATGAGTGCGTGAGGCTGAAGGGCTGCGCCAACAGCTGCTCGCGCTGAGAGACCATACGGAGCTCTTCAAAGAAGCGTTCGGTCGATAAGCCAGTAGAGTCCAAGCAGGGCCACTAGAGCAGACAGCCCCCTGGAGATGTCACGGAAGTTATCGCGGGGCTGGAGGAACTTCCAGATAATGGGCAGCACTAGGCAGGCGATGCCGAGTTGTCCGAGCTCTACCCCGAGATTAAAGAGCAGGACCATCCAGCCATCACCCGCCCTGTCGCCAATGCCCAGGTCACGCAGGACGGAGGCGAAGCCAAGTCCGTGGATGAGTCCGAAGGCGAAGGTCAGGGCCCAGCGGTAGCGGACCTCCTTTTTCAGGATGTTCTCGATCCCCACGTAGGCGATCGACAGAGCGATGAGAGGCTCGACAATGTTCGGGGGAAGGCGGATGAGATCGTAGGTGGCAAGAGCGAGGGTGATGGAGTGGGCGATGGTGAAGGAGGTGATGATCAGCGCGGCATCACGGAAGCCGATGCCGATGATCAGGAGGCCGAAGAGAAAGAGCAGGTGGTCGTAGCCGGTCAGGATGTGTTCGATCCCGAGGATGAGAAAGGTCATGTTGCCGCCGGGGATTTCCGAGTCGAAGACCCGATGGCGTTCGGTGAGAGTGTCGATGGAGACAGGCTCTTCCTGGCCAATTGCGGACAGGCTGGCGAGCTGACGGTGGCCGCCGGGCAGGCGGTCGAAGATGTTCGATTGCAGGGTGATGTGTTTGCCGCTCGGGCCGGGATAGGACATCCGCAGGAGTACGTTGTCCTTGTCGTCAGCCCAGATCTCTTCGCAGCGCCCCCTGGTTGGATTCCCATCGATCTTCAGTTCGAAGATCGACGCCGGGAGCGCCTCGAGATCGCTCCGGGCGTCATCCAACTCGCCTTCGGAGATCCTGCCATCGCGGTCGGCGTCCATTGGCGAGAGTATTTCCGCATCAAACCGAGACAGCGTCAGCAGGAGCTTGAAACCTCCGCCCTGTTGCGCGGCTATATCGATGCTGCTGAGCCCGGGGGGATGAGCCGAGGCAACGGCCGGCAGCAGCAGCGACAGGAGCAGGCAGGATCGTGAATAGGGTGACAGTCTCATGGCCGCGCTGCCGGTTTTTTACCGGTTAGTTGTCCGAGTCGGGAGAGGACGGAAGGGATTGAGTAACTCAAGGTGAGCGGCCTGGAGACCGGACCCATCGGTCACTCATAGACCTGAAGAACCGGATAGTTTGGCCTTAAACCGATTTCGAGTCAATGACCTAAACCATTGCGGCAAATGGGCTCAGCGGCGGTCCAGGTGTTTGTCAGCGAAGTCGAGGTAGGCCTTCCAGTCGAAGGCCTTGACGTCGTGGTTGCCGGAGCGGATGTGATAGCCGATGCGGCCGATGGAGGGCTTGTCGACGGGGGGCATCTTCTGAGCGGGCAGCCCCTCTGTACCCAGCAGCCGGTAGACCGGGTCGGCGTGTTTCGCCGACAGGTACTCGCCCCGGGGGTCGGCCCAGCGGTCGCCGACAGCGCTGGCGACATAGACCGGGCGCGGCGCCATCAGCGCGATGAGCATATGCTGGTCGACCGGCAGGTCCGCCTCGCGGCCGTTGTACTTGTTGAAGTTGTCGCAGAACCAGTGGGGGAAGCTGGTGTTGATCCTCTTGACCGTCTCTCCGAAGGCTCTGCGGTTCAGCGCCGCGCCCCCACAACCCGAGTTGTTGGAGATGACCAGGGCGAAGCGTTCGTCTTCCGCTCCGGCCCAGAGCGAGGTCTTTCCAAGGCGAGAGTGTCCGATGACAGCGACCCGCTTGTGATCAATCTCGTCGATCGTCTCGAAATAGTCCAGCGCCCGGCTCAGTCCCCAGCCCCAGGCCGCGATCGAGCCCCAGCCATCGGCGGGAATCTTGTTGGGGGGGCCGTAGATCTTGTGGATGCCTTGAGAGAAGGCGTTGCGCTTGTCGTCGGGCTCGATGTCGCCGTACCAGATGGTCGCCAGGGCGTAGCCGCGGTCAATGACCATGTCGGCCTGCCAGCGCCCCGTTTTCATTCCCCTGTCGGATTCCTTGTCTCTCTTTCGAAGCGTGATGCCGGGATCGTTCGAGACGGTCGGATTCCCTATAAAGTTGAGTCCGAGGAAGGCGGGTGTTGCTCCCTCGGCTTTCGCCGGCAGGTAGAGGAGCAGGTTCATCGCCGGGTCGCTTTCCTTGTCGGTAAAGTAGATCCGCACCTCGCGGCGCATCGCCTTGCCGCCCCGAGCC
>CBFHWB010000009.1:4208-15122 GCA_965659285.1 Planctomycetota bacterium | reverse complement strand
TGACCTCGAATCGCAAGCCCTCCGGCGGCCCGGGCCTGCGGCCGTAGACTTCACTGCGGAAGAGTTCCATCACCTCGGCGCGTCGTTTCTTTTCCCATGTCGCGGCATCCTTGACCGGGGTTCCATCGTTGAGCTTCAGCAACTCCGGCAGCTTGTAAGCCGGTATCTTGGATTCGTCGTAGTTGATCTGGGCCATGATTGTGTTGCAGGAGAGGATTGAAATAAGGGTTGCAGTGAGAATGTTGCAAGATCGCATTCTGATGGTCTCCAGTTGCTGTTCCCAGGTGAGAGTCAGCGAAAAGGGGTCTATCGCTTGATTCGACTGGTATGTTTTCCAACTATTTCGAACGGCAACTCCTTCGGGAGCACCAGCTCAAAATGATTCGCATTGCCAAGGAGCCTCTCCGAGACTCCGCCTCCGCCTCCTCAGCCGTATTTCATGATTCCGGAAGCCAGCTCCGCGTTCTTATTGTCGAGAATGCGGTAGGGGATGGGAATTCGTTTTCCAGAGCGGTAGATCGACAAACCAATGCGGCGGGCTGCCTTCAGGATGTCCCCGCTCCGCCCACCAGAGCTGTCACCGCTGAGCATCATGCTGCCGCGAAGTTTCCCGGCCTGCGTCGCAGCGCTCGTGGAAAGATGAATTCTCGGATCGATTTCAACCCTGGCCGGCTTGTCGCTGGTGACCTGGAGCTTCCTGTGTCCATGGGAGGTCGCCGAAAGGAACCACTTCTCCCCGTGTTTGTCCTGCCGTGAGAGCCTGTAGCCGGTGATCGTATAGAGTCCCGGGGGCAGGGGTCGTCTGCGGTCTTTGTCGCCCGCCTTCCATTCGAGGCGATAGACCTCTCGCTTCGGTCCTCTCAGAAATAATTCCCCATCTTTGATGGTGCTCGAGATATAGCCCGCTTTTCGTTCCCCCTTCGCGGGAGGCGAGGAGACCCGGATGGGGGGACGCAGCTTCTTTGACCCCAGAAAGTTTATGAGAGCCCGCCGGGCTCCGGGGGGAGTCCCCGTTCAGGCGGTCCGGTTGATCTGGCCTATCCATGCCCGGTCAAAGGAGTTCTCGGTGTCCGGTGCCGTGTGGCAGTGGCTGCACTTGTTTCTAAAGACAGCCTCGACCTGCCGCGCATTCCAGTCCTCGCTATGAATAGCCGCGATGGGGGAAAGAAGGAGAACGGCAAGAGCCAGGGCTCTGCATGCGGGGATCGGGAGTCTCATTTTCATTGGATTTCGGATTGTAAAGGTGACGAACTGATATGGATCCATCTGAGCCTTCCGGGGCGAGACAGTCAACAGCGCATTTTCAGGGTCTGAAATCTCTACACATCTCAACCATGCGTTTCAGGTTGTCCGGCGGGGTCGGGGGCGCGACCGAACAGGCTGAGGAGAGAATGAAACCCTCCATGTTTTCAGCCGCCAGGAGGATCTTGCCGATGTCCTCCTCGATGCTCTCTTTGTCGCCGCGAAGAAGCGTGTTGACCGGATCGACATTTCCCTTGATGAAGATCTTTCCCTTGAGCGTTTCGACGGCCTCCTTGATATCGACGTCTCCAAGTGGAGGGGGGTCGAGGCATTCGATGCCCGTTACCCCGGTTCCACAGATGAGATCAAGGCGGTCGCCGATGGCTCCGCAGGTGTGGGTATAGACCGCGGCTCCCTCGGTCTTGACGGCGGATGCGATCCGAGCTTCGTAGGGCTGGATGAAATCACAATACATCTCACGACTGAGGAACGCGTTTCCGGCGAAGGGGCTCGATATTTTGATGGCTTGCGCTCCGCGCCGGACCTGGGCTACCGCCAGCGCGACCGACCAGCCGGAGGTCACGTCAAGGACCGCGGCGCATTTCTCGGGGTGGGTGAGCAGGTACATCAGCCCGTTTTCCATTCCCAGGATATTGAGGAAGTGGTCAAAGGGGGAGCGCACCTCGCCATGGATGGAATAGTCTTCTCCCAGGCCTGAGATGATGAGATCGAGGGTGTCAAAGACGTGATCTTCGAAGCCATCCGGATCATCTATCGGGATGCTCGCCTTGCTGGCCTGGAAGGCCTGGTAGCTCTCCGGCGCCCAGGCTAACAGGTTCTCCAGGTCAAGCTCCTCGATGTCCGGCCAGGTGAATTCGCCGGTAGCCTTGTAGTAGGCGTCATCATCCCGGGTGCACTCGATCCGGGCTCCATCCTCCAGGTAGAGGGTCGGGATCTCGGCGTCGCGGTCCATTTTCACAACCTGGTCGGCCAGGCCGTGGACTCGGCCCGGCTTATGGCAGAGGACCCCATCAAAATCATAGAGAGCTCTCATCCGGGTGAGGCAGTCCGCCCATAGGGCTCCATCCAGGAAGTAGTCGATGGGGTCGACCTCGGTATTGATAACGGTATGACCGTTGGCCATCTGGCACATGACCGGAACACGTTCCGGACTCTTCTGCTCCATGGCCTGCCTGACCAGTTCTTTTGATGACATGTCAGATATCCAGGAAGATGGTGCCGTCTTCGACGATGAATTTCGCGCCCGCGTTCTCGGCGGCACCCTCGATCGCTCGGCGAAGGATGTTTTTTACATCGGGTCCATCTTCGATGTAGCGCATGAGAGCCTCTCCTGATTTTTCACCGATTGTGAGGGTGATCATCAATCCCTTTCGTTTGCAGGTGACCTTCTTGCCTGGCTCGAGCTCGATATCGATGACCTTGAGGTAGGCCTCGGTATAGTTGACTCCGATTCCGGAGGCGTCCGGCTGGTTAGGAGCTATCAGGTCGACAGCCTCGGGGTTTTCTTCCGCAATGCGTATTCTCATGATCTTTCTCCCTGGGTTTCATCCAACAGCTTTCTGAACAGGCGCAGGTGGGCGGGGGAACTCCCGCAACAGCCTCCGACGATGTTTGCGCCGGCGCTGAGGAGAGCGGACAGTTCCCCTGTCATCTCCTCGGGAGTCTGCCTGTAGACGACCTCCATATCGATGAGCTCCGGCAGCCCCGCGTTGGGTTGCGCCATGGTCGGCAGGTCGGTGATTCTCCTGTAGCGCTCGACCGCGCGCGCGGCCCACGTGACATCGACCCCTGAGCCGCAATTGAGCGCGATCACGTCAGCTCCGTTTTCCACCATGAACTCGGCGGCGTCCTCGGGTCCGATTCCCATCATCGTTCGGATCTCTTCGCCATCGAAGGTGACATCATAGGCCATGGACCCGATGACGCAGGGCGCTCCGGCATCCCTTGCGGCTTCGAGGCCGATGCCCAGTTCCTCGAGGGAGGTCTGGGTCTCTATGATGATGGCGTCGACTCCGCCAGAGACAAGAGCCATCGCCTGCTCAGCGAAGGCCTCCCGGACGCTCTTTTCCGCAACCTCTCCGTAGGGCTCCAGCAGTCCCCCGAAGGGACCGATGTCGCCGAGCACGTAGCCGTCCTTCTCACCAAAGGCCTCACGGGCGATCAGCGCTCCGGCCTTGTTGATGGCCTTGACGTCGGAGTCCTGTGCGTGGCGCTCGAGCATGATCCTGCTGCCGCCGAAGGTGTTGGTGATGAGGCAGTCCGAGCCGGCCTCGACGTATTTCTTCTGGATCGCCAGCACGCGGTCGGGGTGTTCGGTATTCCATGCCTCGCCGCAGCCGCCGGGCTCGAGCCCGGCCTGCTGTAATTGGGTTCCCATGGCGCCATCGCCAAGGAGGGTCTTTTCTCTGATGGCTTCAAGCAGCGGTTTTTTCATTCTGGCCGGGTTCTCAACTTTCTTTCAGGAGCGAATAGTGCAGGGTCTGGAGCACGATTCTCCATTTATGGTCTCTGCTCGACTGGGAGCAGAGGCAGCCGGCCGGGCTGGATGGGGGAGTCCACCCGAGCACCTTTCCGAGGCTTCTTCCGGGAAGGGCAGGCGGCTGTCCGATCTTTTCCATTATCGATTCGGCATCAGCGAGGTAGGAGCACATTCCCTTATGTCCGGTGTCTGCAGGGTGAGGCTCGCAGGCGAATCTTTCCATCCGGTAACCCCCGGTCTTCTCGCGCGAGAGTTCCACCCGGTATTCAAATCGCAGCGGGAGTCCGAGGTTGGTGCAGGTCGACCCATCGAAGCGGAAGACGGCCTGGAACTCATCGCCGTCTTCGCTCAGTTCCAGCCGTTTCTTTTTCCATCCTTCCAGGGCGCTGGAGGAGAAAGCGTAGGACGCAGCTTCGGTGCCGACATTCTTATTCGAGCTGAGCTCCCTGTAGAGGTCTTGCCAATAGTCTTCAGCGGTTTCTTCCAGGCCGTCGCAGGCCACGGCAAAGACGGCAAGGGTCGACTTGGCGGGTTTCAGCCCTCCCGATGGGAGCACCTCGAGTGGTCCCGGTAGATCGTCTGAGATGGTATTGAGCAGCGCGGCCTGGTCAGCGAGCTCCCAGCCATCGTAGCCGGGGCTGTAGTAGGGCAGGACGGTCATTCCCTCGGCGGAAAATCGTTGCAGAACCTTCTCTGCCTCGATCGAGCGCAGGTGCTCTGTGAGAGCATCCGCGTAGGCATTGAGGAACATGGCCTCGTCCGGCTTTTCTTCAACCCAGAGCTCAGCGATCCGCTCATCCACCTCCGCCCCGGCACTGACAGCCAGGATTGAAATGCTATGGGTTCCGCTGCGGCGCGCTCCCTCGGCGAGCACGCAGCTCGAGAGCAGGGTGCCATCGTCGAGGCGGACGATGTCCTCCTCGATTCGCCCGATCGCGGCCAGGCGTGACCGGGTCCAGGGGCGGCCGTGCTCCCTGTACCAGCGCCCCGTCTGCTCTGCCAGGGGCCGGGTCGTGTCGTCAAGCCCGCTGTCGGCCGGCAGCCCGAGGTGTCTGAGATAGAGTCCCTGCGGCAGCGGGGTAAGGCGCAGCTTGCGCTGTCCCGGGTTCGGATGGCTCATGCCGCGCTCTCCCCCGCTCCGATGGGCTTGAACTGGCAGCCCTCGACAAAGTGGTCGAAGAAGTCCGGATCGGTCTCTAATTCGATGTGCTCAATCCGGCTGACCGTTTCCTCGAGCTCCAGGCGCCGGCGTGTAGAGAGGAGGGCGAGGGTCGCGCCTTCGATCGCGGCGTTACCGATCCGGGTGATCTTTTCATCGGGGAGATCAGGGATGAGCCCGATACGGCGCGCGGAATCAAGATCGAGATGGCTGGCGAAGCCCCCTGCGAGATAGAACCGGTCGAGGTCTTCGCAGGAGCGCCCCAGGTTTTTCATTACGATCTCCAGGCCGGAGACATTGGCTCCCTTTGCCTGCGCCAACTGGCTGATGTCCTCTTCGCTCAGATAGACAGAGTCGGTCTCCGGCAGCTCAAAACGATCAGCTTCGTTTGCGAGACGGCCGAGGTGGTCCATGCGACCGCTTCGAAGAAGCTCTCCCAGCAGTTCGACAAGACCTGAGCCGCAGATTCCCTCAGCCCTGGGTGAGTCGCCGATCACCTTGTAGCTGAGGCTTCCCTCGGCGTCGATGCGAACACTCTCGATGGCGCCCTCCAGTCCGGGCATGCCGCAGCTGATGGCTCCACCTTCGAAGGCGGGACCGGCCGGGCAGGATGCGGCAAGCAGACGGCCTCCGCCGTTGACAATGAGCTCGGTGTTGGTCCCGATATCCATGATGGCGGCGAGACCCTCCGAGGCGTCCAGGTCGACTGCCAACAGGCAGGCGGCCGCATCCGCTCCGACGTGACCGCTGACGAGTGGAAGACCGACGACTCTCGCCTGGGGGCAGGCGGGCAGCCGAAGCTTTTTCGCGGTGGATTCAATTCCGGTAGATTTTCGAAGACCGCTCTCGAGTTCATGCTCTGTTGTTGATCTGTAGGGTCGTTGGCCGACCGAGCTGACGTCGAGTCCGAAGAGGAGGTCCCGCATGGTGGTGTTTCCAGCTACGATGATCTCGTAGATCGTCGCCGGGTCGCAGTCGAGATCTTCGATGCAGTGGGCGAGATAGGACAGCAGGGTGCGCTGGAGGAGCCTTCCGGGATGGTCGCTGTCGTACTGGATTCGTGCCATGACATCGCTGCCGCCGAAGCGCTGGGGGTTTTCAAAAGAGGCCGCCGCCACCTGTTTTCCCGATTCGAGATCTAGGAGTCTGAGGACGACAGTGGTTGTTCCCAGGTCGAGAGCGATACCCAGGAGGGGTCCCGGTCTTTTCGTCAAGGGCTCTCCATCCAGCAGTACCCAGTCCCCATCACGGCTGACCGCCGGCGCGAGGTCCGCGTCTGCGGTCTCAATCCAGCCGGATTCTTCTATGCGCATTCGAGCTCGCCGCATCGTGTGGCAGGTGATCGATCCTGAATCGGCATCCAGGCATGCCCTGCAGGCCAGCCTGAAGCCCGCCCCGAGATGCTCCTCTTCGCTCGATAGCTTCGAGAGCAGCTCCTTTCCCTCACTGATCTCGACAATGCATTCCCTGCACTTCCCGTTTTTATTGCAGGAGGTCGGGACGTGTACGCCTAGCTCTTCGGAGCATTCGAATATACTCAGCCCTCTTCGCGCCGATAAGCTCTTGCCGTTGACTTTGATCTCCAGCGACATGGGCTCAGGCGTCCGCCGCGGCGGGGTAAAGCTCCTTGAAGAGATCGACCGCGCTCGAGGCATCCGCCGCGTAGCCATCGGCCCCAATCTCTTCGGCGAACATCTCGCTCACCGGCGCTCCGCCAATGCACATCACGACCTCATCGAGCCCCTCGAGTTTGAATGCGTCGATCACGGTTTTCATATAGGGCATGGTGGTGGTGAGCAGGGCGCTCATGCCGACGATTCCAGCTTTGTTTTCTTTTACCGCCTGGAGGAAATCATCGGCCGATGTGTCGACGCCGAGGTTGATCATTGTGAATCCGGCTCCCTCGGCCATCATGCAGACGAGGTTCTTGCCGATGTCGTGCAGGTCACCCTTGACTGTTCCCATGACGATCGTGCCCCGCGAAGCGCTTGCGGCTGACTCTGTCAGGAGTGGTTTGAGGACAGCCATACCGGCTTTCATGGCGCGCGCGGCGATCAGCACCTGGGGAACATAGAGGCGGTTGTGCTTGAAATCTTCACCGACGACGCTCATACCGGCTATGAGGCCTTTTTGAAGGATGTCATCGACATCGAGTCCCTCCTCGAGAGCCTTCTCTGTCATCTCTTCGACGGAGTCCGCCTTACCTATATAGAGGAGGTGGTTCATCAGTGCGTAATCAGTCATTTCCGGTCTCCAGAGCAGATGAACAGGGTCTTTCCGTGTTTGAAGTATAGCCACACCGCCCAACAAATCCGTTGAGGATGTATCTAAAAACAATACTTTTTTAACCTAAAAAGGCGTTAGCATACTCTTATTACAATAATGCAATACAGGTTGAGAGGGCGTTACCGTTTATGCGGGCACGAGCGCAGAAAGTCACCAGTTCCCGGCAGGCTTCCTTCGGCTACAGGCTGAAATCTTCCCAGTCGTTTCCTTTCAAGTGGCATTTCCATCCGGAATACGAACTGACCCTTATCCTGGAGTCGAGTGGGACTCGTTTCGTGGGGGATTCGAATGAGTCCTACGAAGATGGAGACCTGGTGCTCCTGGGGCCGAACCTGCCTCATACCTGGCTGTCTGATCCGGGCGCTGCCGCGAATTTTCGTCACCGGGCGATCGTGGTTCATTTCGCCGCCGATTTTCTCGGTGATACCTTCAGCGCTTCGCCGGAGATGGGTGAAGTTTCCGACCTGCTCAGCCGAGCGGCCCGGGGTCTGCATTTTGATTCAAATATGCGGGATGAGACCGCGGCAGCCATGGTCGGGATGAAAAAACAGGGGGGACTCGATCGGCTCATCAGCTTGCTGGGCGTGCTGCAGGGACTTACCCTGGGGGGCAGGAGCCTGGCAAGTCCCGCCTTTGTTCCCTTTAACCGGGAGCGGGATCTCAGGCGGATTGACAGGGTCTGCTCCTTTATCAACGAGCGCTTTCAGGGAGGGGTATCCCAGCCCGAGGCGGCGGATGTAGCCGGTATGACCCCGCAGGCGTTCAGTCGTTTTTTCAGGAAGACGGTCGGGAAGACCTTTGTCGATTACCTGGCGGAGCTCAGGGTGAGCCAGGCTTGCCGCCTTCTCATCGAAACGGATCTCTCGGTTGTAGAGATCAGTCTTCGATCGGGCTTCAATAATCTGTCAAATTTCAACCGCAGGTTTCGCAAGCTCCGGAGCCAGAGCCCCAGGCGATTTCGCTCCACGCACCGGGGTGACCCTGGCGCCGGAGAAATTTGAATCCTGAAAAGCACTCCCAAAAAGTTTCGGAAGGGCTACGATGTTGCCTTGCTTTGAGGAAACGAGAAACAGTCCGGAGATTGAGACAGGTGATGAATTCCATGATGATTTGTGAGCAAAAAAAGAAGACCTCATTTCTTTCCATGACGGCGACATTCTGCCTGTTTCTGCAGGCCGGAATCCATGGGGGCGTTTTTGGGGCTGACGATGAGAAGAAGAAGCCGCCTTACGATCCCACGAGCGCCTATGAGATCAGGAAGATCGAGGGCTGGAACGTCTATGTGTTGAAGCGGCTGGAGAAGGAGAAGCCTGAGATCCTTCGAAAGGCCATACGGCTTGTGGGCCTCCAGTTGTACCAGATCACCCTCGTCATTCCAGATGGCCCGCTCAAGAAGCTGCGGGAGGTTCCGATCTGGGTTTGCGATCGCAAGGATGGTCCCATCCATTTTCATCCGAACAGGGGCTGGCTGGTCGCTAATGGCTACAATCCGGACAAGGCGAAGGCTGTCGATATCAGCCGCGTCGCCAATATCGTCAGGTCCTACAGAACCCAGCGCTGGGTCCTGCTGCACGAGTTGGCCCATGCCTATCACAACAGGGTGCTGGGCTTTAACCATCCGAAGATCCTCGAAGCCTACAGGAACGCGAAGAAATCGAAGAAGTACGAGTCGGTCCTTTTGCACAACGGGCGCAAGGTTCGGCACTACGCGCTTACGAATGAGAAGGAGTACTTCGCCGAGTGCACCGAGGCTTTCTTCGGAACCAATGACTTCTATCCGTTTGTTCGACCGGAGCTCAAGGAACATGATCCCGGCATCTACAAGGTTCTCGAGGAGGTCTGGGGTCGGCGTAAATAAGCACCCCCGCCTCAGGCGATGAGCTCGCTGATGACCTCTCCGTGGACATCCGTCAGCCGGAAATCTCTTCCCGCATGGCGGTAGGTCAGCTTCTCATGGTCGAAGCCAAGAAGATGGAGGATGGTGGCCTGGAGGTCGTGTACGTGGACCCGGTCTTCGACGGCCCGGAAGCCGAAGTCGTCGGTCGCTCCATGGACATATCCTCCTCGGATGCCTCCGCCGGCCATCCACGTGGTGTAGCCCCAGTGGTTGTGGTCACGCCCGTTGATCTTGCCTGCGTTGGATCCTTTCTTGGGTAGCTCGACAGTAGGAGTTCTTCCGAACTCGCCGCCCCAGATGACGAGGGTCTCCTCCAGCAGTCCACGGCTCTTGAGGTCTTTGAGGAGAGCACCGATCGCCTGGTCGCATTGTCCAGCGAGTCGGCGATGATTCTTTTCTATATCATCGTGATTATCCCAGGGTTGACCGGCTCCGTGCCAGACCTGCACATAGCGTACCCCGCGCTCAATGAGCCGCCGAGCGATGAGGATCTGGCGGGCCTGGGTTCCTTTTCCGTAGAGTTCACGGACTGACTTCGGTTCACGGGAAACGTCAAAGGCATCGGTGGCATCTATCTGCATGCGGAAGGCGAGTTCGAAGGACTGGATTCGCGACTCGAGCCGGCCCTCTCGGCCGCGCTCCTCGAGGTGCTTCAGGTTGAGCTTCTTGAGGAGGTCAAGCTGCCCGCGCTGCCGGGGCAGGGAGAGGTTCGAGTTGCGAATATGTTCAATGAGCTTGTCGACACGGGTGTGCTTGGTGTCGATATGTGTTCCCTGGAAGATTCCCGGCAGGAAGCCCGATTGCCAGTTCTGGCTTTCCTGGATCGGATAGCCGCCGGGACACATGGCGATGAAGCCGGGCAGGTTCTGGTTTTCTGTTCCGAGACCGTAGGTTATCCACGATCCCATGCTGGGCCTGACCTGGCGCGCATCGCCGCAGTTGAGCAGGAGCAAGGAGGGCTCATGGTTCGGAACATCTGCGTGCATGGAGCGAATGACCGCGATCTCATCGATGGATTCCGCGACATTGGGGAAGAGCTCGCTCACCTCGATTCCGCTTTGCCCCCAGCGCCGGAATTTGAACGGGGAGCGGAAGGCGGCGCCGGTTTTTCGCTCGGTGCGAAGGTTCTCGATCGGCAGCTTCTTGCCGTGGAGCTTGTCGAGCATCGGCTTGGGGTCGAAGGTGTCCACATGGGATGGGCCGCCGTTCATGAAGAGGTGGATTACCCGCTTCGCCTTCGGGGCGAAGTGGGGGGCGCGTGAAGACAGCGGGTTGGTGTAGAGCCTGCTGTTATCCGCAGCCTTGAGCTCCTGCGAGGCCATCAGGCAGCCGAGTCCCAGGGCGCCGAAACCCATTCCTGATCTCTGCAGCAGTTCTCGCCGGGAGATCGGCAACGCTGCCTGGTTGCGGTTGTTCCTGTTCATGGGATCCATCGTAAATGGTTCCTGTCGATCCTGTCAGTCAAGAAAAACGAATTCATTCGCCAGCAGCAGAGCCTTCACGTAGCTCGTCCACCGTTCCGGGGTGTTTTCTTCTACGTATTTCAGTGCCAGGTTCATTTCTTCGGTGTCTGGCCTCCTGGAATAGATGTGCCGGTAGAGCCGGGTAATTTTTTTCCCGGGATCTGAAATTCCACTGTAGAGGGGGCGTTCCAGGACTTTTCTTGCCTGCTCCTCGGTGAAGGATCCGTTCATCAGGTAGAGCGCCTGCTGCGGGACGGTGGTCTGGTAGCGTCCCGGGCTGGTTGAATCCGGAATCGCGAAATCAAAATTTCGCAGCGTCGCCGGCAGGTTCTGGCGGTCGATAAATTTGTAGACCGTGCGGCGTTTC
>CBFHWB010000009.1:0-4198 GCA_965659285.1 Planctomycetota bacterium | reverse complement strand
AAGGGGCGCTTGAAGATATCCACCGAGGCTCCTCCCATATTTCTGTCAAGCTGTCCGGCGGCCTGCAGTATCGAATCTCTCATCGCCTCGAATTCGAGGCGCATGGGTGTGACCCTCCACAGGAGCAGGTTCTGGGGATCTTTAAGATAGTATTTTTGCCGCAGGGCACTTGCCTGCCGGTAGGTCGCCGAGAGAAGGATTCTCCTGTGAAGCGCCTTGACCGACCACCCGTCTTCGATGAAGCGGCTCGCCAGCCAGTCGAGGAGCTCGGGGTGCGTCGGCTTGTCGCCGCGAATACCGAAATCGCTGGGAGTGCGGACGATAGCGTTGGAGAAGTGGTGCTTCCAGACTCGATTGACGATGACCCGTGCCGTGAGGGGATTCCTGGGCGAGGCGATCGATTCAGCCAGTTCGAGACGCCCGCTGCCCGTTGAGTAGGGCTTTCGTTCGGGGGGGGAGAGAATCTCGAGGAAGCGCCGGGGTACGTGGTCTCCCGGATTCGATGACTTTCCGCGATTGAAGATGCGCGGGTTGACCGGCTTGGGCAGATTCTCCATGCTCATCGCGCGCTGAGGTTGTTTGGATGAGTGAGCCTCGGGGTAGATGGCTCCGATCGCGGGAAGCTCCTTTGGCTCCCGGGAGCTGGCGAAAATTCCATAGAGCGAATAGTAGTCGGCTGTCGGTATGGGGTCGTATTTGTGGTTGTGGCAGCGGGCGCATTGAACGGTCAGCCCCATCATTCCCCTGGTAACGACGTCGATCAGGTCGTCGATGATGTCGTGCTTGTTGTTGAGGAAACGTCGTCCAAGGGTCAGGTATCCCAGCGCGGCGAGGGGGCGTTTGTCCTCACCGAGCGCCAGCCTGTCAGCCGCGACCTGGTGACGGATGAAGGTGTCGAAGGGCAGGTCGTCGTTGAAGGAGTTGATGACGTAATCACGGTAGGTATAGGAAAAAGGGTATTTCCTCTCGGCTGTGAAGACGTAGCCCCTTGTGTCTGAGTAGCGCGCCACATCGAGCCAGTGGCGCCCCCAGCGTTCACCGTAGCTCGCGGAGGAGAGGAGACGGTCGACGACCTTTTCCCACGCGCCTGGCGAGTCGTCCTTTTCGAAGGAGTATAGCTCTTCCGGGGTCGGGGGCAGACCGAGGAGGGCGAAGGTGGTTCGTCTGAGGAGCTTGCCCCGCCGGGCCGGTTGGGAGGGAGTCATCCCGGATCTTTCCAGGCGTCTGAGAACGAAAAGATCGATTGGATTGATTGCCCACTCGGTGGTATCGCCGGGTGGTCCCGGATCCCGGATTTGCCGGAAGGCCCAGTGGGATGCGGGGTCGTTTTTTTGCGCCTCGTCAGGCTGCTCCGGCCATGGAGCTCCTGCGGTGATCCAATCGCTGAGAGCCTTGATCTCCGCTGGAGGAAGCTTCTTCTTGGGCGGCATCTTGATCTCGCCGGTGTGTAGAACAGCGGCCATCAGGCGCCCCTGTCCCGGCTTACCGGGAATGATGACCGGTCCATCCTCGCCCTTTGCAAGCAGTGCCGTTCTCTGGTCAAGACGAACCCCGCCCTTGCTGGCTTTTCCCCCGTGGCATTTGAAACAATTATCAGCGAGGATCGGCCGGATGCGGTTTTCAAAGAAGGTTTCAGCTTCCTGTCCGGGCGATCGGGAGGCGAGGCAGATTGAGAGCAGGAAGCCTGAGAGGGCTGTGAGTCGGTATGAAATGCGTGTGCTCAGGGGCGTATCGAGTTGCATGACAGCGGCATCGTATCACCCCGCAGCCCACTTATGTAGGGGCAGCATTAACTTCATGCAGGAACATGGGATGTGAAAAGTCCTTTTATCAGCACGAGTGAATATCCCCGATGCTTTGTTTTTTATCGACCGGCTGTGCGATACAATCGCTCGCTTGTTTCCCGCCCGCTCCGAGCGTTTGTTGAAGGGCGGTATTCCACAGCATTCGTGTTTTTCACAGGTCGGTTAATAATAATGAGTCATTTGATTGCACCGCACGGCGGTGAGCTTGTAGATCTGGTTGTAGGAGGAGAGCAAGCGGAGGAACTGAAGAACCAGTCCCAGGATTGGCCTTCATGGGATCTCTCTGCCCGCCAGATGTGCGATATCGAGCTGTTGCTCAACGGAGCCTTCTCTCCCCTTCGCGGTTTTATGAATCGCGCGGACTACGAGTCCGTCTGCACCACCATGCGTCTTGCCGACTCGACAGTCTGGCCTATTCCTATCACCCTCGCGGTCTCCGAGGAGTTCGCAGCTTCGCTCTCTTCCGGAGATAAGGTGGCCTTACGAGATCCGGAGGGGGTCATGCTGGCGGTGTTGAACGTGGAAGATATCTGGAAGGCCGACAAGCAGGCCGAGGCGGCGGGAGTCTACGGGACCGAGGACACCTTTCACAAGGGAGTCGCCTATCTTCTGAACGACACGCCCGACTGGTATATCGGCGGCGAGGTACAGGGAGTCCAGCTTCCTTTTCACTACGATTCAAGAAGTCTCCGCCTGAGCCCCAAGGGCATTCGGCGGGAATTCGACAGGTTCGGCTGGCGCAATGTCATCGCTTTCCAGACCCGCAACCCGATGCATCGGGCTCACTTTGAACTGACCATGCGTTCGATTCGCGAACACGAGGCGAATCTTCTGCTTCATCCGGCGGTGGGAATGACCAAGCCGGGCGACATTGATCACTATACCAGGGTGAGGTGCTACCAGGCGCTGCTCCTTCACTATCCCCAGCATACGGTCTACCTCTCGCTGCTTCCCCTGTCGATGAGGATGGCCGGGCCCAGGGAGGCTCTCTGGCACGCGATTATCAGGAAGAACTACGGCTGTACGCATCTCATTGTCGGCCGCGATCATGCCGGTCCGGGAGCGGATGAATCGGGCAAGCCCTTCTACGGACCTTATGATGCCCAGGAAATCCTGAATGAGTACCAGGAAGAGGTGGACATGAAGATGGTGCCGTTCTCGATGCTGACCTATGTCGAGGACAAGGACGCCTACATGACCGAAGACGAAATTCCCGAGGGAGCCAGGACTCTCAGTATCTCTGGGACAGACCTGCGCGATCGCCTGGCCAAGGGCCGGGAGATTCCAGGCTGGTTCACCTTTCCCGAGGTGGCCCGGGAATTGAGGAAGACCTATCCACCCCGTCACCGCCAGGGTTTCACGATATTTTTCACCGGCCTTTCGGGTTCCGGAAAGTCGACCATAGCCAACGCCTTCATGGCTAAGCTGCTCGAAACCGGAGGCCGTCCGGTAACCCTTCTCGACGGCGACATCGTTCGCAAGAATCTTTCTTCCGAGCTGGGTTTTTCGAAGGAACACCGCAATCTCAATATCCAGAGGATAGGCTTTGTCGCCAACGAGATCTCGAAGAATGGCGGTATCGCGATCTGCGCGCCAATCGCTCCATACGACGAGGTCAGGCAGCAGGTCCGCTCGCTGATCGAGCAGCGTGGAGGATTCATACTTGTTCACGTGGCGACTCCCCTGGAAGTCTGCGAGCAGCGCGACCGTAAGGGTCTCTACGCCAAGGCGCGGGCTGGGATCATCAAGGAGTTCACGGGGATCTCCGATCCCTATGAAGAGCCGGAGAACGCAGAGGTTGTCATCGACACGACGGCCTGCCTGCCGGAAGAGGCGGCCCAGAAGATCCTTCTCTACCTCGAGCGTGAAGGTTTTGTCGGGGCAGAGGACTGAGGTCTGGACCCAGGCGTCAGCCGAGCAGTTCTCTGAGCTTTTCGATGCCGATGTTGGCGCCGCAGATGACGATGGCGATTCGTTTACCTTTGTAGTCGTCCCGGGCTTTCAGGAATGCGGCGAGGGCGACTCCCGCTGAGCCTTCGATCAGCATGCGGTGGCTTGAGATGAAGTCGCGCATGGCGGAGCTGATTTCAGTCTCGCTGACGAGGATGGATCGGTCGATGACCTTTCTGCAGATATCGAAGGTGATGGCGCCTGGCTCGACGCCGCCGGCGGTGGCGTCCGAGAGGGTTTGGTCGCATGGTACGTCGATGATCTCGCCTGCCTCGAGGCAGGCATGCATAGCCGGGGATGCGGCGGGGGAGCAGGCCACGACCTCGGTCGTTGGACTTGTCGCTTTCAGGTAGGTTCCCATTCCGGCGATGAGGCCGCCGCCGCCAACCGAGATAAATACAGCGTCCAGGTTTTCAGCCTGTTCAAGAAGCTCCACGGCGACG
>CBFHWB010000008.1:0-43389 GCA_965659285.1 Planctomycetota bacterium | reverse complement strand
TTGAGTCGCAAGCTCGGTGGGCCGAGCATTCGTCCAAGGCTCCCTTCGGGTGTCGCTGAGCTGGGCTATGCCGGCTCCGTCAAATGGCCGCAGAGCAAGGGGGAGGACAACTACAGGAGGGGGCTCTACATCTTCTTTCAGCGAACCGTTCCTTATCCGATGCTCATGACCTTTGACAGCGCCGACAGTACGGTAACTTGCCTGCGTCGCGAGCGTTCGAACACCCCTCTGCAGGCTCTGACGCTTCTCAACGATCCGGTCTTTTTCGAATGCGCCCAGGCCTTTGGAGCGAGAATCGTCCGGGAGGGGGGCAAGGACTCCGATGACAGGCTGCGCTACGCCTTCAGGCTCTGTCTTTGCAGGGAACCCGGAGCAGAGGAGCTGAAAAGTCTCCAGGCGCTCTTCCGAAGGCTACGTAAGTTCTGCGAGGCTAACCCGGAGGGAGCGAAGAAAATGCTCGGGAAATTCTCTGTGGATGGCGTCTCCGCCGGGGAGTTGGCCAGTTGGGTCAGCTTGTCACGGGTTCTCCTTAACCTTGACGAGTTCATCTCCCGCTCCTGAGCATTTTTCTATTCCGCTGGCGGATCGATTGGTACGTTAGACGCAGCATCCAATATACTGGATGCGGGGGGGTGTTGGCCCCCGCGGTTTCAAATCGATAGATGGGTATCCCCGCCTTGTCGAAAAAGTTCATATTTTCAGTCCTGTTCCTGCTGCCCGTGGTGTTTCCGGCCGGGTTCGCGCGCGCCGATGAGCCGGGTGAGGGCGTCTGGAAACGGATCGTGGTGATTGGCGCCAGCGCCTCGGCGGGTTTCAATACCCGGCGCGAGGCGGGTCGTACCGTCACCCTCGCGAAGATTGTCGAGCAGATGGTTGAGGTGGAGCACGAGAAGGTGCTGAACACTTCGTCCTCACTTTTTTTCATGAATCCCCGCTGGATGGGTACCCAGGCGATCCGCAGCGCCGCGAAGGCCAGGGCCACTCTTGTCCTGGCGGTCGATTTTCTTTTCTGGTTTGGCTACGGAGCGAAGAGCGAGGAGCGACGGATGGAGGATCTCGAGTTCGCCTTGAAATCCCTTTCCGAGCTGAAATGTCCGATCCTTCTCAGCAGGATTCCCGACATGAAGGCTTCGGTAGGTAAGATGCTCTCGGTCCGGCAGGTGCCCCGCCCGGGGACTCTCAAGAGCCTGAATGAGCGGATTGACGCCTGGGCCGCTGAACACAAGAATGTCGTTATGGTGCCAATGGCCGAGTTCCTCAATGATCTGAGAGCTGGAAAGAGCGTCAAGGTTGATGAGATCAGTTACCCTGAAGGTTCGCTTCGGACCCTGTTGCAGCGTGATGAATTGCATCCTACCCTCGAGGGTATGGTAGCGTTGACAGCGTTGAGTTTCTTTAAGCTTTGTGAGCGCCACAAGGAGCTGTCGAAGGATGACTTTGAGATGAATCCGCAGCTTGTCAAGAAGCGCGTGAAGGCCTCGGTCCTTCGCGGCCGCAAGGAACAGGACAAGGCCTCTCCAGGCAGGTCCGCTCCTGGGGCCGGGCCAAAGAGCGAGAAAAAGGACGGTTAATTTGATGTCGAGATGTTTGTGTTTCACGTTGTTCCTCGTTTTATCGCTGCCGGCGAGCTCCTTCGGAGATGTGGCGCGCAGCGATCAGCTCAACACGCTCGTCAAAAAATACGAAGCTGAGCTGTTGAAGGTCAGGCTCAGGCCCGCGGTTCCGCCCTTGCCCGATGATCCCGAGGTCCGCCCCGGCAGGCGTCCCGGCCGCCGCCCCGGTGGCCGTCCCGGCGGGCGGCCGCCAGGTGGCCGGGTGCCGCCAAACAGGAAGGGTAAACAGGTCGGAGGAAAACGCCTGGCCCAGGCTCTCTCGGCGATAAAGCCGATTCTTCTCGGTATCGCCCGCCTGGAGGAAAAGGCGGCCTTTAACTACCTGGAGCTGCAGTGGAAGGATGGGCCTGTGGCGCTCAAGCCCACTTTGACCACGGCCATCGTCAGCTCGGAAGACCCGCGGGCTCCAGCCCTCGTCTTTGCGGGCTTCTCAAAGCTTGCGGTGAATGTCCGGCTGGCCGCTCTCGAGGCTCTGCATCAGCGGAAGTTCACTCAATTCTGGCGGGAGCACCTGGTCCGGGTGGCGCCGACGCTGAAATCAAGAGACTGCCTGGTCGCTGCCGTGCCGCTGCTCGCCCAGGTGAAGACTCTCGTTTCAGCCCGACAGATCTCGGACTATCTGTCACATGACGTGGCCGAGGTGAAACCGGACACCGAGCTTGGCGACCTGGCGGTGACGGCCCTGTTCGGTATGGCGGCGGATGAAGAAATCACCGCCTGGCTGAAGGCGGAGGCTTTCGCGATGGAGGAGCTTACGCCGACCCGGCTCTACGTCTATGTGTCCATGGCCGGCGGGCTTCAGCTCGTCAAGGATCGCAAGCGGCTGGTGCGCTATATGAAACACGACTTCGAACCCATAGTGATCGCCGCGACCGCCTCGCTCGTCCAGCTGGGGACGAAGGATGGCGCTCGCGAGGTGCTGCGGATGCTGGCCCGCCGCCGGGGCTACGAGCTGATCTCCTACAGGATCAAGCTCCTCGACGCGATCGCGCGGGCGGCCACGAAATCGAGTGTCGAGATCCTGGTCAAGCTGCTCAAGAGCAGGGACGAGGATCTGCGGGCCGTCGTCATGGGGAGCCTCGGTGTCGCGTCGACTAACAAGGCCGCGCTGGAGGGGCTGGTTGGCGGCCTGATGGACAATAACTCAAGGGTTCGGGCCTCCGCCCTGAGGTCGCTCGAGGGTGTGGTCAAGCGGATCGGCGGCTCGAACATCATGATCGGTCCGCTGATCGAATACCTCGACCTCGAGAAGCAATACCGTCTGCGGGTCGACGCGCTCAGCCTGCTGGTGCGGGTGTCAGGGCACAATATGGGCCTTGAGACCGCGGACTGGAGAAAGTGGTGGGAGAATGAGAAGGACCGCTTCGTGGCCCAGTCCTCCCTGGAGGCGGCCCAGACCGAGGTCAAGGCGCACGACCTGTCCTACTTCGGTATCGAGATTACCTCGAAGCGCATCGCGTTCCTGCTCGATGTTTCCAACAGCATGCTTGCCAAGGCCCGGGGGGCCGAGGCGCGCAAGCTTGGCCTGTCCAAGCTCGACGTGATGAAGGCGGAGCTTGCGAAGGTGGTTGAGAAGCTGCCACTTGGCGCCGGGATCAACATCATGATTTTTGACCGGACCATTCGCGTCTGGGAGAAGAGCCTGAAGATCCTCACGCGGTCGGTGCGCAAGAAGGCGCTGGCCTACGCCAAGGGGCTCACCACCGGCGGGGGGACGAACATTTTCGATACCGTCGAGCGCGCCCTGAAGGATCCCCTTGTCGACACGATCTACCTGCTTACCGATGGCGCGGCCACCACGGGGCGGTTCAAGGATGCAGATGGAATGCTGAAGGGTATTCGCGAGTTCAACCGCACCCGCGGCATCACCATTCACTGTATCGCCTTCGGGCGGGAGGTCGAGTGGATGCGGAAATGCGCTGAGCAGAACGGCGGCAAATACCGCTACGTCGCCGAATAGGGTCAAGGGAAGGACTCTCGCCTTCTGCTCCCCGGGCGGTTCAAACCGGCTTCGCGAGGCGTTATAATTGCGGATCGGCGTCTCTTCTCTTTACCAGGAAACTAATATGAACCGGGTCTCCGCCTGTCGGCTCTCGTTGTCAGCCGTCGTCCTGATTTTTACTTCGCTTCCATGCGCAGGTCTCCACGCCGGGGTGTTGGTCAACGAGATCATGTACAACCCCACCGGCGGCGGTGAATACATCGAGCTGCACAATAGCGGCCCCGCGGCCGTTGAGCTCGGAGGCTGGAGCCTGTCGGGGGCGGTAGAGTTTACCGCGGCCGAGGGAGCCTCGATCGGCGCCGGCGCCTACCTGGTGGTGGCGGCGGATGCGGAGGTCTTCACGGCGAGCTATCCCGGAGTTCCCGCCGAGGCGCTGCTCGGAGAATTTTCCGGTTCCCTCGGCAATGATGGTGAGCTGCTCGTGCTCTCGGATTCCGATGGTGCGGTTGTCGAGAGTTTTTCCTGGGGGGACAATTCGCCGTGGGATTTTCTCGCCGATGGTTATGGGGCATCTCTCGAGCGCCTGTGCGCGGATGCCTCGCCGGGCCTCAGCGAGAACTGGCGTGCGGGCACTCTTCCCGTCGCTCCCGATGAGGCGAGCGGCACCCCCGCCCGGGTCAATGACGCGACGGCCTGTCCCCCTCTCGCCGCCGAGGTGCCTGCTGTAAAAATATCAGAGATCATGTACCACGCTGTTCTCGAGGAGGCGGTGGAGGACAGCTATGAGTTTGTTGAGATCTACAACGGCTCCGATTCCGCCATGGACCTTGGAGGCTGGCGTCTTACCGGTGGTGTAGATTTCACCTTCCCGGACGGCTCTACGATCGAGCCCGGGGGCTACCGGGTGATCGCCCGGAATCCGCGCCTGCTCGCGGGGGTCGAGGCCTACGGCCTCTCAGAGGCATCTCTGTTCGGCCCCTGGGAGAGGACGCTTGATAATGGGGGAGAGAAGCTGGCGCTGGTATCCGTCGCCGGCCGGGGAGTCGAGGCTGTGGCCTACGATGACGAGTTTCCCTGGCCGCTTGCCGCCGATGCTCTCGGCGCCGGAGCCGCCTGGCTCGACCCGGCCATCCTGCCGCTTGAGGATCATCGCTACATGGGCCACTCACTCGAGCGGGTCAGCTTTGATCTGTCGGCGGCGGTGGTGGGCAATTGGGCGCCCTCGCCGCTTGACGGCGCCACACCCGGCAGGCCGAACGCCTCCGCCCGGGCCACACCCCGGGCAATCGTTTCCGAGCTTCTTGTCGCTCCTGAAGGGGCCGCCTCGGCCAGGGAGCTCATACGTTCCGGGGACCCGGTCGTGGTCCAGGCCGCCTTTTCACCCGCGCCGCCCTCCGGGGCCGTGAGGCTGGAGTATTTCGTAGAGAATATCGAGTCCGATGGCGAGGAGGTTACGACGGTCTCGATGTTCGATGATGGCGCGGGCGGCGGCGACCTGATTCCCGAGGACGGTATCTTCACGGCCACTCTGCCGGAGCGACCGGACAATACCATCGTTCGCTACCGGGTGCTGACGGATCGCGGGGCAGGGGCTGTTCCCATTTCTCCGAGGCCCACCGACCCCTTCGCCTGGCACGCCTATTTTGTCAGCCCGGTGATCGCCACCCAGACCCGTGTTTACCAGCTCTTCATCGCGCGGACTCCCTGGGCGAGGCTCTGGAGCAATGTACAGGGGGGCCGAGTGAGCGGCTGTGCCAGGCACCCGACCTGGAACTCGAAGGAGTTCGCCATCTTCATCTACGATGGGAAGGTTTACGATTGCCGCGTACGTTACCAGGGGAGCCGCTGGAACCGGCGAAACGGCCGGGATATCAGCCGCTGGACCCGTCCCCGGCCGCGTTCAGGTCCCCTGAAGGCTCTCAGCTGGAGAATTTCCCTGCCGCGTTACGCGGGAGTGGATGGGGCCGATGAAATCACCCTCAACAAGCTCAGCCAGGGTTGCCCGGGCTACAACGCGGGGGTTGGCTACAGGCTGTTCGCCGAGGCTGACCTGCCCTCTCCCCGGACTCGTTTCATCAGGTTTCATATCAATGGAGGCTACTACCACTACATGATGCAGTACGAGCGCCCGGATGAAAATCTCATCAGGCGCTACAATCGCGAGCAGGCCCGGAAATATCCTGACAGGCCGCGTGAGCTGGTCGGCAACCTCTACAAGTCGGTCGGCTGCAATTGTGATGAGGGACCCTACGGCTGGGGAGATGGTCGCCTCCTGCCGAGCCGCTGCGGGCACCCCTCGGAGGCCAGGTACGCCGCGACCTACCCCAGGAAGACCCACGAATGGAACGATCACAACGAGATCAAGACTCTCATCGAGCAATTGAACACGGCCCGGCGCGGCGGCCTGGCCGCCCAGCGCGCGTTCTTTGAGAGGTACTTTGATATCGATCTCCTGCTCAACTACGTGGCCATCATGAACTGGTCGGTTCCCTTCGACGACATGTTCCAGAATCATTTCTGGTACCAGCGCCTGGGCGATGGAAAGTGGATGCTGGCGCCGTGGGACCTCGATCGTAACTTTGGAGAGTGGCAGGGGGCGACCTCCTCGTTGTATATGGGGCAGCAGGGAGACTCGAGCAATCGCTCAGGCTGGTGGCATTACGTTAAGGATTCCTTCCTTCGCTCTTATCGCGAGGAATATCTCGACAGGCTCTTTACCCTCAACAACACGCTGCTGCTGCCGGAGAATATCGATCGGCTTGTCGACCTGGTTACCGCCGAGGCCAACCCGGTAGAGGCCGCCGCGGCTCCTGCCGGGCTCTCCTGCAGTTTTCCCGGGCGGGCGGCGAGTTTCAAGAGCTTCGCGCGCCAGCGGCATGACATCGTCAATCGGACGATCGCCTCGGTGGATGTGGACGCCGGTCCGGACCAGACGGTTTTTGTCGGGCAGGTGGTTCAGTTCGATGGCCGCGAATCAACGCCGGAGCCTTCCGAGAACGTAACCTATGAGTGGGACAACGGGATGGCGGGCGCCTACCCTACAGCGGTTTTCGATGCTCCCGGGGAGTACGAGGTGACGCTGACGGTCACCGTTCGCGGACTTGGCTTCGCCGACACCTGTACGGTGAGGGTTATCGAGCTTCCCGCGATGGCCTTTCGTGAGCGGGCCGGGGTGGTGGCCATGGAGGCCGAGAGCTTCTGGATGAATGAAAGCTTCGGTAATGAGAGCGCCTGGTGGGAAGAGGAGACCGAGCTGGAGGGGGCGTCCGGGGCTTCCTATGTGAGGGCCATGGATACCGGGTCCAGGCGAACCTACCTGAGCCGCTTCGTCGGGATCTCCCCGGAGCTTCGTTACGCCATCGAGTTTGAGACGCCGGGCGAATACCGGGTCTGGGTCCGCGCGCATGTGACCAGCACCCGGTCCGACAGCGTCCATCTCGCGCTCGACGGGGCCGGCCGCGCCAGCCGTGATGCCCAGGAGTTTATCGTCGACGAGTCAGGCTTTGGCTGGTCTGGAAATTCGCGACGCGATGAGCCCCAGGTTTTGACGGTTTCGGAACCCGGGGTCCACTACCTCTCCATGTGGATTCGCGAGAGCGGGCTGTCGATCGACAAGCTCGTCATGACCCGGGATCCTGAATTTGTTCCGGAGGGAGAAGGCCCGGCAGAGAGCGCCAGGACTTCACTCGGGGGAGGCCCCGAGCCCTTTGTCCGCGGTGACACCAACCGCGATGGTCGACTCGACATTTCGGATCCAGTCGCTACCCTGCTCTATCTTTTCCAGGGCAGCGAGATCCTTACCTGCGAGGATCATGGGGATGTGGACGACAATGGAATCCTGCAGTTGACTGACCCGGTTCTCGCCCTGAGCTTCCTGTTTCGTGAGGGTTCGAGCCCCGCCCCGCCTTTTCCCGAGCCCGGGCTGGATCCGACAGCCGATGACTACGATTGCGGCGGACCCTGAATTCTGCCCGATGAGGAGAGGACGCCGTGTCGTTCAGCTACACGGGTAAAGGCTGCGACGGCCTGGTCGATCTGGCCAGGGTCGTGGCTGGCGGAGAGCTGCACGCGAATCCTCGCCTCGCCCTCCGGAACCACGGGGAAAGAGAAACCGATGACGTAGATCCCTTCGTCGAAGAGCTCCGCTGCGATGGCCTGGGCCAGCCGGGCGTCATAGAGCATGATGGGGACGATGGGGTGATCGCCTTCCTTGATCTGAAAACCCGCAGCGGTCATCGCAGTACGGAAGCGAATGGTGTTCACCTCGAGCTTGTCCCGCAGGCTGGTCGACTCTTCCAGCAGATCGAGTACCTTGAGGGTGGCACCCGTGATGGACGGAGCCAGGGTGTTGCTGAACAGGTAAGGCCTCGATCGCTGCCGCAGCAGCTCGACGATCTCCCGGCGTCCGGAGACGAAGCCGCCGGAGGCTCCGCCAAGCGCCTTACCGAAGGTCCCGGTGATGATGTCGACTCGTCCCATCACCCCGCGGTATTCATGTGACCCTCTTCCCCTGGGGCCCAGGAAGCCTGTGGCATGGCAGTCATCGACCATGACCAGGGCGTCGTAGCGATCGGCCAGGTCACAGATCTCATCGAGCCGGGCGATAGCCCCGTCCATGCTGAAGGCGCCATCGGTGGCGATCAGTCGGTAGCGGGCATCGGTCGCCTCCTTTAACTTTTGCTCCAGGTCGGTCATGTCGGCGTGTTTGTAGATGGCGCGCCGAGCCTTGCAGAGCCGGATCCCGTCGATGATGCTCGCATGGTTGAGCTGGTCAGTGAGGATCACGTCTTCCTCCGAAAGGAGAGGTTCGAATACGCCGCCGTTGGCATCGAAGCAGGCCGCGTAGAGAATCGTGTCTTCGGTCTCCAGGAATTTCGCCAGCCGACTCTCCAGCAGCTTGTGGCGGTCCTGGGTGCCGCAGATGAAACGAACGCTGCTCATCCCGAACCCCTGCTCGTTGAGGCTCTCCCGCGCGGCCTCGATAACGGTGGGGTCGCTCGAGAGGCCAAGGTAGTTGTTGGCGCAGAAGTTGATGACCTCTCGTGGGGCGGCGCCGGGCGGATGTTCGACCTCGATCAGGGCTCCCTGTTTTGACCGGATGATTCTCTCTTCCTTGTAGAGCCCGGCATCTCGCAGTTCCTGGAGGTCTCTCTTCAGGGCTTCTCCCATATTTCCGTACATTTCCGGTCCCTCCTATCTATGGGTTACGGTTCCCTGGGTAGAGGAATCATCGATTTCCGAGAGACCCTCGGTCTTCTCCACGCCTGCGGGTGAGCGATGGTTCGGCAGCAGGACCAGCTTGCAGGCGTTGCCCTCCGCCAGCATCGGCATGCATTCGTTGACCTCCTCGAACCCGATGGTCCTCGTAATCAGGGGCGAGAGGTCGACCACCTTATTGGCCAGCAGCCAGCGCGTCTTGTACCAGGTGTCGAAGATCCTTCGCCCGTTCAAGGCCGTAACCTGGAGATTTTTGAAGATCATGTTCTCGGCGATGTCGATTTCTACCGGGTCGGACGGGATTCCGAAGAGCACCACGGTGCCGCCATTGCGGGCGGACCGGAAGGCGGTGTTGATCGCGATCGGCGAGCCGCTCATCTCGAGGACGACATCGAGTCCGCGGCCCTCGTTGGCCTCTACGAGATCGTCGACCATATCGCCTCCGTCGGCGGGGTTGAAGGTCGCATCCGCGCCCATCTCTATGGCGAGAGCGAGCCGGGTCTCGTTGAGGTCGCTGGCGAAGACATGCGAGGCGCCGCTGGCCCGGGCGATGCCGACGCTGAAGAGCCCGATCGGGCCACAGCCGAGGATCCCTACGCTCTTACCCGTGATGTCCTGGTTCAGGGTGGCGAAGACGGCGTTGCCAAAAGGCTCCTGCAGGGCGGCTATCTCCGGGGAGATTTTGCCGGGGTCGTTTTGCCAGATGACCTTTTCAGGCACGCAGACGTATTCAGCGAAGGCGCCCTCGCGATCCACTCCCAGTATCTGGGTGCGCGGGCAGAGATGGGCCTGTCCGGTTCTGCACTGGTAGCACATACCGCAGGTTACATGAGACTCCGCTGAGACGAAGTCGCCGACCCGGGCATGTTCCACCTTCGAGCCTACCTCGACGACCGTCCCGGCGAACTCATGGCCGAGGGTCAGGGGGGTCTTGATGCGCTGCCGGCTCCAGCTGTCCCACTTCCAGATGTGCAGGTCGGTTCCGCAGATTCCAGCGGCCTGTACCTCCACGAGAACCTCCTCTTTGCCGGGGACCGGAACGGGAATCTCGTCAACAACCAGCCCGGGCTCTCTTGCTACCTTCCGCACCGCGAGCATCTTTTTCGACATTTCAGCTCTCCCCGTTCATTGAATCAAACAGCTCCGTTGAGAAATAGCGCTCCATCCTGTCAGGCATCACGGTGACGATCCTGGCCCCGGGTCCGAGCTTCTCCTGGGCTTTGAGCGCGGCGGCGTAGTTCAGCCCGGAGCTGGGTCCGACGGGGAAGCCCTGGCGAATGAGCTTCCGGGCGATATCGAAGACCACATCGTCGCTGATATCCAGCTCAACCAGCCCGGCGAGTTCGGCCTCGCTGTAGAGCTTCGAGACGCTCTCCTCGACGACGCCGGGTACGCAGGGGCTGAAGCTGCAGCATTCGAGCTCCCGTACCGCTGAACCGCGCACCGGACGGGCGGCGAAAGGCGTGACCTCGCAGCCGGCCTCAGCGAAGGCCGAATAGAGGCCAACAATCGTGCCGCCCGTTCCTACTCCGCTGACGATCCCATCAACGGTTCCTCCCGGTATCTGCTTGAGTATCTCCTGCCCGGTCCAGACCCGGTGCGCCTCGGCATTGTCCGGGTTTTCGAATTGCCGGGTGTAGAGAGCGTCGGAATCATCGGCAATCTCGCCCGCCTTGCGCAGGGCGCCGTGGATGCCCTCTTCCGCCGGAACCAGGATGACCTCGCCGCCGTAGGCTCTGATGGTCAGCTGTCTCTCCCTGCTCACGCCCTCGGGCATGACGGCGATGAACTCGAGCCCCATCTGGGCGCAGGTCATCGCCAGGGCGATGCTGGTCGAGCCGCTGGAGGCCTCGACGACGGTGCCGCCCTCCTTGATTCTTCCGTCGCGCCAGGCTTTCTCGACCATATAGCGGGCGATGCGGTCCTTGGTCGAACCGCTGGGATTGAGGAATTCAAGCTTGCACCAGATGCCGGCCCCTTCCGGATCGAGGCGTACCTCAACCAGCGGAGTGGCCTCGATTTTCTGGACGAATCGTCCTTCGCTCTTGAATGGATTGCTCATTTAATCCGTGGTGGTAGGGAAACCTCGCCTCGCCCAGCCCTCAACGATGACATTGCCGAAGGCGTCCAGCTCAGCGTCGTAGCCGCCCTGCATATCGACAATCTCCGTATATCCGCCGGCTGTCAGCATCATTGCCGCCTTCAGGGATCGCCCGCCGCGCAGGCAGGCGGTGATGATCCGGCTGTCTTTGTTGAATTGTGCTTCCACCTGGCTGGTGAATTCCGGGTTCGGCACGAGGCCGGGCCCCATCGGGTTGCTGGTTGCCACGGGAATGTTGACGGAGCCGGGAACATGCCCCTGGGCGAATTCTTCTTCCGACCTGACATCGAGGTACGTATAGCTCTCCCCGGAGTCGAGCAGCGCCCTTGCCTCTTCAGGATCGATTCTCTTGATATCCATCGATAATGTACCTCTTGAATAAACCTTGCAAGATAATGCGACGAAGCGGGTGCGGGTGCAAGTAAAGTACTGTCTGCTGAGTCGGCAGATGGAAGCGTACTTTTGCGCAAAGGAAATGGCAGCTTGAAATCCGTGTTGACTGAAAGCTCCGCCGGCGTCTACTGCCCGGCCGGGGGTTTTTATATCGATCCTCGCAGGAGGGTCCCAATAGCCGTTGTGACCCATGCCCACATGGACCACTTTCGTCCCGGCTGCGGGGAATATTATTGCTCGAGCTCCAGCCTCGATTTGATGAAGCTTCGGTTGCGGGGGAGTCCTCAGGTGACCGGGCTGGAGTTCGGCGAGCAGATTGAGCTTGGGGATGTGAAGGTGTCATTTCATCCCGCCGGGCATATTCTTGGCTCTGCCCAGGTCAGGGTCGAGGCGGCCGGAGAGGTCTTCGTGGTGTCGGGTGATTACAAGCGGGGCGCCGATCCCAGCTGTGAACCGTTCGAGGTCGTCCCCTGTGATACCTTCATCACCGAGGCGACCTTCGCTCGCAGCGGCGCGGCCTGGAGGCCGGGCGAAGAGGTCATCGCAGAGGTCGGGAAGTGGTGGGAGGACAATCGCCGCGAGGGGAAGGTTTCCGTTCTTTACTGTTATGTGCTGGGCAAGCTCCAGCGGGTACTCGCCGGGCTCGGGGCTCTCGATGGGGAGCGTGAGGTCTTTATTCACAGGGATGCGGAACCATACAACGACTGCTATCGCAGGGCCGGTATTCAGCTGGCTCCAACCCGGATCGTTCCCAGGAAGCTCGACGGCTGGTCCCTGGGGGGCGCCCTGGTTCTGGCGCCGCCAAAATACCTGCAGCCCTCCTGGTACCGCAGGTTCGGGAAGACAGAAACGGCCTTTGCCTCCGGCTGGATGGCCCTTGAAGATTCACGTAAGAGAGGCTACGACAAGGGTTTCGCACTTTCCGATCATGCTGACTGGAGTGAGCTGCTGCAGACAATCGAGGAAACGGGGGCAAGCAACGTTATCACCTGTCACGGTGAATCCAGCGAGCTGGAGGAGCACCTCGCGGGCCGCGGCCTGGTGGTATCTTCTCTTCCGCGGGCTTGAGTTGGAGAGCCTGAGGGCATAATCTGATTGCTTTGCGGCCGCGGAAGGCTACAATCACCCGTTTTTCCGACTGACCAAACGGCTCAATTCACTCACAGGAGTACTGGATGCGCAAAAAGCATCGCGGAAGAAGAAAGCTCGGGCAGAAAAAGCGCCGGGCCCGCAAGAAGCGGCGCCAGAAGAAGTAATACCTTCTTCCAGCTGGATTTTTTATTTCGTCTACCGAATATTCGTCCCGGGACCGCCTTCTTTCCGGACAATGGGATCCGTGTTTGCCCTGGTGGGTGAGAAGCTGACTTTTCATTCTGGAAGGTCCGCCGGGGAGTTGGGACTTCGCTGGAGGATCCTCCAATACGAACCATCCTCCTGGTGGGGGGTGTCGCCGATGGGGGCAAGGGCCGGCGTTTTTCTTCACACAGCTTGCGGCCTTCGCGGGTCGTTCGAGACAGGGATTGATCGATGGAGCCTATTTCCGGTCTGATCTCGGCGCCCTATACACCATTCAATCCGGATGGCAGTCTGCACCTGGAGCGGATCGCCGACCTGATTGAGCACTCCGCCGCCACGGGACTCGCCGGAGTTTTTCCCTGCGGGACAACGGGAGAGTTCCCTTCCCTGGCCCTCTCCGAGCGCAGGCAGGTTTCCGAGTGCTGGACGCAGGGCGCCGCGGGACGATTCAGGGTGATCGTTCACGTGGGCGGCACCTGCCTGGGCGATTCAAAGGAGCTGGCGGCTCACGCGGCGGATATCGGGGCCGATGGCATCGCTATGATGGCGCCTTATTTTTTCCGGCCGGCCACTGTTGAGGAGCTGGTGGACTATTGCGAACAGGTCGCCGCCGCCGCCCCGGACGTGCCCTTCTATTATTATCATATTCCCGTCATGTCGGGAGTGGCCCTCCCGATGCGCGACTTCCTCGAGCTGGCCGCCGGCAGGATTCCCAGTCTTGCTGGAATCAAGTTCACCCATCCTGATCCGATGGATATTCGCAGGTGCCTGGCTTTTGAAGATGGCCGTTATGATGTGCTCTTCGGGATGGACGAGGCTCTGCTGGCGGCTCTCGCGCTTGGTTGCAGGGCGGCGGTTGGAACGACCTATGGTTTCGCCGCGCCATTGAGCCAGGGTATTATCGCCGCTTTTGACCGAGGCGACATGGACGAGGCGAACCGTCTGCAGTTGCTCTCAGCCGAGATGGTGGCGGTGTATCGAAAATATAACGGGGCCCATCCGGCGATGAAGACCATGATGAAGATCTGCGGGCTCGATTGCGGGCCGGTGAGAGCTCCTCTAAGGCCTCTCTCTGAAGCGGAAGAGGAGACTTTTCGCCGGGAGATCGAGGTAACGGGTGGTCTCCAGTACTGCCCGGGGTCGGGCATTACCGGCTGAGGCCGCTCAGCTTCGTCTTCTCAGCAGCAACTGGTCGATAGCCACGGCGGTGATGATAATGACCCCGGTCACGATCTCCTGAACCGGGTTGGGTATGTCGTAGAGGACGCAGCCGTTGCGCAGCAGGCTGATGATGTAAGCTCCCACGAGGGATCCCACCACACTGCCCTTGCCGCCGCTGAGGCTTCCCCCGCCGATCACGACAGCGGCGATGATGTCGAGCTCCTTGCCGATCGCGGTGCTCGGGTCGCCGTTTCCAAGAGTTGAGAATTCCATGACCGCCGCTGCGCCAAAGAAGAGTCCGGCGAGCATGTAAACCAGGACCTTCTGCCCTTCGACCCGCAGGCCGCAGAGACGGGCGGCGGTTTCATTCGAGCCGATGGCGAAGACATAGCGACCAAATACCGTGAACTTGAGCACCGTCCAAAGGATGACAGCCAGGGCGACCAGGATGATGACTCCGCTGGTAAAAAGGCCAAGCCCCAGGCCGTAGGGGAGCTCGCCATAGAGCAGCTCGTTGAGCCAGGTTTCCGGGGCGCTGATTTTCTGTTCACTCGAGAAGAGCTTGGCGAGACCGCGGGCGATGCTCATCATTCCCAGCGTGGCGATGAAGGGAACGATCTTGAAGCGGGTGATCACCAGTCCGTTGACCAGCCCGATGGCCGCTCCGGTTCCAAGTCCCGCCAGCAGCGCCACGGAAGGGCCGCAGCCTCCTTCCAGGCAAAGAGCGATGACCACGGTGGAGAGCGCGATGGAGGATCCCGGGCTCAGGTCGATGCCCCCGTTGATAATGACCAGCGTCATGCCGAGCGCGCCGAGCGCGATGATGGTGTTCTGGGTCGCCACGATTCCCAGGTTGGCCGGGCTCATCATGGCGAAGAAATTATCCAGGCTGCCGTTGGCGAAAAGGTCGACCGCGAAGAAGACGAGGAGGACAACGGCCAGGCTGAGGAAGGGCAGCAGCGCCCGGTAGACCCGGGCAAATTGCAGCGCGCCGGATTTGGTGAGATCGCCGGGTGTCAATTGTCCAGCCACTTTGAAAGGTCGGGCGAGTGGAGCTCTTTCATCGCCGGCGTATTCATATTCTCCGGGGTGGCGACCTGCACGCCCGTATCGACATAGGGTTCGAGCTTTCCGCCGTTGATCTTGTCTACGACGGATTTGACGCCCAGGTAGGCCATGTTGATCGGATTCTGCAGCACCAGCCCGTCGATGTCGCCGCTTGCGAGTCCCTGCACCAGCTTGTCGCTGGCGTCAAATCCGACGAACTTGACCTTGCCGTTGAGTCCGGCCTGTCTGAGGGCGCCCAGCATGCCGGCGGCGGCGGATTCGTTTGGACAGAAGATTCCGTTCACCTCATCCTTGAAGCGCGTCAGCAGGTTCTGGGATTTCTGGTAGGCCTGCTCCTCGGTGGCTCCCGCTCGCTGGTCGCTCGAGATCAGCTCGATCCCGGGGAACTCCTTCTTCATGGTATCGAGGAAGCCGTTTTCGCGTTGCATGGTGCTCTCGGAGCCGACCTGGTAGCGAAGCAGGATGGCCTTTCCTTTTCCTCCGAGGACCTCTCCCAGGCGTCTCGCGCCGAGTACGCCGCCCTTGTAGTTGTCGGTCGCAACATAGGTGGCGAAGTCCTTGCCCACCTCTGCATCGAGGCCGCTATCGAAGATGACCACCGGGACTCCCTTGGCCGCGGCATCGCGGACCGGCCTTACAAGGGCTGATTTGTCCAGGGGTGCGAGCACCATCCCGTCGATGCCTCTCGAGACGAAGGTGCGGACCAGGTTGATCTGTTCCTCTGTATTGTCTTCTTTGAGGGGGCCTTTCCAGATGATCTCGATCTTCCGGCCGCCCGCACCGTTGAGCTCCCGCTGGGCCTTGATCGCTCCCGCGTGCACCATCCTCCAGAAGTCGTGCGTCGTTCCTTTTGGTATGACAGCGATTCGAAGGCTGTTTCCAGGAGCCTCTTCGGAGCCGCCGCCGCAACCGGTCAGCAGCGCGAGGCTCAGCAGGAGCGAGAGAAGTCCTTGAAAGAAACCTGTTGACGGTGTTTTAGACGGCATTTTCTTCTGCTCCGTGTTGTCGATAAATGAAAGGTTCAACATTCTAAGCAAAGCCTTCAGGGGGGGTCAATACAGGCCATCGAGGTGACCCTGGGTAATACGGGGGAGAATGGGAATCTTTCATCGCTGGACAATCACCCCTCTGGTTTTACAATGGGACAATCATGGAAATCTTAGCGGTTCCATTCATACAATAGGCTCAGTCTCAGGCTCATATATTTATTTTCTTTGGGGAAGAACCGGGAATGTCTCTCAGAAAAAAAATCAGCTTCGTTTCAGCTCTTGCTCTTGTTGTTTCCACCTTGCTCCTTCCGGGAGTGTCGATTTCCGTTCGAGCGGCTGACGCGATCAGCGAGGCGATCGATGCGGGTACAACCTATCTTCTCGGCCAGGTGAAGGCCAAGCAGGTCGGTCATCGCGCCGAAGGCCAGGTCGCCCTGGAGACCTACGCCCTCGTGGTGTCCGGCGTAAGCATCAACCATCCCCTGATTCGCCGAAACTTCGACCATCTCAATGCCCGGATGTCCAAGAGCAGGCACACCTATACGCTGGCCTGCTATATTTTCGCTCTCGATGCGGCGATTTCCCAGATTGAGCAGGACATCCTGATCCTCGCTCCGGCGAAGGCCCAGGCGCTCTTCAGGGACAATCCCCGGATCGGCAAGGAGTTCCGACCTCATCTCAAGAAGGCGGTCGAAAATCTCGCTGATATTCAAATGGCTGGAGGTGGAGGCTGGGCCTATGGACCCTCCAAGGACAAGTTCGACAATTCAAATACCCAGTTCGCCGTTCTGGGGCTCGGTGTTGGCGTGAAGCGTAACATCCCGATCGACCGGAAGGTCTGGCTCAAGATTCTGGACCACTTTGTCGATGGGCAACAGGAGAAGGGGCCTGAGGTTGAAGAGAGGGTTACGCTCATGAGGCCCTCCGACAAGGAGGCCTGGAACAGCAGGGTCAAGCTGATCGATGGCGACAAGAAGGCTCCTGAGACCGCCAAGGACAAAAAGAGTTCAAAACGAAAGAAAAGCAGCCAGGGACGCACCGTCGTGGTTACGCCGGCGAATCCAGAGGTCGGTTTCGAAGGAATCAAGGTCTACAAGCGAGGCTTCGACTATAGAAATGCTGGTGGAGCCACGTGGAATATGACCTGCGCCGGTCTCTCTTCGTTGATCCTCGCCCGCGACACTCTGGAGGGAAAGATTCCCAAGCAGATGCTCAACGCGTTGAATAAGGCTGTTCGCGATGGCTACGGTTGGCTGATGACCAGTTGGGCTCCGACCAAGAGCTACTACGGCATGTACAGCCTCGAGAAGGTCGGCGACCTCGGCGATGTCAAGCTCTTCGGAAAACACGACTGGTTTGACGAGATGTCAAAGCATCTCATCGGCCAGCAGCTGGTCGATGGCAGCTGGCCTGGCGGCGCCGCTCACGGTGAGAAGGAGGATCCCCGCATTCCGACCTCCTTCGCCTTGCTGGTTCTGAACCGCGCCAGCTCACTGATTACGAAGAATCCGAACAGCCGCATTGTCGTTTCCGGCAAGAGTAATCCGGGGGAGAGCGGAGCTCGAGACTGGGTCTATATTCCTGATCTCAATAAGACGGTCCACTATCCGAGCCTCATGCGTCACATTCGCATGCGTCCCAACGTGAAGCTCATCAGGTTCCTCGACAACATCGTCGAGAGCTATCCGCTTGAGTTCAAAGGTGAGCTCATTCCCGACATGGCCAAGGTTCGAGATGCGATCAGGAGTAAATCCGTTCGCGCCGTTATCGATGGTCATCTCGAGAAGATTACCGGCTACGAGTACAAGGAGTGGGAGAGCTACCTGAAATGGCACCGTCGCTGGGAGCGGGTCATGGCGATCGGGTTGTCGAAAAAGAAAGAGAACGTACAGGATCTCCTGACTTATTACGCCAGCACCAAGCGAAGCGTATCGCTGAAGAAGGCGGTCATGTGGGCGCTCGTTCAGTGCCAGGCGCAGGAAGGTCTGCCTCTTTTCCTCGCCGATCTTGATAATGAGGACGCGGGTATTCGCCAGGCCGCCTACGGCTATATCAAGGCCTACTTCGTAGATTTCCCACCGACATTCAGCCCCCAGGCGGCCGATGCGACGCGTAAGGCGCAGGCCGAGAAGGTACGCGCCTGGTGTAGCGCTCAACTCGCAAAGCAGAAGGCCAGGGGATAGGATTTTCCCTGCTGAAGCGGAGCTGATTCTTTGCCACGCTGGATAATTATCGTAAACCTAGTGGGCCTTGCGGTTCTTCTCCTGGCGCTTGGATTCGCGGCGCTGCTGGAGGATGATCGAGTTGCCCCCCCGGCGAATACCGGGAAGGTGACCGGCGCCTCGGAGCCGGCCGTTGTCCGGGTCAAGGCCGCTCCTCTCCTGGCTACCGGGCCGATTCTCGATTTTTCCGAACCCTATCTCCGCGCCCGCGGCGACTGGTTCCGTGAGCGGTTTGCCGGTTTTCGTTCCGAGCTCTCCGGCCTGGATCCATCGGCGGAGACGACGAATAGTTTTACGACCGAGGTTCTCCGCGCTCCGATCACCGAGGGCGCCTGGCAGGGTTCGCTTGGCCCTGAGAGCGTTGAACGGCGCAAGGCGGATGAGGGACAGATGGTCGCGGCCCGGGCTCTGTTTTTCGTTCCCGGGGTCAAGCCCCTGGACCTGCTTGTTTACCTCATGTGTTCGGACTTCAAGACCCAGATTCCCAACGATTCAATGGACAGTATGGAACATCGTTTTCCGGGCGAAGGCTCGCCTGGGGGTTGCCTTGATGAGCCGCCGAAGCTGAAGCCCAACCAGGTGCTCAGCCATGAGGTCTGGGAGCCCGCGCTGTTGAGGAAGGGGACGGACATCTGGTTTATCAACGAGCTTCGGCGCGAAGGGGATTGTCTCTATTTTATCTATCGGCTCGTCAAGTACTGCCAGCCGACGGATTCCTATACGCCTGTGCGACTGGCCACCGGTCAGTACGCCGTACTTCCAGCGGGTTCCGGTTCGATCGTTCTGCTCAAGAGCTATTACAACGGCCAGGCCATTCCGGGCTTTTCAGATTTTCTCGTCAGGAGCAGGACCAATGCTTTTTACTCCGGCATCGCCGGCTTTCTTGCTGAGCAGGTTCCGGAATGGAAGCCATCGGAACGTGCGCGAGCCTGGAGAGCGAAGCTCGGGGTCGACTAGCCTCCGGAGCGGCGGACCGTCGTGCCTCCGGAGGCGCCAGAGCTTCTTGACCTGCGGGTGCTGGCGGCGGGTACAGCCTGTCTGGTAACGCGTCCCTGCTCATGGAAGGGCGGAATGTAGATGAGCAGTTGGTTGGTGACGGCGTGCGGGACTATGCGCACCCCGCTTCCGTAGCGGGTCTCGAGCAGGGGTCGAAGAGTTACCGCAAGATCTTCCGCTCGCAGCCATCGGCAGGGATAGATGAGGGTGCGGTTGATCCTGATGGCATGGTCACCGTTTTGAAATCGCGCCTGCTCTTTTTCCTCGAGGTCTTCACGCGAGAGGCTGGCGGCGTTTTGTTCCCGCTCATCGCTCTCGCCGGGATCTTTCGCCTGGTCCAATCCTCCGGGGAGGTTCTCGATGGACCCGCAACCGCAAAGCAGGAGCGGCGGGAGAAGGACGGCAAAGGTTGAGAGGCGTCGGAGAGCTTGCATCATCTGAAACGAGTCGCTATTGGTCAATCTGGAGAGCCTATCCTAACCGCCCATCTCATTTCTGCCCCGGTATATTTTCATAATGATGAGCTCGGCGACGAGCGCCAGCAGGAGCGCCGCCCCGGCAACGGCGAGAGCGACGGCGGGCCAGTCCGGAAGGAACCTCGCCGCGGCGCCGCAGGCGAGGGGGCCGAGCATCAGCCCAAGGGACAGTACGGCCTCGTGGAGTCCGCTGTTCCTGCCTGCGCGCGCGGAGGCAGTGAGGCCGTAGTAGAAGCTCAGCGAGTAGGACAGCGAGCTGAAGATGCCAAGCAACGGCAGGAGGACAAAATAATAGACCGGGTTGTCTACCTGGCTGAGCGTGAGAAGCGCGGCGGCGGCCGCGAGCTGGACGGCAAAAAGCCACGCTGGCGAATGATTCCAGCCGTTGAGCCGGCGCAGGGTGAAGAAACCGCCGAACCTTGCAAGGTTGATGCTGAAGGCCAGCAGGCCGATCATCGCCACGTTAATTCCCAGGTGTTTTTCGCCGAGGTAGGGCAACTGGTTGGTGATTCCGATGAAGGCGAAGTAGGCTGAAAAATTGGCCACCCACGCCACCAGCAGCAGGTGGGCGCTGCTGGGCGCCGTCCCGGCGAGTTTCAGCTCATCGGTTTTATTCCGGGGTTCTATTCGCAGCGGCGGGGCCAGCAGCGCGAGAGCTGAGCCGCTGAGAGCGAGCAGGAGGATCACCCCGGCCTTGAAGCCGAGCTGGTCGTAGAGTCCGGGGCCAAGCAGGCAGCCCATGCAGATTCCCGCCGCCCACACGCAATTGAAAGTTCCTGCCGTTTTCCAGAGGTTGCGCGGCCCGGTGGCCTCTCCCATCTCCCGCTCGAGCGGAGCCCAGTAGAAACCCAGGCCAATCCCAAGTACAGGCGCGGCCAGGTAGAGGTCCGCGAGGCTGTCGCTGAAATAGACGATTGGAAGCGCGGCGGCGAAAACAAGGGCCGCTCCCGGCAGGTAGAGCGAGCGTGATCCGACCCGGTCACTCAGGCGGCCTGTAAGGATGCAGACGATCGTATAGGTCGCGTTGATGGCGGTTCCAATCAGGCCCAGCTCCAGGGGGTCGGCATCGAAGCTCTTCAGAGCCTTGATCGGAAGCAGCAGGCCGGCGCCATAGGCGGTGGCATCCATGCAGAAGGCCGCGGCGTAGATTCTCAGGCGGGCTGTGTTCATGAGCTCAGGAGTACCCTCGAAAGGCGCGGTCTACCAGACCTTCGTTTTCAGCTCCCGGTCCACCTCGAATACCCGCCCGCCAAGGCTGATCTTCCCGGGCGCCATTCCCTGGTAGATCCGGACCTGCTCCGCTCGCAGATACATCTTCCCCTCGAGTGAGCGAACGGTGAAAAAGGCGGGACTGTCGTAAGTGAGACCATCGGCCTCCAGCGCGTGGAAGGCGAGAAAGAAGGGATGGCGTACCAGGAACCCGTATTGCGGCAGCACAACCCTGGCCTCCTTGTCTTCATAGGGCGTCTTGCCGAAATTGACCAGAACCCGGAGGTCGGCGCTGAAGAAGCTCTCCTGGACCGATCCATCGGCCGTCAGGAAGCGATGGCTCGTCAGGCGGTTGCGCGCGCACAGCCGGGAGAGCCAGGTGGAGACCTCGTAGGTGTTCTTGATGAAGAGGTCGTGGGCTCCGAGTTTTTTCCCGGCGGTCCAGCCGGCCTCGCGGGCGAAGCACGAGGAGGCCGGTTCGCCGTTGTTGCCGGGAGCTGGTTGCTCGGGCGATTCGAAATACAGGCCAGGGGGAAGCGCGTAGACGGGCGGCTGGCCGTAGAGCAGGCAGCAGAGAAACCCGGCTGCGTCCGAGGGTCCAAGGGCGTCAGCCCCGCCGAAGCCAAGTCTCGCCACGTGTCCGTAGATTGCCGGGACCAGCGGGAAGGCGGTTGGTGAGGAGGCCGCGGCAAGCTTTGATCGCAGGATCCTGTCGAAGAGGGAGACCGTGTGAAGGTCGCCTGGGAGAGCGTGCGAAATTCCCACGAGACCGAAGATCTTTTCCGTCTCGCTCAGCAGGTCAGACCTGCTTGCAAGCAGCAGCCCCCAGTCCTGCCGACCGGGATCGAGGCCTTCTGTTTCGTTGATGAAAAGCAATTGGGGGTCGCAGATCGCCGCCAGGTTGTTGAAGCTGTCGGTCGTTCTGACCACATCGGCGGCGGCGCCCCAGGCCTCCGAGCGGTTGAGAATCTTCTCGGGCGGCGGGTTGTAGAGCTGATCAAGATCTACCCCCAGGCCGAAGAGATGTCCCCTGGATCGGATCTCTTCGGCGGCCTTCGACAGCTCCGAATTGCCTCCGCATTCTCCCGCCGCGTTCCAGCGTGTGAGCTGTCCGTCCTCTCCCGCTCCTGTCGCCAGCCAGTTCTCCGGGACCACCAGGGCGCGGTCGATGCCAAGGACCTCTTTCCAGTGGCGGGAGATCGAGGCAAGCTGCTTGAAGTCGTAGCGAACCTTCCGGCCGGCCAGGGGACCCCTGGCGTCAGCCGTCATCGAGGGGCGCCACATGGCCGCGCCGATGAAAGCCCGGAGATCTTCTCTCTTCGAGGTCTTGAATCGCAGGGAGTCGAGGTTCCTGTCGCCCTGCACCCAATGGGCGTAGACCCTCGCGGTCTCCATAATTTCCATATTGATCTCTGTCGGGACAAGGAAGGTCAACTCGCCCGAGTGGCCGTTGAAATCAGCGCTGGTGAAGATGCCTCGTCTGCCCGGAAATTTCTCATCGTTCACCGCCTCGCGCTTGATGGTGAGCGCGGCCTCCGGGTCGCTCCAGCAGAAGGCAAGCGCCCCGGCGAGACGGCTGAGCCCGATGACCGGCAGGGAGTAGGCGCTTGCGGAGGCCTCGCCGCCGGGAGCCAGGGGGCGGTCCAGCCGGATCTCGAGCGGGCCGGCCTCCCCGGCGCGATGGAGCTCTCCGACTCCGCGCGGCAGGAGGATTTCTCCGTTGTCGGAGTCGCTGATCCAGAGAGACCTGTCCAGCAGGCGCAGCCCGGAGACCTGCGCTCGGCTCTCCTCGGGTACATCAAAGGCGAGCGCAAGCTGGTTCCCGTCCTTGATCTTGCGCCACTCGAGCCAGATGGGCGGCAGTTCGCGGCTGCTCGATCCCGCGCGGAAGCGAATTCGATCCGAGCTCGCATTCAGGTTCTCAACCTTATCGACGGGCGCGGTTTCTCCATTTTTCAGCAGGATGGAGCAGAAGCCCTTGCGGTTCCAGGAGGAGTAATACCCGACATTCGATCTGCGGACACTCAACCGGAAGCTCGAGGTATGCCTGTCCATGTGAAACACGTAGGTGGAATTTTCCAGCGAGACCGGCTCGAAGACCCAGTTGTCGAGCGCCTTGCGTCGCTTTTCGAGCTCCGTCTCGCCGAGCCCGGCTTCCTGGCCGCTGGCCGCCCATCCCGGCCTGAGGCAGAGAGCCTGCAGGATGAACAGACCCAGGGCCAGGCCGCCTGCGGCGCGCTTTCGGATACCTGCTGTCGGATAGCGCGTCTTCATCGTTTTTCCCCGGTCTTAGCATCCTGGCGGCCGGTATTTCCGGCCTCTTCACCCGGATGGTACACCCGCAGAGAGTTTTTCTCGATCTCTTCACGTGAGAAGAGGGCAGGCTTGAGCTTTTTGCGGGCGAACAGCTTCGCCTGGTCAAGGTGGTGCGGCGAGTCCGGATCGGCGTTTTGACCGAAGACGAGGATGGAGCGAGCGCTGGCGACCGGGCCAAAGTTGACGACACTCACATAGGAGTGGCCGGCGATACCGTAACGCTTCTTTTGTCCATCAACCCGGCGGGCGTAAAAATTGAAGACCATGCCCAGCCAGCCGGGCCCCCCGGCAATGGGCAGGCTGGGGGCGGAATCACTGAAGCCCGGCTCCAGCCCCGGCGGAATTCGCTGCAGCCGGTTGAGCTCGCCCCAGGGAACGTGCCAGGTGCCGAAGTGCCATCGCAGCCCGGCTGTCGCCCGGGCCAGGTTGCGCAGCGCAGCGCGCGGGTCTTTGCGCGGGTCGAGCTTGAACTTGCCGAGCTCGGCCCAGACGGCGAAGAGTGTCATCTCGGTGGAATCGACCCGCGCGACACGATCCCATTTCTTCAGTTCGGCGACCGGGAGCTCCAGCTTTTTGGCCAGCTTCCGGTCCCTTCTTCTTGCCAGCTCCCAGGCCCTGACGATTTCCGGTATCTGTTCCTCGGCAAGCAGCACCGTGGTGTCGAAGCCGGCCTCGCAGAGGGAGTCGAAGGAGAATTTTTCTTTGCGGGAGAGCAGCCGCCGGGAGATTTTTGCCCGGGGATTGTCCTTCTCGGTCACCATATAGGGGGGGAACTCGCCGGGCCGGGGGTTGTCTCCAATGGTCGTGGTGAAGGGGGTCTGGTTGCAGTTCTGCAGGAATCCGCTGGGGGGATTGAGGAGTTGGGGCAGCTCAGCGAGGGGGTGGTAGCCGCGCCACTCGGTGCCGGGATCGCTGCCGTCGACGGGCTCGCTCCAGTTGAGCCCGGGAGCTCTTCGCGGGACGGCCGCGTTGTAGACGTAGAAAATATTACCTTCACGGTCGGCGTACATGATGTTGAACATCGGGATGGCGAGCGGCTCGATGGCTTTCCTGAACTCTTCGAGAGATCCCGCCCTGCTCATTGCGTACCATTGGGCGATCTGCCCGCCCTTCACAAACCGGGAGAGCCTGAGACTGACGGGCTTTCCCTTGTGAGTTCCGACGATGGGTCCATGATGGGTTTTGCGGAACTGGTAGAGCTTCTCCCTGATGCCCTCCGAACCGAGAATTTTGAGTGTTTCGCTCCACTGTTCAGCCCGGCGCCGTTCTTTGCCCCATCGATAGGCCAGTGGATCCGCGGGGTCGTCGAAGGTTTCTACGTAGAGATCGGCAATGTCGGGATAATTGACCGTGTGGCTCCAGCCGAGCTTCTCATTGTGTCCAAGGGTCGGTACAAGAGAGCCGAAGAAGGCCGCCCCTGACATGTTCAGACCCTCTTCGCTGTGAAGGTGCCCTTCGTAGAATTGACCCGGTCCGAAGTAGGGTTGGTGGGGATTGATGAAGAGGAGGGCGTGGCCCGATTCGGTTTTCGAGGGGGCGATGGCCCACATATTTGACCCCTGGCTGTGTTCAGGGGGTAACTCCTTCAGCGTTCCCTGGACGTTGCGGCCGCTGATTCCCTCTCTGCGCAGAACGAATTGTACGTAGAGTCCATAGCGGCAGAAGGCAAAGACGTGCCAGGGTTCGAAGCGTTGCAGGAGTCTTGGCTTGACGTCCGGGTTCTTCGCGAGGAAGTAATTGAGTCCCGCGGCGAAAGCATCGCAGAGCGCCCGCAGGCGGGGAGCGGAGCGTTCATATTCCTCCATCGAGAGGCGCTCTATCTCGAGAGCCCGCACCAGGAGATCCCCCGGCAGCGCCTCCTCTCCATGCACCTCGGCGGCGCGCCCGGTCGCGAGGATGAAGTTTTCCTCGATCTGCCAGAAGTTGTCCTCTGCCTGGGCGTACAGGTGTCCGAAGACCACGCTCGCATCGGTCGGCCCGTAGATGTGAGGCACGCCCCAGGAATCCCGATGGATTGTGACGGAGCGAGCGACTGCGTTCCAGTCGCCGCCGTCTTTCGTCTCTTCGCAGTGGGCGGGTTTCCAGCCGGCGATGACGCAGGCCAGGAGCAGCCGCGGAAGAACCCCCTTCAGCCCTCTCGGCTGCCTGCTCGTAAGGTCTTTTTTCCGTACCCGGATCATTCAGCTCCGGCCGCCTTGCGAAGGGTTTGAAGAGCGGCGGCTGCGACCGTCGCGGGGTCGGGCTTGTAGTCAAAGGGCTCGGTTGAGACCCAGCCGTCATAGCCGCTTTCCGCAAGAGATGCGAGAATCGGGGTGAAGTCGAGCTCGCCCATTCCCGGTCCCTTTCCATCGGGTTCGTTCGCGTGAAAGTGCCCGGCGTCTTTTCCGTGTCGGAGGATGGTCCCTTCGATACCTTCGGGCATTGAGGACATGGCCTTGCAATCGAGCATATAGCCGATTCCAGGGCTGTCGATGGCATCCCGCAGCTCGAGCGCCTGCTCGATGGTCTGCAGAAAGTTGGTCTCGGTCGGGCTGAGGGCTTCCAGCAGCAGCTGGACCCCAAGGTCTTCACAGGTCTGGCCGACCTCTTTCAGCGCCTCTGCGGCCCGGTCAAAGCCGCTTCGCGGATCTTGTCCATCCCCGAGATTTCTCTGCTTGGGCGAACCGAAGATCATGACCTTGCCTCCGAGGTCGCTGCAGAATCGAGCCAGGGTCTGCAGATAGCCGGTGGTGCGGGCGCGGATGGACGAATCGTCGGTGGTCAGGTGCAGTCCCGGCGGCGAGACCAGGAGCCAGTGGAGGCCGACAATCTCGAGGCCGGCGTCTTCGGCCTGCCTGCGGAGCTCAGAGCGCTGGTCCGCGCTGACCTCCTCGACCGAATCGGCTGCGTTGAAGGGAGCGATTTCAATGCCGTCAAAGCCTGCCATGGCGATCTGGGTTATGGTCTCGCTCAGCGGCGTGCTGAAAACCTCGCTGCAGAGAGCGTATTTAAAAGCCATGGTCTGGGAGTCTCCTTGCCGCCTGCTGAAGGGGCTCCCCATCCTGCGTGGGAGCGTCCGCATTTGATGGGGTATTGTAGAGTGCCGGCGAGCAAAGTGGAATGGCGAAGGGCAGGGGCCGGTCCTATACTGTTCTCTCTTCGTAGTTGTTCATTGGCCAAGGTAACGCATGTCCTCGTCTTTGCCATCTTCAGACGATCCAGATCGAGAGGCCGGCGGGCGGGAATTTGATCCTGACGCGCCCACTCTGATGTTGTCCTATCACGGCACCCTGGAGCGGCAGGCGGCTCCTGCCAGGATTGCCGAGCCCAGTGAGGAGATGAGTTGGAATGCCCGCTATCGCATCCTGCGGAAGCTGGGTAGCGGCGGCCAGGGGGTCGTGTACCTGGCGCTCAGAGAGGGAGTCGATGGTTACTCGACCAAGGTCGCCATCAAGCTCTATGCCCGGGATGAGTCGGTGTCGGAGTCCAGCCACCTGAAGGAGATGGAGCGCATCGCCCACCAGGGCCAGAAGATCAGCGAAATCCAGCAGGACAACCTGGTGAATATTCGTGACTTTGTCGCTCTCGAGGACACCCGGGTCATGGTCATGGAGTGGGTCGATGGATTGGATCTTCGCCAGCTTCTCGACGCGAAGCTCTACAGGGAATCCGAAGCACGGGTCACAAAGGCGGATTGGGACCGCCTGAACGATGTCCTGGTTTCCCCCGGGGAGGATCACTGCATGCTGAGACCCGCGGCTGCTGTCGATATTCTGCGCGGCTGCCTCGCGGGGCTGTCTTCCCTTCATCATCACGAGATCATTCACAGCGATCTGAAGCCTTCGAACATCATGATCAAGCGGACGGGTACGAAGAAACTCATCGACATGGACTCGTCCTGCGATCGCCAGGTTGATCTGCGGGCGGAGGTTCGAGGTACACCCTATTACATGGCTCCGGAGCTGATCAGGGAGAGGGATGTGCGCTATCGCTCCGACATCGCCAGCCTCGGCTATGTGCTGATCGAGATGTTGACGGGCAAGCTGCTGTTCAAGGAATGCAAGACCCTTGATCAACTCCTCGAGAAGAAGCTGCGTTTACCTGATGAGCTGGTTGAGTATATGCCCCGGTATGACCATATCGATCTTCGTCTCGATCTTCTCGAGCTCTGTACGAAGATGATCGCGACTGATCCAACAGAGCGGTTTCCCGATGCCGAGGCGGCCGACCTGGGCAAACTCGGCGCCGCGAGCTTTCACCGCCAGTTGGTGAAACATGACCTCTCGGCCGAGTATTCGCGGGATCTCGGCTGGTGGATCGACCTGGTTCATCCGGCTGAGGGAGATTGATTCCTCAAAAACGGTTCTTTTATCAAAAAAGTTCGGGGCGCTCCTCGCAGGCTATAAGATAGGGGGAGTGTTTACCTGGGGAGCCGCTCGCGGCCCGGGTTTTCACACAGGAAGCCGCCCTGCGGAGCGCGGTGAATGATTACCTGTTTTAGCGGAGGAGTCTGCAGATGCCGGATCGTCTTTACCCGGGAGTCTTTGTTTTCCTGGCCCTGGTGGCTGCCTCGCCAGCCATCAGCGCGCGCAGCTTCCGGGTGGCGCAGCTTCCCAACGGTTTCGAGATAGGCTGCACCTCCTGTCACGAAGGTTTTGGAGGAGGTCCGCGTAACGCCTTTGGATTGGATGTCGACAGGACCCTGGTGAATGGGAATGTCGATTGGCAGGCCATCTGCGACCTGGACTCCGATGGGGATGGTTACACCAACGGACAGGAGCTCGGGGCGGATTGCGACTGGAGCGAAGGAGAACCGGTGCCGGACGGCGATTTCCCCAGCAATCCCGGCGAATCCGATTCGTTTCCCGCCCCTGACCTCGGAGTTACCATCGAGGCTTCGGAAGAGTCGGTGGAGGCCGGAGGGAGTCTCTCCTATACAGTCGCTGCCTTCAACCTGGGGTCCAGGAACGCCGCTGATGTGCGGATTGATCTCCTGCTTCCCGAGGGGATGACGGGCGATATCCCGGGAGATGAATGCGGTGTGAACCCCGGTGGAGTGTCGTGTTTCCTGATCGAGGATCTACAGCCCAATTTCGGCTCGAACCTTTTTTTCCCCGTTCAGGTCAACCCGAACGCCGCCCCCGGAACCTACGTGGTGGTTGCCCGGGTGAGCTCCTCGACAGAGGAAATCGATGATGACAATAACACCGCCGGCATCGAGGTGGTTGTTACCGGTTCCGCCTCCCGGCCCTCCTTCCGGCGCGGAGATGCCAATGATGACGGTCAGCTTGGAATATCCGACAGCCTGTCGTTATTTGGCGCCCTTTTTCTTGGCGGAACTCTGCCGACCTGCAGGGAGGCCGGGGATGCGAACAATGACGGTTCCCTCGACATTACTGATGGGATCTTCGTATTGTCCTATCTCTTCCTGGGAGGCCAGGCGCCTCCGGCGCCCGGGGCGCAGGCCTGCGGGACGGACTCCGATGCGGAGGGAAGTCCCGGAGACCAGGGATGCGAGGTCTATACCAGCTGCGGCTGACAGCCTCAATTGGCGGATTACCTGGAAACCCGTCCGGGAAATCAGGTGAACCTGCCTGAAATCTGGGCATACTTGGGGTTTATGGAGGGATAGAGATGGTGTTCCCAGTCACCTGTTCCAGATGTATTTTCCGCTTCGTTCGCCTCTCCTGCCTGTTGCTGGTATGGTTCGCATCCTGGCTCCAGGGGAGTGTAGAGGCACAGGAGTATTCACGGCCGGTACGCGTTGGAACGATCAGCGATCTAAGGATTGATGAAGTTTCGGGGATGGTTCCCATCACCGGGCGCCGGGACTATTTCTGGGTCCATAATGACTCGAAGGACGCGGCGCGTTTGTTCGCGGTTCGCAAAGATGGGGCCCTGGTGGCTGAGGTGGACCTGCCCGGCGCCTCCAATACCGACTACGAGGATATCGCCACCGGCCCCGGCTCCGACCCAACTCGCGTCTATCTCTTCATCGCCGATACAGGGAACAACGCGCTCAATCGAAACGAGCTGGTGATCTGGCGTCTGCCCGAGCCCTCCCTGCCGTCAGTGAACCTTAACCAGAGCCTGGTCGCGGAGAGGTCGGAGGCGATTCGTTTTCGCTATCCCGCCGGAACCTACAATAACGAGTCCCTGATCGTTCATCCCGCCACGGGTACTCTCTATCTCATCACCAAGGTCAATGGTCCGGCCGGCGTGTACCGCTTTCCCAGCAGCACCCCGGGGGGCGCCGTACAGACGCTCGTTCGTATCGCCACCATGAATATCGGCGGCCTGGTGACAGCCGCGGACCTTACCCGCGATGGCCGCCGCCTGCTGGTGCGGACCTTTCCCGCGGTCCAGGAATATCGACTCCCGCAGGGGGTTCCTTTCGAGAGGATCTTTACCCAGCCGCGGATTATTCTTCCCAACGCAGGCGCGGCCGAACCCAAGAGCGAGTCGATCTGCTTTGACCTGGATGACCGGGATTTCTTTACCTCCAACGAGGGTAACCCTGCTCCGATTCACCAGACCAGCCTGCTGCGGGAGCAGCCCTTTTGCGTTGAGGAGAATCCGCCGACCCCGGCAGGAAGCTTTACCCGCGGAGACCTGGTTGAAGATGGTCCGAAGGGAGGCGAGGTTGACCTGAAGGATGCGATGACTCTTTTGCGGGTTCACCGGGAGGGAATTGCCCTGCCGTGTCCGGATGCGGCGGATTTCAATGATAACGGGCTTCTTGACCTGGAGGACTTCGACGCTTTTGTACTGGCGCTGGCAGATGGCATCGCCCCCGCGCCGCCCTATTCAATCCCGGGGATCGATCCAACACCCGATGAACTCGACTGCGGGCTGCAGAGGTCGGCCACCCTGGTGCCGGCCGCAGCTTCCTGGAGGTATTGGTATTCCCTGGATGCTCCCGCGGAAGGCTGGAGCCGGGAAACATTCGATGACTCGTCCTGGCAAGAGGGGCGGTCGGGGATCGGGTTCGGAACGGCGACGGTTGTGACCGAGCTCGACATGCTTCTGAACCAGCGGAGAGTCTTCTACGCCAGGCGCAGGTTCAATATTTCAGACCCGGCCGCGGTGAGCGCGCTTCTTCTGAGAATCGATTACAACGATGGATTCGTCGCCTATATCAACGGCCTGGAGGTGGCTCGCAGGGGGTTTGGAGATCCCGGCTTCGCTATTGCGGATTCCGCCTACGCTCGCTATCACCGCGGCGGAATCACTGAGGATGTTTTTCTTTGCCGGGAGTCGCTGCGGCCGGGTGAAAACATACTGGCTCTCGCAATCTACAATCGCTCGCGGCTTGACAGGACGCTGTTTTTCAGCGCCGAGCTGATGGATGTGAGAGACAACCAGGCCTCGGCCCCGGTTGTCCCCCTTATCGAGGGGGCCGCGGTCGTTCGTGTAGAAATGGAACCGCCGCCGAATCTTGATGGCCAGGGGAGCCTGGGGATCTATTGCCGCGGTGATGTTCCTGTCCTGGCCGGCAGCCTCGCCCTCGGCTATTCGAGCGAGCATTTTGATTTTTCCGATCCGGGTACGGAGGCCGAATTCGACTGGTGGCGGCTTTCGGTAGATGATGAGGCTGGAACGATCTCCTGTGTTTTCGTCTGTGACACCGATGGCCAGGGATCCCTGGGGCTTCCTCCCGGGGTGGATACCGAGCTGGGAAGACTCCGGTATACGGTCAGGGCTGAGCGTTCGGGGACCATTCGCATTCGCTTCGAGGAACGACAGGGAGAGCTTCCGCTGAATAATATCCTGCTCGGAGAGGGAGGGGGAGAGCTCGAGCTGGCGACAGAGGATCTCGAGACCGAGATCACCGACATTCGGTTGCCCTACATCGTTGATTACGTCAACGCGCGCGGCCGGCAGGGGATGATCTTCTACATTGTCGGGCGGCATTTCAGCTCCGGGGTGAACTCGTTGCGGGTGTGCGGCCGGGAGGCGGAGTTTGAGCTGCTCGCTGATGGCCAGACTGTGCAGGCCGTCGCGCCGGGATGTGAGCTGGCCGGTCCGGCCAGCGTAGAGATTTGTACGGAGGCCGGCTGCCACCTCGATGAGGAGGGCTTCTTCTATACCGAGGGAAATGGCGCCTGGGTTCGCGGAGACTCCAACGGAGATGCTACCCTCGATATCTCCGATCCCATCCTGATGCTGGGCCGCCTTTTCCTGGGGGATCTGACACGGGAGACCTGCGCCTCTGCTCTCGACGTGAACGCGGATGGAGCCTTCGACATATCCGACCCCATCATCCTGCTGCGATTCCTCTTCCAGGGAGATGTGGTTCTTACCCCTCCCCTCGCCACCTCCCCGGAGCTGTGCCCCTGATATCCGGCTCGCGGTTCAGGGAAGGAGGTCTCTGAGCAGGTAGGTTCCGAGGCCGATGAGGCCGCCGAATACATTCCCCCAGACAACCAGCCAGCCGAGGTGCTTGCGAATTACATCCTCGATGATGCGTTTCACGTCCTGCGGGCTGAGATCTTCGAGGCGCCGCTCAAGCAGGCTGTCGACCTCTCGGCGGATGTCGGCTACCAGGCGTTCGATGTCGAGCTTGAGCGTTGAGGGATTGGCCGAGAAGTCCCGGGCCGTTTCGAGAACTTTTTTCTTCAGCGAGCCGGTGAAAGATTCGACAAACGTTCTGACGATATCGAGGATCGTGTCTTTTCCCACGAGGCTGAGCAATCCGCCGAGCGCCGAGCTCTCAAAGATCTTCTCCACCTGCTCATCCAGCAGGGGATCAAGAATCTCGGGGCTCGTCAGCTGGTCCCATTGCGTTTCGACAAAGGTAACGGCAGGGTTGCCTCCATCCTCTCCCTTGAGATAGGAGAGGAGGTCCACCTCCGCGGTCTTCTCGCGGAGAAATTGATGCAGGTTCTCTTCGGTGAAGAACTGGTCGAGGATGAGGCGTTTGATTTCCTCCCGGATCTCGGTAAACCGAGACTGGATGACTCCCGAACCCGCGAGACCGGGTATCCGGTCAAAGAGCATCTTCACCGCCAGCGCGTTGGTGATGCCTCCGCTGAAGGCGAAGAGACCAATGGAGAGAATCACATCGCTGGCCGCAACAGCGGTCTCTGTTGCCGCCAGAAGGAGTCCCGTTAGAAGCAGGGTTCCGGAGGCCAGGTTGGAGAGGGTGCCTTTGTTGATCATAGGGCAGGACAGTGTATCAGAGAGGGAGCGGGCTGCAATAAGGCCGCCTTCGGCCTTCTTGCTCGCATGGACGGTCGCCTGCTGGTAAATTTTCCAGCGGGCTCCCCGGCCCGGTCGGTCATCCAGCCGCAATTTTCCCAGGAAGATCCAGATGCTTCATTATTTCAAGTTCTGTTCGGAGGTTCCCGCTCCCGCTCCAGCCCGTGGTGCTTACCACAAGCGACAGCCCGGCAAGGGGTGGCCTGAAGAGTGTCCTCCGATGCGGGCCGCTAATTCCTTTGGCTGGGATCTTCTCTGTCCGAGTGACCTGGAGTTCAGCCGGCGCGAGGGCGGCTGGCGGCTGGATACGCCTGTCACGCTGGAGAGTGATTGGGATTATGCCGCCACAGTTGATGGGGCGGGTGTCCCCCTGACGCAGGAAAATGCCTGGTTCTGGGAGCAGGACCAGATGCTGCCGCATGTGATTACCCCGGAGGTCTATCCGGAGATCGAGAACCAGGTCAAGGTTTCGACGCTGCTCTTCATGCGAACCGAGAGTGACGAGCTGCTCTATTTCTGCGACATCCCCAATCTTTCCCGACCTTTCAAGGTGCTGAGCGCCCTGGTGGATACGGACTGGTACCCGGCATCCTACCCCTGGCATTGCGTTCTCGAGCTTGACCCGTCGGTGGAGAAAATCCGGATCGCCCGGGGCGATCCTCTCTGCCGGGTTTTTACCGTTCGACGTGAGCATTACAGGGCGCATGAGATGTCATTCGATGACTTTGGATCCTATTTCGAGCGCAGCCAGCAATGGCTCAGGGAATACGGTCGCGAGGGAGATGCCGAGTCGCTTGATATTACAGGTACCTATGGGAAGCAGCAGCAACTCTCGAGGTTCAGCGTCGATTCATAGGTGACCGGCTTTGGGGGCAACCTTGATTTTTTCAGCCTAAGTCTCTATGGTAGTTCATCTTCATGCTCTCTACAGGAGAGAGAAGAAGGCTTTTCGGTAGGCATACAATCATATTATCAGGGAGCTGTGTTTCAGTTAGAGCTATGAGTGAGCAAGGTAACGAACTCGAGTTTAATGAAGAGTATATGAATCTGCGTCCGGCTCGTCTTTACGAGATTGGTACATCGCTGGAGGGAGCGAAAATCAATTCAACCGGCGCCCTCGCCGCCAATTCAGGCGCCAAGACCGGCCGCTCTCCCAAGGACAAACGAGTTGTCAAAAATTCCGCCAGCGAGGGGGACGTCTGGTGGGGCTCGGTCAATATTGCCCTGGAGGAGTCGAGCTTCGAGACAAACCGCGCCGCGGCGATCGAGTTTCTCGCTGCCCAGCCGCGCCTCTACGTCGTAGATGGATTTGCCGGATGGGATCCCAAGTATCGTCTCAAGGTCCGGATTGTCTGTTCCCAGGCCTACCATGCGCTCTTCATGTACAACATGCTTATCCGCCCGACGGATGAGGAGCTGGCCGCCTTCGGCGATCCGGACTTTACGGTCTACAACGCCGGCAGCCTGGATGCCGACACCTCGGTAGAGGGAGTCGACACCACGACGAATGCCGCGCTCAGTTTTGAGCGCAATGAGATGGTGATTCTCGGAACGGAATACGCAGGAGAGATGAAGAAGGGTGTCTTCACCCTGATGAACTACCTCATGCCCAGGGATGGCGTCCTCTCCATGCACTGCAGCGCGAATGAGGGCGACGAGGGAGATGTGTCTCTCTTCTTCGGTCTCTCCGGAACCGGCAAGACCACGCTCTCAGCCGATCCCGGCCGCAAGCTTATAGGTGACGACGAGCATTGCTGGTCGGATGATGGCGTCTTTAATATCGAGGGAGGCTGCTATGCCAAGTGCATCGACCTCACTCCAGAGAGTGAACCCGAGATCTACCAGTCCATCCGCTTCGGCTCGATTCTCGAGAATGTCGTTTTCGACCCGCGCACCCGCGAGGTGGACTATACCGACTGCTCATTGACTCAGAACACACGCTGCTCTTATCCGATCGAGTTCATCCCCAACGCCAAGGTGCCCTGTGTCGGCTCGCATCCGAAGAACGTGGTGCTGTTGACCTGTGACGCCTTCGGGATTCTTCCCCCGGTCAGCAAGCTCTCCCCGGCGGAGGCGATGTATCACTTCATCAGCGGCTATACGGCCAAGGTGGCCGGCACCGAGATGGGCGTGACCGAGCCGGAGGCGACCTTCTCCGCCTGCTTTGGCGCGGCCTTCCTGGTATGGCATCCGACGAAGTATGCCGAGATGCTCGCCGCGAAGATCCGTGAATTCGGTTCCAATGTCTGGCTGGTCAACACCGGCTGGACAGGCGGCGGTTACGGTGTCGGCTCACGGATCAGCCTTCCTTACACCAGGGCGATCATCGATGCGATCCACAGCGGCGATCTCGATAAGGCGGCCTGCCAGGAGGATGCGACCTTTGGTTTCCAGGTTCCCGTGGAATGTCCCGGTGTGCCGGCCGAGATCCTGGTTCCCCAGAACACCTGGGAGGACAAGGCGGCCTATGCCGAGGGCGCTGGCAAGCTGGCTGAGCTGTTCAGGGAGAACTTCAAGACCTACGCCGATGGAGCCTCTGAAGAGATTCTCGCGGCGGGTCCGCGCGGGTGATCGGGACTGGATCCTATACAGGTGAACCGGCCGCCAGCTGGTAGCAATGGGCCAGCAGCAGGTCAAACTCGAGCTCCTGCAGCTGCTCCAGGTCGAGGCGGCAGTTCTCCAACTGTCCCCTGACAGCCGCCTCGCAGGCATCGGTGTATCCGAAGGGATCCCAGGCAGGTGAGGTGAATTCGGCCAGGATCTCCGCTTTCGTTATAGAGGGCGCCTGTTCGGCGAGCTGTTCGAAAACAGGGTGAGGTCCGACCCTGTTGAACCAGTACTTGGAGTTGGAATAGTCAGGCTCCAGCCGGTGCATGATGGCGTGCCAATAGCTTCCCTCCGGGCTGCTGATGGCCTGGCTGAGGTTATGGGATGCTTCCTGGAAATCAGCCCGCAGAAGCAGGCCGCTTCGGATGCAGGCGGCCATTGCAGGGTCGACCGGCTCCACCCCCAGGAGCTCTTCGTCGCTGAGGCGGGCTATGCGGTCCGGCCAGGGTTCGCTGAGATCGTAGGCCGGGGTCAGGCCCAGGAGGGGAATATCCTGGCGGACCCTGTCCAGGATCTTCGCCGCCTGGCAGTCATCGGGCAGGTATTGCATGGGCGCCTCTGAAGCGTGTTTTTCGATCCGCTCTCAACAGGGCGGAAATGATAGCAGGATGCATGGGGCTGGTCGAGGGGCTGCCTTGGCGCCGTTTTCGCTCCTTCAGGGGGTCTTCCTGAGCTTCTTCGAGGCGCTCTCCAGGAATCGGCGTTCAGAGGAGCTCAGGCTGCCCATGCCTTCCCGGTGGATCTTTTCAAGCAGCGCATCGAGGCGCTCACGGTCCCGCTTTTCTCTTTGTTCACTTTTCTCTGTCCTCCGCCGCTGTCTCTTCAGCTTCCACCGTTCGAAGAAACCCCGGCGACTCTCGCCCTGTCCCGGATGGTTGAGGCTGGTATAGCCTTGAGAAAAATCATGGCCGAAGGCGCCGCTGTCCTCGGTGTCGTAGAGCACCTGCTCGCGGACCTGCCTGGCGGTCATGAAGTAGAACAGCCCGCAGAAGGCGCTTACAAATCCAAGTTCGTCAAGGAAGGGGTGGGCGAATCTCCAGTTCTCATCTGAGAAGCCCAGGACGATGGTGGCGCCCCCGAAGAGGAGGGCGAGTATGGCGGTGAACTTCGAGATTCGCAGGGTCAGTTCCAGCGCGCTGTGATGGGAGCCCATCCTGCTCCACAGCACGCAGTGCAGAAGCCGCCCGCCGTCCAGGGGGTAGCAGGGAAGAAGGTTCACCAGGAGGAGAACAAAGTTCCAGAGGAAGAGGTATTGCAGCAGGCGCTGCCAGAAAATCGGCTGGCCCGAAAAGGGCAGAAACTCAAGCCCCAGGAGAAGGCAGGCCGCTGTGACCAGCAGTCCGAGTCCCAGGTTGACGAGAGGTCCGCCGGCTGCTACCCAGAACTGCGCGCGGTGCTCATGCGGCGCTTCGCATACCGCCAGGCCCCCAAGGGGCCAGAGGATGATCCTCTCCGTTCTTCCGCCCTGCCTGTGAGCGGCGTAGGCATGGCCGAGTTCATGCAGCAGGATCGTCAACAGGAGCGCCAGGGCGAATGCCGCGAAGGCCAGCAGGGGCGCTCCGTACCGGCCTTGATTCTGCAGCAGGATGTCGAACAGCTTGAGGCCGATGATCAGCAGGAGAATCCAGTGCGCCCAGATGTCGATTCCAAACAGGCGGCTTACCCGCAGGCCAGAGTGGCGGAAGGAGTTTTCTCTCATCAGGTTTCGCCTTTGCGGTCCATCTTCATCGGCTCTTCCCAAGGAGGCCTTCCAGGCGCTCGATGGCCGCGCCCAGCTTCTCCATCGAGGTCGCGTAGGACAAGCGAATATAGCCCTCGCCGCTCGAACCGAAGGATGCTCCTGAGAGCACGGCGACACCGGCCTCAACAAGGAGCTTCGCGGCCAGGTCGGCGGAGGACATGCCGGTCCCGGTGATGTTGGCGAAGGCGTAGAAGGCTCCGCCAGGCGGAGCGCAGCTGATTCCGCGGATTCCGTTGAGGGCCTCGACGAGGAAATTCCTCCTCTGGCGGAACTCGCTGACCATGGCGAGGACGGAGTCCTGTGGTCCGCGCAGGGCCTCGACGGCCGCGTGCTGGCTGAAGGTACAGGCGCAGGAGGCTATGTTGACGTTGTAGAGATCGAAGGTCTCGACCAGGGCGGGGGGAAGGATGGTGTATCCCAGCCGCCAGCCGGTCATCGAGTAGGTTTTTGAGAAGCCGTCGATGATGATGACCCTGCCATCCGCGTTCTCAACGGAGGCGATGGTTTCAAATGGCGAGTCGTAACAGAAGTGAAGGTAGATTTCATCGCTGAGGATCGTGATGTCGCGCTCCGCGGCCTCGGCGGCTACCGCCTCGAGGTCTTCGAGTTCGAGGACGCCGCCGGTAGGGTTCTGGGGAGAGTTGAGAATCACCAGCCTGGTGCGGTCGGATACCAGCGCGCGAAATTCATCGGCATCGAAGCGGAAGCCGGTCTCTTCGCGAAGAGGCAGCGGTACCGGCCTGGCGCCGGAATGGGCGATCACAGACTGGTAGGCGGGGAAGCCGGGGTCGGGATAGATGACCTCGTCGCCCGGGCCTGCGAGAGCGTTGATCGCGTAGAAGAGCAGGGTCTTGGCGCCGGGGGCTACCACGACCTGGTCCGGGCTGAACTCGAGGCCTCGAAGGGCTCCCGCTTTTTCGGCGATGGCGGCGCGCAACTCGGGCAGCCCCTGGGATGGACCGTAGCCCGTATGTCCATCGGCGAGGGCTTGCACGGCGGCCTCCCTGATGTGATCGGGAGTCGGGAAATCAGGCTGACCGATCTCGAGATGGATGATCTCCTGGCCGTCGGCCTCGAGTTCCTGCGCCCGCCGCAGTACATCAAAAGCCGATTCGCCGGCAAGTTGTCGCGCTCGTTCATGCAACATAGAAAGTATGATAGCCAGCGGCGGACAGACTCTACACTTGAAAGTCTCCGGCCGGAGCATCAAACTGCAGCCTTGTAAGAGCTTCGACCGAGCCTGGTGAGAGATGATGCAGACAGCGAAAAGTCATAAACCGCTCCAGTTGGGATCCAATCTGACCGTCTGGCCCCCGGTGGTTCTCGCGCCCATGGCGGGGGTGACAAACTATCCCTACCGCAAGATCTGTTCCGAGCTTGGCGCCGGTCTCTGCGTCAGCGAGATGGTGAGCTCGAGGGGCATCCTCGAGGGACATCGCGGCACCTGGAAGCTGGTTCATTTCGCTGAGACCGAGCGCCCCCGTTCCATACAGATCTTTGGCGGCGATCCGGCGGCCATGGGTGAGTCAGCCCGCCGGCTCAAGGACGAATTGCAGGTAGACCATATCGACATCAACTTCGGCTGCCCGGTCAAGAAGCTGGTCAACAAGGGGATGGGCGCCGCTGTACCGACGAATCCTGAGAACTGCCGGGCGGTGGTTCGGGCTGTCGTTGAGGCGGTCGACCCCTTGCCGGTAACGATCAAGGTTCGGTTGGGTATCGATGATGAAAACCTCACCTTTCTCGACGCGGGCCGAATCGCCCAGGAGGAGGGCTGCTCATGGATCACCGTGCACGGCCGTACGGTGAAGCAGATGTACTCAGGCCAGGCGAATTGGGATCTCATCGCGGAGCTGAACGACAAGATCGAGATCCCGGTGCTTGGCAATGGCGATATCTTCGAGGCCGAAGACGGGCTGGAGCGCATGCGCAGGGCCGGGGTCCCCGGGATCGTGATCGGCCGGGGTTGCCTGGGAAATCCGTGGCTCTTTCGCGAGTTGAGGGCTCTCTTCGATGGGGAGGCTCCGCCGCCGAGGCCGGCAGTCGAGGAGATTGTCGAGATGGTTCGTGAACATTTCCACCTGCTCCTCGTCCACTATGGAGAATCCGAGAGGGCGGCTATTCTCAGGATGCGAAAATTCGGAGCCTGGTACGCCACAGGTTTTCACGGCGCGGCTGAATTCAGACGCCGCTTCAACACTGTCCGCAGCGGCGAAGAGCTCGAGGAAATTCTCGGGCTCTGGCTGGCGGGGCAGTCGCAGAGGGAGGGCTGAGCGCATGGTCGGCAGGAAGAGCCAGCAACCGGACGAATTGCGCTACAGGGTGGTGCTGGGAGACTCGCGCTCGATGGCCGACGTCGAGGATGGCTCGGTGCACCTGGTGGTGACCTCTCCTCCCTATTGGCAGCTGAAGGACTACGAGGCCGAGGACCAGATCGGCTTTCACCAGGAATACGATGAGTACATCGGCGAGCTTGACAGGGTCTGGGGTGAATGCGAGCGGGCGCTCCACCCTGGCTGCAGGTTGGCGGTCAATATCGGCGACCAGTTCCTTCGCGCCAAGACCTACGGCAGGTACCGGGTCGCGGCGATTCATGCCGATATCATTCGCGGCTGCGTCGACCTGGGCCTCGATTTCATGGGCTCGATTATCTGGCAGAAGGTTACGACGATGAACTCCTCCGGGGGAGGGGTCATCATGGGCTCTTTTCCCCATCCCCGAAACGGCATCGTGAAGCTCGATTACGAGCACATCCTGCTCTTTAAAAAGCTGGGAAAGGCGCCGCGACCTGACCCCGCCGAGAAGGAGCTCTCGCGTCTCAGCACGGAAGAGTGGAATGAGTATTTCTACGGACATTGGACCTTTCCGGGAGCCCGGCAGGAGGACCACATCGCCGTCTTCCCCCCTGAGCTGCCTCGCCGGCTGATCCGGATGTTCACCTTCGCCGGAGAGACGGTGCTTGATCCCTTCCTCGGCAGCGGAACGACGATGAGCGTGGCCCGGGAACTGGGCCGCTCCTGCACCGGCTACGAGCTCAACCCCGGCTTCCTCGACACCATCAGGGAAAAGACGGGCTTTGGCGAGCAGCGCGAGTTCTTTCACGGCGATGAGACGCTCGAGGTGATCGGAGATCGTCCGGTCGGCAAGCAAGAGAGCGCCGGGACATCCTCCCCGGCTTCCTCCCCGGGCTTCGGCTCCGTTATTCGAAAAGGCGATCGTCGCCAGAGGGAGGAGTATCACCGGGTTGAAGACGTTCTTGATGTCAGAACGGTGAAGCTGGAGGACGGCAGGAGCCTGCGGCTTCTTGGTCTGGCAGACAGCGAACTGGCAGGAGGGGTGGAGCGCCTGCGGGAACTGGTGGATGGGAAGCAGGTTTATTTCAAGAGCGATCCGGCGACGGATGGAGATGGCGGAATCTACCTCTACCTGCGCAACAGGACCTGCATCAACTCACGGCTGATCAGGGATGGGGTCGTCGGTGTCGACGAGGGCCGTGAATACAGGATGAAGAAGCGGTTCCTGCGTTACCGCGCCGAGCTTGAGGCCTGATTTTTCTCAGCCCACCTGTAAATGATCCAGGAGCGCCGCGCCTTCATCGAGCCCGGGGGCGAGGAAATGGGCTCCCGCCTCCAGCAGCCTCTCCCGCTTGCCGCTGTTCATGTGGTAGCGATTGTTCTCACGGGTGTGGATGCCGAAGGTCACGGCGCCGGTCTCGCGTCCGTCCCGGATTTCGACAAAGCCATCGCCGATGACGATGAGCTCGGGGCCACTGAGCTCGTGCTCTGAGATGATCCGCTCAATGACCATCCGTTTGGAGAAGTCCTGGTACTGGCGGAGCGCTCCGGAGATTCGCTCTTCGAAGAGATGTTCAAAGCCCAGGAGGGCGGCGTCTCTTCGGACCAGGTTCTCGTCGGTTCCGCTGGCGAGGTAACAAACGACCCCGCGGTCGACGAGCTCCTCCAGGAAGGAGAGCGAGCCGGGTACCATGAAATCCTCGCGCGGCAGGCCTCCCTTCTCGATCGCGGCGAGACGGCTCGCGATCGCCGCATCGAGCCTGTCGTTGTAGAGCTCTTTGTATTCGATGGGTTCCCGTGGAGCTCCGCCGCGCCTCTCGATCTCCTCGCAGAGCCGCATCATCTGGTAGATCGTTTGCTTGCCGGTGAGCTGGTCAACAAAGCCGGTCACCAGCTCTGTGAGCTCTTCACGGGATTCGCCCTGTCCGCATTCTCCGATCAGCTCCACCATCATCGGGACCATCTGGTCCTGCCAGCCATCTCTGAGCAGGGAGAGGGTGCCATCGAGATCGAAGAGAGCGTGGCGAATCGGAACCCGCGGCGGCTCCTCCACGATCTCGATGGCTGTCCCGGATATCCTGGGGAGCAACCGCGATTATCCCGCGGCAGCGCCGACGGCGGCAAGGGCCGCGTCGTAGTTGGGGTAATCGGTAACCTCGGGGACGATTTCCATATAGGTAATCTTGTCTTCGGCATCGATGACGAAGATCGCCCGGGTCAGCAGCTTCAGCTCCTTGATGAGAACTCCGTAGGCGTTCGCGAAGGAGAGCTCGCGGTGATCGGAGAGGGTCGTCATCTCGGGCGCTTCGGCGCCGCACCAGCGGCCCTGCGCGAAGGGCAGGTCGGCGCTGATGGTGAGAACCTCGACGTTTTCGGGCAGCCCGGAGAGGGCTTCGGCGAAGCGCTTGGTCTGGTCGGAGCAGACGGGAGTGTCCAGCGACGGAACCACCGAAAGCAGCCGAACCTTACCCGCTGAGGAGGCGAGGTTGACGGCTCCGAGGTCGCCATCGATGACGTTAAAATCAGGAGCCTGGTCCCCTGCCTGCAGTTCGGGGCCGACCAATGTCAGCGGCCCGCCTTTGAAAGTTACAGCAGCTTCTCTTTCGCTCATTATTCTGAACCTTTCCTGTAAGGTGTGATTACCTGGTAAACAGAGTCAACTCTGGCAGAGACAAGCGGGGCATATTAACTAAAAGTACTGGGTGCATCAATGCTTCCGGCTCCTGACCTTGCACCTTTGAGACCTGTGCGGGATGGTTTATCCTTAGCCGGAGTTTATCATTTTGCGTGGTGAATAAATGAGCACAGACCAGACAAACGAAACTCCTCCGGTAGAAACCATCGCCAGGCGGGCGCGGGCCGCGGCGCTGCAGCTGGCGGCTCTCTCCGCCGGGAGCAAGAACGAGGCGCTCGAGGCGGTCGGGCGCAAGCTCGATGAGCGCAGGGATGAGATCCTGGAGGCCAACCGCGCCGACAAGGCGGACTGCGAGGCCGAGGTCGAATCCGGCGAGCTCACCGAGGCTCTGTTCAAGCGTCTCGACCTGGAGGGTAATAAATTCCAGACCATGCTGGCCGGCGTTGGGGATGTCGCCCGGCTGCCGGACCCTGTTGGCCAGGTAACGCTCGCTACCAGGCTGGATGAAGGCCTGGAGCTCTACCGGGTCAGTTGCCCGCTTGGGGTGATCGGAGTCATCTTCGAGGCGAGGCCCGAGGCGGCTGTGCAGATCGCCGCCCTGGCGCTGAAATCCTCCAACGCGGTCATTCTCAAGGGCGGTCGCGAAGCATCGCGAACCAACGAGATTCTTGTCGCCGTGATTCGGGAGGCGCTCGATGAGGTAGAGGGAGTCCCGGTCGATTCGGTGCAACTGGTCTCTACCCGTGAGGAGGTTCGGGAGATGCTCGACCTCGATCGCTGGATCGACCTGATCATTCCCCGGGGGTCGAATGAACTGGTGCAGTCGATCCAGGAGGCTACGCGTATTCCCGTGCTCGGCCACGCCGATGGGATCTGCTCGGTCTATATCGACCGTGAAGCCGATGAGGGCAAGGCGATCGCCGTCAGTGTCGATGCGAAGACTCACTACCCGGCGGCCTGCAACGCCTGCGAGACGCTGCTGGTTCACCGCGAACGTCTCGGCGACCTGCTTCCCGTCCTGGGCGCGGCCCTGCGCGAGGCCGGGGTGGAGATCAGAGCCGACGAAGAGGCCTCCGCGCATCTCGATGCCTCCATCGCCGCCGCTCCCGAGGATTACGATACCGAGTTTCTGGACAGGATCCTGGCGGTCAGGACGGTTGCCTCGCTGGAGGAGGCTGTTGAACACATCAACTCGCATGGATCCCATCACACCGATGCGATCGTGACCGAGGATGCCGCCGCCGCCGAGTATTTTCTCTCGAGGGTTGATTCAGCGGGCGTTTTTCACAATGCCTCGACCCGCTTTGCCGATGGCTTTCGCTTCGGCCTCGGGGCGGAGGTCGGCATCAGCACCAACAAGACCCATGCTCGCGGTCCGGTTGGTCTCGAGGGACTGGTCATCTACAAGTACAGGCTCTACGGCTCCGGGCATGCCGCCGCTGACTACGATCCGGGCGCCGGCGAATTCCTCCACGATGAGATTGAACCCAGGGAGCTTCCCTGAGCTTTTTGCAGATTTCCGGTGCTCTGCAAGGTTCCTCCGGACCTCATCTCTTGACCGCGAGATGGGCCGATGGCATACTCACTTTCTTGGTTATTTCTCAGCCCTACCAGCCTGTGGGCCTTCCCTTGAGGGGTGGCTCCCGGTTGCTCTGGGGGGCTGGATTCCGCTTTCACGCGGCAGGATCAGTGCTGGAGCTCGAGAGTCATCGGCGTACCTATTTCACAGATGTGGGCGGTTGCTTCCCACGTTCTGAAAAACAAGCTGACGCGAAAGAAACGGTATCCGCTCGTGCTGATGCTCGAGCCTCTCTTCCGCTGCAATCTTGCCTGCGCCGGTTGCGGCAAGATCCAGTACCCCGGGCATATTCTCAAGCAGGAGCTCACCCCCGAGCAATGTTTCAATGCCACGGATCAATGCGGCGCGCCGATC
>CBFHWB010000007.1:0-44111 GCA_965659285.1 Planctomycetota bacterium | reverse complement strand
AAATAGGAGCAGGTCGTGCGCCCCTTGCCGGTCGATACCCGCCGTCGTCCCGAGCCATCGAGGTTCATTACGAAGATCTGGTCACACTTCAACTCCCCATGGGTGCTCTGAAACACCAGCTGCTGGCCGTCTCCAGAAAAATACGCCTCGGCGTTTTCCCCTTCAAAAGTGAGCTGACGAACGTTCACCAGGTGCCTCTCTCCTTCAACAGACGCGACAGCCCTGGCGGGCGGGCGCGGCGCGCCCTCGCCCCATCGCTCGGCGAAGCATCCCGCCCCCAGGCTGGCCACGAGCGCCAGCAGGATACCCCCGATGGAAACCGTCTTTAAATGATTCATTCAACGCCCCTCCTGTCATATTGCGCCAGGAAGGGAATGATCTTCGCGGCGATGAAATCCGATGTGGCCCCGATCTGGCGCTCGATCTTTTCAAGATTGCCCGATGGAATGGGAGCCTTAAAAGTGCCTACGTTTTCAATGTATAGAGAGCGCGGATCCCGCAGATAGGATTCAACCCGCGCGTTGAACGCCTCCGGCTGCTCCCTGGTCGCCGGGAAGGCGAGCCGAAAACCGTGGAGACTCGCCGGACGCTCAAATTCCCGCAGATCGTCCTGTGGCACCCGAAAGATGCTGCTGGCGAGAAACTCCGCCGCCGAAGTAAAAGCGTTCGGCGCGCAGACTGCCCGCACCGTAACCTGCTGGACCAGGATCGCACTGATGCCCAGTTCCGGAAGAGCCTCCCCCAGAACGGTTCTCACTTTTTTACCGAATTGTTCCGCGGTCGTCCCCATGTGATCCTCGGCGAACTGCAGCCGGTCACCAGCAAAAGTGAGCCGGGAAAATCCTCCGCCCCCGGCCCCCTGCTTTTCTATCCGCGCCCCTGTTGATGTGCGGATGAAGTTCTCATAACCACTGGTATTGCAGACCTTATTGTAGACCTCGCGAACCTGCTCAATGGTGTATTTCGAGGGCAGATGTACGCATTCGCAAAGCAGGCTGATGGTGCTGGGCTCGCTGAACATTCCAAGTTTTTCTCAAGTCCGAGTGCGATTTGACCGAAGTAGTACTTACGAGAGTAAACTCTTGATACCCGTCCACCGTGGGGTGGTGCTCTACCGGGCACTCCTCCGCGGTTTTTTTATCCCTGGCAACAAGCCGGGCGTTCGACGAGGTCTCCTACTCTATATAGAGGCCCTGCAGGCGAAGCTCGTCCCCAAGATCTTTCGCCGCCTTCTCGTTCTTTGTGCCTCGGACCGCCACGACCTTGTTATTGAGTCGCTCAAAGACGATGCCCTGCCGCTCAAAAACTTCCGCAAGACGATCGACCGTCTCCAGGGATTCTCCCCTGAAAAGTGTGGCGCGTTCCCTCTGAAGGATTTCGACTCCCTGGGCCCATTCTTTCAAAGAGAACTCGACGTTGTCAGGCATCTCGTTGCGGCTGTATTCCTTGAGCGACCCGAGGAGTTGCTCGGCGGTAAACCCGGAACAGATACCTCTCTTGACACTCTCGCGCGTAAGCCGGTAACGCTTCACCCGGTCGGAGCCCAGCCTGTCGGCAAAACGGCTCAACACAAGGTTCGCCTCATCCTCCAGCGGCATCTCAGGAAACACCAGAACCTCGAAATCAGGATTGATGAGCGCCGGGCGGCCAAGGGAATCCCCCTCCTCCCAATCCTTCAGGCCGAAGAAACGCTGGCCCAGGTCGGACAGCCGCAGAGCCTGGATGGCGCCGCCATGCAGGCCAACATCAACCAGCCCCATGAGCCCCATGCGATGGACGACCCAATAGCCCAGATCATGATAGAGCTTGGCCAGGGAGACCTTGATGGGGTCGACGATTCCCCTGCGCTTGCTGTGATGCTCATCGTCACACCGTGCCTGGTATTCTTCGTGGATTCCCTCTTCCTCCAGGGTCGCGAGGAAGCGCGCCACCACGGCGCTGAGGAACGGCTGGAGCGACAGCCAGGAGCCAGGGCTCGTCTCCTGCAACTGCGCGAGAAAGATCTTTCTGAGACCCTTCTGATGAAAACTCCAATGCCCACCCTGGTGGTCAGACAGGAAGAGATCGAAGAGCGTCTGGAGTTTCTCCCGCAACGAGTTTTCCTGCCACCCGCTTCGGCGAAGCGGGGTGGCCACCAGCCGATGGTCCTCCACGTCGAAGAAGCGGAGGCGGCGAGCCGTGTCCAGGAGGTGCTGAACAATCTTGCCCTCGAAAACATCCTGGTACCGGGTCGCGATCAACGAAGATGAGATCCTGTCCTCTATTTTTTTGTAGAGCCTCCCCTCCCGGGTAACCTCCAGCTTGTCGGACCGCAACAGGTCCAGCAGACGTTCCAGGTCGATGGCGAAGTCGCTGCCAAGAAAGACCTCCGACTCGTTGGCCTCGGCGAGCTCCTGGCTGCTCTCCAGAAAGGCCTCGTAGAGGTTCTCCTGGTACAAAACCAGCGCTTCTTCTTCGAACTTGAGCCCGTAATCGTTCAGGTTCAACACCCCAACCGTACCCAGCGACGCATCCTCGAGGAGGCCCCTCCAGCTCTGGGGAAAAAGACCCTCTTCATCGCCGTCGCCGTCGCTTTCAAGCGTCACCGAGTCTCCATTTTTCCAGGACGAGACCTCTGAGTGCGGCAGGATCCCGTGGCTTTCCTCCGCGGCCTTCAAGGCAGCCTTGCGCAACGTCGAGTCGGAAAGCTTTTTGATCCGGCCCATCGGGCGGGAGGGCGCTTCCTCCCCAGAGCCGGAAGACCTCAAACTCAACATCTCCATCGGCCCGCGATCCTCTATCGAGACCGTACGCCGAAGAGCATGGCCAAGCTCCTCGGGGATCGTAAAGCGGTCGTGCCGACCGCCCCCGCCCGCCTGGTTCCGGTCCTTGTAGACAAAACCTCCGCCAACCAGGGAGCGAAGAATCGTTTCGACTTCGTAGTCGGCGATCTGCTCTCCATGCCTTCCCGACCGGACCTCGGGCAAGGTGCCCTGGTAGCCTTCACGCCCCAGCAAAGAAATGAGAAATGCCCGGTGGGATCCGCCCAGCCCCTCAAAGCGCTCGCGCACGGCATCCTGGTTGCTCATGCATTTAAATAAAACGCTGGCGAGTTTCTCCTTGGCGCTCTCCCTGCCGCTCTCAGGCAGCCAGTATAAATGGTAGCTCTGCAGGTCGGCCTTCGGACTGCTTGTTAAAAAATCTTTCAGGAACATTGGGTTTCCTGCGCTCCTTCTTTTTCCCTTTCGGGCTCCACCTCGGTCACCGTTTCCACCAACTCTTCGGCCTCCATGATCCGGTAAGGATAGCCCTGCTCGGTAAGAAAAAGCTGCCGCTTTTCCGCGAATTCCTGCTCTCGGCTACTGGTCGCGATGCCGCTGCCGCGAGTAACCAGGGAATAAAATACCGCGCAACCGGCATCCTGTTTCGGCCGTAAAATCCGCCCGAGGCGCTGCGCCTCTTCCTGCCGGGATCCGAAGGTCCCTGAAATCTGTATCGCCACATTCGCATCCGGAAGATCAACGGCAAAGTTGCCCACCTTGCTGACAACAAGGGTCTGGATCTCGCCGTTGCGAAAGCCTTCGTATAATTCATCGCGCGTCTGCTGCGGCGTCTTGCCCGTAATCAGCGGGGCTCCAAGCGCCTCCGCAACCAGGTCCAGTTGGTCCAGGTACTGCCCCAGAACGAGAATGTGATCCGTCGCATGGCGCCTTACCAGATCCTTGATGACCTCCATCTTGGCCGGATTTTCCGACGCGATTCGGAACTTGCCTCGCCGGCCGGCCAGCTGGTAGTCCTCTTTCAGGCCGGGCGCCAGTTCAACCCTGACCTCGACGCATTCCGCATCGGCGATCCAGCCGCCGCCCTCGAGAGATCTCCAGGGAACATCGTATTTTCGCGGCCCGATCAGGCTGAAGACCTCGGTTTCTTTACCATCCTCCCGGATCAGTGTGGCCGTGAGACCGATACGGCGAGTCGCCTGGATCTCGGCCGTAAAGCGGAAAACCGGGGCGGGCAGGAGATGTACCTCGTCATAGATAATGAGACCCCAGGGGTTCTCGAAGAAGAGCTTGAAATGCTCGAAATCATCTACCTTGGACTTGCGATAGGTAAGCATCTGATAGGTGGAGAGGGTCACCGGCCGGATCTGCTTGACCTCGCCGCTATACTCTCCGACCTGGTCTTCGGTCAGGGTTGTCTTGTCCAGAAGCTCACGGCGCCATTGCCGCAGGGCTGTAACGTTCGTGGTCAAAATGAGCGTCTGCTTGCCAACCGCGGCCAGGGCCCCCATCCCGACAATGGTTTTCCCGGCGCCACAGGGGAGCACGACCACTCCGCTTCCCCCGTGGGCGCCCCCTCCGGCATAAAACGCATCAACGGCATCCTGTTGATAGCCGCGGAGGGCGAAGGGAGATCCATCCTCAATGGAATCCCGAAGGCTCACATCAAGATCCTTACCTTCGCGGTAGCCCGCAAGGTCCCTGGTCGGATGGCCTGCCTTGGCCAGCGCCAGCTTGAGCTGGCCGCGGCACTCGGGCCGCACCGCCAGGCCATTTTCATATTCCGGCTCTTGCAGCAAAAACTCCTCGAGATGGCTCAGCTGTCCCAGGTGCTCCAGAAGCTCTTCCTCGTCAGCAACCAGAACGATTCCGCCATCTTCATCGCTGACCAGCTCGACCCGGCCGTAGCTGGTTACGGCGTCGGTGATCTCCTTGGCTATATTTGGCGGAACGGGATACTTGGAGACGGAGTCCAGGAACTCCAGGATCTCTTCCGCCTCCGCCCCGGAGGCTCCTGCATTCCAGAGCGAGAGCGCGGTAATCCGGTACATGTGGATGTGTTCAGGGCTTTTTTCAAGCTCGGCAAAAAGCATCAGCCGATCACGAACCTCCTCGAATCGGGGGTGATCTGCCTCGAGAATAATCGACCGGTCACTCTGAACAATAAGTGGATTGTCGGGATTAATTGCCATTCTCAATTCTTTCGCGCCCTGCCGGCGCCCTTGTACTATTCGGTGCTCGTCGGTTCCTCGCCTTCCGTGGATCCAGCCTCCTCCGTATCCGTCGCCTCAGCCGCCTCAACGTCCGTCTCAACGTCCGTCTCAACGTCCGTCTCAACGTCCGCTTCATTTTCTTCCGCCTCGGCCGGGGCCACGCACTCGATGGCCGCCAGCGTGTCGCCATCCTGGAGGCGCATCAGGTTTACGCCCTGGGTCGAACGCCCCATTACGCTGATCTCCGATGCCTGGGTCCGCATCAAGAGACCCTCGCGGCTCATCAGAACGATGTCATCATCTTCCCGGACCGCTTTCAGCCCCACCACGGGCCCATTGCGGGCGGTCGCCTTGATGCTGATGATTCCCGCGCCGTTTCGTTTCTGGCGTCTGTAGTTTTCTGCGGCCGTCTTCTTGCCAAAGCCGTTGGCGCAGGCCGTCAACAGGGTCACGCCCTCCTGCGTGGGGTCAAGGATCGCCATATCAACGACCTCATCATCCGCCGAAAGATTGATACCTCCCACCCCGGCCGCGGTTCGCCCCATGGGGCGAATGTCGGCCTCATCAAACCGGATGGCCTTGCCCGCCCGGGTGCCCAGCACCACCTCCTGCCCGGCCTTGCAGAGCGCGGCCCCGATGAGGGAGTCCCCTTCCTTCAGCTTGATGGCAATGATTCCCGCTGTTCTTGGCCGGGAGAACTGGTCAAGGCTGACCTTCTTGGTCGTGCCCTGCCGGGTCGCGAAAACAACGAAACGCTCGGCATCGAACTCATCGACGCACAGCTGCTGGCTGACGGTCTCACCTTCTGCCAGGTTCAGGAAGTTGATAATCGGGCGGCCCTTCGCAGTGCGCCCCATGTTTGGAATCTCGTAGACCCGCAGCCAGTAGACGCGCCCCTTGTTCGTATAGAGCAGGATGTAGTCATGGGTCGAGGCGACAAAGAGGGTCTTGACGAAATCGCCCTCTTTCTTATTGCCCCCGGCGACGCCGCGCCCGCCGCGCCCCTGATTGCGATAGGTGCTCAGCGGGGTGCGCTTGACATAGCCTTCCCTGGTAAAGGTGACCGCCACCTGTTCCTCGGGAATGAGATCCTCGGCGGCGTAATCCTCCGCCTCCTCAACAATCTCGGTACGTCGCTCATCCCCAAGCTTCTTCTCCGCCTCTCCCAGCTCTTCGATAATCAGATCGAAAACGAGCTGCTCGCTGGCGAGAATCTCCCGGTAGTACTTAATGTCGGCGTGCAACTGGTCCAGCTCGTCCTGGAGCTTCTGGCGTTCCAGGCCCGTGAGCCGACGCAGCTGCATGATCAGGATCTGGTGAGCCTGGATCTCGGTGAACTGGTGCTCGGCCATCAGGCGGGACTGGGCTTCCTGGTCCGTCTTGGAAGACCGGATCAAGGCGATCACCTCATCAATAATGTCGAGCGCCTTCAGCAGGCCCTCGACAATATGGGCGCGCTCTTCCGCCTTGCGCAGGAGATAACGGGTCCGGCGGCGAATGATCTCTACCCGATGGCGCTTGTATTCATTGAGCAGTTCCTTGAGGCCGAGGGTCTCCGGACGGCCGCGGACAAGGGCGATGTTGATGATGCTGAAGGTGGCGCTGAGCTGGGTAAACTTATAGAGCTGGTTAACGACCACCTCAGGCGAAGCGGACATCTTGAGCTCGATAACCAGCCGGATGTTCTTGTCGCTCTCGTCCCGGACATCCGCAATGTCCTGGATACGACCATCCTTGACGCACTCGGAAATCTTCTCGATGATCGAAACCTTGTTCTCCTGGTAGGGGATCTCGGTAAAGATGATCGAGTCCTTGTTCTTGCCGGGCTCGACATGGTACTTGGAGCGCACCTTGATCAGCCCCCGCCCTGTCTTGTAGGCCTGGCGGATGCCCGCCCGCCCGCAAATCTCCGCCCCGGTGGGGAAGTCCGGACCCGGGATGTGGCCCATCAACTCTTCCACGGTGATGTCCGGATTCGCGATAAGAGCGCGCAGTCCGGAGCACACCTCACCGAGGTTGTGCGGAGGCATGCTCGTCGCCATACCAACGGCGATGCCCGTCGAGCCATTGCAAAGCAGGTTAGGAAAAGCGGCCGGGAGCACGCTGGGCTCGTCAAGACGATTGTCAAAGGTCTTTTGATGGTCGACCGTCTCCTTGTCGATGTCGGTCATCAACTGAACGGTCCCCTCGGTCATCCGCGCCTCGGTATATCGCATAGCCGCCGGAGGGTCGCCATCGATCGAACCAAAGTTGCCCTGGCTGTCAACAAGCGGGTAGCGGGTGTTGAAGTTCTGGGCCATGCGCACGAGCGTGGGGTAGATGGCGCCATCCCCGTGCGGATGGTAGCTCATCATAGTCTGGCCCACGATGGCCGCGCTTTTACGATGCGCCCCGCGCGGCCCCAGGTTCAGATCCCGCATGGCCACGAGGATTCGCCGCTGAGACGGCTTCAGGCCATCGCGGATGTCCGGAAGCGCCCGCTGGATGATGACGCTCATCGAATAGGTGAGGTAGGACTCCTTGAGCTCATCCTGGATATCCAGCTCGCGGACCTTTTCGCCAGCACCAAATCCTGTTTCTTCGTTTTCTGCCATATCGCGCTCAGACATCAAGGTTCTTCACATCCAGGGCATGCTCCTGGATGAAATTACGCCTCTCCTCAACATTCGTTCCCATCAGGATCGTGAAATACTCATCGGCCTTTTCCGCATCCGCGACCGTCACCTTCAAAACGGTCCGACGCTCGGGGTCCATCGTCGTCAGGTAAAGCTGGTCAGGGTTCATCTCGCCCAGGCCCTTGAAGCGCTTGGGCTCCAGCTTGCGCTCGGCCGCGGCATTGACCCCATCGAGTATGTTGAGAAGGTCATAAACATTCTGTTCTTCATCCTCGCCAAAGGAGAGCGCCCCGACCGGCTCCGGCTCCGTAACGCCCAGGTCGGCATCGTTAATCGACAGCCGGAGAGGAACGGCGGCCAGCCCGTGCTGGTCGAGGAGGGCATGGATTTCTGTCAGGGGTCCGCTCTCAAAGATCGTATAGAGGACGGCATCGGCGGCCCTGCGTTGTTCGAGACCAGCGGTTTCCTCGCAAACCACGGGCTCTCGCCCGAGCTCCTTGCCGAGTTCCTTGATACGTTCCTCGCGCGCGGCGTCATCCTGGAACAGCTCACCAACGGGCTCTGCTCCGGCGGCCCCCGCCACCGAGAGCATCCTGGACGGCAGAATGCCGTCGTCGCTTGCCATAGCCAGGTATTCGCGCAGAACGAGACCCTTGCGTTCAAGTGCCCGCTCGAGACCCCTCAGGCGGGAGATGCCTTCGCAAAGCACGCGGAAGGCTCCAGAGCGCAGCTCAACCCGGCCTCCATCGAGCAGCAAGGTAACGTTTTCCACTCCGACCCGGAGCATCTCCGACTCGTATTCTTTCTCATCCTGAACGTACATGGACTTCTTCTTCGAGCCCTTGCGGGGGGCGAGCTCATAGAGCGGCGGCTGGGCGATGTAGACCGCGCCCGCATCGATCAGGCTTCTCATGTGCCTGAAAAAGAAGGTCAACAGGAGGGTGCGAATATGAGAGCCGTCGACATCGGCATCCGTCATGATGATCACCTTGCCATAGCGCAGCTTTGACAAGTCAAACTCATCTCCGATGCCCGTCCCGAGAGCCGAAATAATCGTCTGGATCTCCTGGTGTCCGAGAACCTTGTCGATGCGCGTCTTCTCAACATTGATAATTTTTCCCCGGATCGGAAGGATCGCCTGGAATTCGCGAACACGCCCCTGCTTTGCGGAGCCACCGGCTGAATCTCCCTCGACGATAAAGACCTCGGTCTGGAAAGGATCGCGGCTGGAACAGTCCGCCAGCTTGCCCGGAAGGCTGCCGCTGGAAAGAGCGGTCTTTCGGCGAGCCATGTCACGCGCCTTGCGTGCGGCCTCGCGGGCAATGCGGGCGTCGACAGCCTTGCGGCAGATCGCCTTCGCCGTCGAAGGGTTCTCCGCCAGATAGCTCGCCAGGCGATCGTTGACGGCCTGCTGAACAACTCCCTCCACCTCGGTGTTGGAAAGCTTGACCTTGGTCTGGCTCTCGAACCTGGGGTCCGGAACCTTGACGCTGACGATCGCCACCAGCCCCTCGAGATAGTCCGCGCCATCTGGAACGGTTTCCTTTTCCTTCACCACCTTGCTCTCGCGGGCGTATTTGTTCAGCGTCCGCGTCAGCCCGGACTTGAACCCGCTCAGGTGGGTTCCTCCGTGCTCGGTGTTGATGTTGTTGGCGAAGGTGTAAATGCTGTCGGCGGTATAGTCCCGGTTGTATTGGAAGGCGATCTCCACCTTGACTCCGGAGCCTTCGTCCGCCTTGTCGAAATAGACGATGTTGTCATGGACCGTCTCTTTCTTTCGGTTGAGATATTCAACGTAATCCTTGATGCCCTCTTCGTAATAGAATTCCTCGGCCTTTCCATCGCGATCATCGGCGATCGACACCCGGAGCCCCCGGTTCAAAAAGGCGAGCTCGCGACATCTCTTCGCCAGGGCGGCGTACTGGAACTCAACCGTTTCCATGATGGTCGCATCCGGCTTGAAGCGAATCTTGGTTCCGGTAGCCTCCGCCTTGCCCGCGACCTCGACCGGGCCGACCGGCTCGGGAGCCTGGCCCTCGCCCTCTCCCTTGAGTTCGTAGCGCTGGGTGTGATGTTTCCCCTCTCGGTAAACATCCACGGTAAGCCATTCGCTCAGGGCGTTCACCACCGACACACCCACTCCATGCAGACCGCCGGAAACCTTGTAGCTGTCATGGTCAAACTTCCCGCCGGCATGGAGGGTTGTCATGACGACGTCCAGGGCGTCGCTCCCCGACTCGTGGGCTCCAACAGGTATGCCCCGTCCGTTATCTTCAACGGAAACGCTCCCATCTTCGTAGATACGAAGCTTCACCGTATCGCAATGCCCGGCCATGGCTTCATCGATGCTGTTGTCGAGCACCTCGGTCACGAGATGTTCGAGACCCTTGATATCGGTGCCGCCGATGTACATGTCGGGGCGCAGCCTTACAGCCTCAAGGCCCTCGAGAACCTTGATGTTGCTGGCTCCGTAATCAGCCTGGTTGTCCGCCTCGGAGGTCTTGGTCGCCCCAGAGGCGTCATCCGTTGACGTCATGTGTTTGTCTCGAAGTTTCCGGCACGAAACCGGATATTCTGAAAGTTGGGAAAGCCTTCGCTCTGGCGCAAAGAGCTCATAATTTCTTCACGGTAATAAGAGGAGAGTTCGCCAAGCAGGGGAGCAGAGTCCACCTCGACTACAAGGGTTCCTCCCCTGAGATCCACAATTCGTGTTCTGTCGGCCACCTCATCTCCTACCGTATCTTTCCAGCAGCTTTCCAGCTGGGCTCGACCAAGGGTCGTGTCGAGGCTGTTTTCTTTTAACCATCGGCGCAGAATGTCCTCGAGCACCTCGGGGCCCTTGCCGCCGGCTTCATTACTGCGACCCTTTCCATGGCGCCGCGTTTTTCGATCCGTCACTCTTCTTCTCTTTGTTTGATCGGTTTCCCGGAAAAGTCTCAATTGACCACCAGGGGCATCAGGTAATGACGATAGCTGAGCTCTCCTTTGATCGCCCCCGGACGCTCCGAACCGAAAAACTCCATCCGGACCTGTTCTGTGTCGATGGTCCTGAGCGCATCCACGAAATAGCTTGGATTAAATCGAATCTCAACGTCCTCGCCGTCTTTTTCCACATCAACCCGGATCATCGACTCGCCAATGTCGCTGCCTTTGGATTCGATCGCGACCTCCTTGCCTTTGAATCGGAAAATCACGGCCTCTGTCTCCTTGTCGGTAACCAGGGAGGCGCTCCGGACCGCGGCAACGAGTTGCCCCCGATCCGCCGTTACCTCGCTCTTAACATCCGAAGGAATCGCGGATTTATATTCGGGAAAGGTTCCCTCTACCAGCTTGGCCATCATCTCTCCGCCGTCGAAAGCCATCTGCACTTCCGTTTCCTGGAGGGAGAACTTGACACTCTCCTCCCCCTGGGACAAGACCTTGACCATCACATCAACGGCCCGGTTAGGGATAATCCCGGAGACCGTCGCCGATGCAGAATTGTCGATCTCCATCTCGTCGGTAGTCAGGCGTTTTCCATCGGTTGCCGTCATCTTGAGCAGGCCGCCTTCTATCTCGCAGAAGACTCCGGTCAATTGATAACGGGAAGAGTCCCTTGAGGCGGCGACGGCTACACGGCGCAACATCTCGGCAAATTTTGCCCGCGGCAGCTCCAGGGCTCCCTCCCCGGAAAACCCCCTCACCTCTGGAAATTCGTCAGGGTTCTCCCCGAGCAACTTGAAGGAATATTCTCCCGACTCAGAGCAAACCTTCGCTCCCTTCCCATCCTTTGTGGCCTCTATAATAATCCTGTTGCCGGGAACCTCCCTGACAAGGGAGAGAAGCCTGGCGGCAGGCAAAGCCAACTCACCCTTGCCATCAACCTCCTGGCGTTCAATCTGCAGACAAGCTGACACATCCAGATCAGTCGCCTTGATCTGCAATTCCTTGCCCGTCGCAACCAAGAGACAATTACGCAGGATCGACTTGGTGGTAGGCCCGCCCCCCGTGATCGCCGCGATACTTTGCAGCCGCTCAAACAGTTCGTTCTTTTCACAGCAAATTTTCATCGTGTATTCCTTTAGCTGGGTTCCACGCCGAAACCCCAAAGCGGCATCTCCCGCAAGTCACGCTCATTTCGCTTCAGACGAAAGCAAGCCATTCCATGGGTGCAAAGTTCACTTCCATTGAAAAACGCAAATCCAGGGTCACACAATCCGCCTGAAGCGCTATTAACCACCTTCGATAACACTAAATTGAGGAAAGGATCATTATAGTTCGGGCCCAGCTAAAGGCAATTAAATAATATAAGCGTAAAGTGTTTAAAATAAATACTTTACGACAAATCTTGAGGTGTTCCGAAAAACTTTTATAGATGACGTAAGTTATTAATATAAAAGGCTTTACGATCAACTGGTGAAATCGAATGAAACGCTCCATCTTGTGTTAATGTAAGTCATTTAAATAAAAAGGTTTATGTTACTTTTAGAAGATATGGGTTTTTGCCTGATGAGCTGGATTTAGGGAAGAGTGAGGTGAATGGTTGGGATCGAAAGTCGGCCTTGAGATGTTTCTATATCTACATCATCAGTATCAGAACTCATCACCCAGGTTTCTGCTGTGGAATACAAGCCTGGCAGGAGCGTAAATTCTTATCAGGAAGGGAGTTATTTATTCCACAGAGGCTGTTGAATTCGATTTCATTAAAAGGGTACAGATTGTTGGATTTGCTGACTTAGCGTTGATGAATTGTGAAATTCATCAGAGAGAGTCACCAAATTCCACAACTTACAAAAGGTAATACGAAGAGTTTCACACGGCTGGGAGGCGGTATTTCACAGCTTTGGAGAGAGCTGTTTGCGATGGCCAGGCCTAATGAAAATGGGCGATGGAAAGCCGCGAACGAATTGTTTCGATGTCCGAGCGCAGGACACTGTCTGTCCCAAGGCGCTCTTCGATTTTCTTGAGAGCGTAAAGAACCGTGGTGTGGTCCCGCCCGCCAAAAAGCGTTCCTATCTGGGTCAACGAAAGGGGGGTTAATTGTCGCGCCAGGTACATTCCGACCTGGCGCGCTCGAACCACCGTTCTCACTTTTTTGGCCGAGAGGAGATCGCGCTCTTCTATTCCATAGTGCGTCAAGACGATGTCGATGATGTTTCGCGCCCCCACCCCTCCAGAAGAAGGCTGCCCGCCAAGGTCAAGAAACTCATCCAGGGCCGTCTTTGCCATCTCCAGGGTAAGGGGAGACTGGTGTAGCCTCGATACATTGATCAGACAGTTAAGCGCGCCTTCTAATTCGCGGAGATTATCGGTGACGTGTTGGGCAAGGTATTCGGAAGTGACAGAGGGGAGGCGATAACCCTTTCTTTCCGCCATTCTCATGACCGCCTCGGCCCGGGTCTCAAAATTAGGAATCTCGACCGGGGTGATCAGCCCGGAACGAAAGCGGGCGAGCAGCCGGCCTGGCAGCCCGGCCAACTCCGCCGGATCGATGGCGCTCGAGAGGACCACCTGGTTGTTTTTGTTAAGATGGCTTTCAAGGATGGAAAAGAACTCATCGAGAGTTCTTTTCTTCCCCGCCAGGAAGTGGATGTCATCGAGGATGAAGACCTCGCATTCGCGATACCGGGAGTGGAAGGATCCCAGGTCTCGGTTGCCGGCCGCCTCGATGTACTTATTGGTAAAGGATTCGGATGAATCACAGCAGACCTTGAGATTGGATGTTTCCCGAAGATGACGAGCGATGCCCTGGAGCAGGTGGGTTTTCCCCACTCCGGATGGCCCGTGAATACAAAGAGGGCTGTAGGTCTTGCCGGGGTGTTCGAGGACCGCTGTGGCGGCGGCATAGGCCACCCTGGACCCCGGCCCGACCACAAAGTCATCGAGATAAAATCTTTCGCTGGCCTCCTGAGATAAAGCGGTCGGACCGGCCGCGGCGGTCTTCTCCAGGGCGCCTTCCGCCGCGCTTTCGAAAGAAAGAGTCACATCTTTTTCGCAAAGTTCGCGGGCGATTCCATGCAGGAGTTCGCCATATTTTGTTTCGATCCACTTTGTTCGAAAGGGGCTCTGGGCGGTAAAGACAAAGGAGCCGGAGGGATCGTAACGACAGGGCGTGCCAGCAAACCAGGCATCGAAATCCTCGGCCCCCACGCACTCGCGAACCCGCTTTTCAAGCGCGTTTACAAGGGCATCAGCGCGATCTAGGGAGCCTCCGGGAGACCCAGCCCGTAGAGACATGACCAACCACCAAGGTAAACCACCGGGGAAAACAACAGCCGGAGCCCTGCTCCCGCAGTGGCAGCAGAGACGGCCCAACAGGCGAATAGTAGCAACTGCCAGATGGGCGGTCAACAGGAAAGGAGATGCCCCGGGGTTCCGATTTGCATCGAGATGAGTTTAGGCTAAAATCCTACCCCATTCGATCTAGTTCCTATCCAAGCGGAGAGGTGGCTGAGCGGTCGAAAGCGGCGGATTGCTAATCCGTTGTACGGTAAATATTCTGTACCCGGGGTTCAAATCCCCGCCTCTCCGCCATTTTTATTGCTCTCCGTTTGCCGGTGGAAGGGCGATGCCGAAGATGGACGCTTCGAAGGCCAGTCGACCCTCGACAACGGCCTGCGTTTTGAACAACGACCGCCTGGCGGAAATGTTTACCGGGCTGGCGAGCAGGTGAAAGGAGTCTCCCACTTCAAGCACCCGCCTGAATCGGACCCGGTCGGCCCCCCCGAAGCCATATACATTCCCGGTTTCTACAGCCATGCAGGTGTAGAAAGAGCAGAGCTGCGCCGCGGCTTCCAGCAGGAGCACCCCGGGGAAGATGGGCCTTCCAGGCATATGGCCTTTTGTCCAGAACTCGTCTTTGCGCAGGGTCCGCGCCGCGACGGCTATCTTTTCCTCGGGGCTGAAATAGGCGAGCCCGTCGAGCTGTTCGAATTCGAACCGCTGGGGATTGTGGGCCCGAACCTCCTCCATGGAGATCTGGGTCCGGGTAAGGTCAACGGAGTCGAGGTCGAAGAGAAGATCCTGGGGCATTCGTAATCGTCCGAGAAGATACAGGTGAATATTCGGCAGGAGAGGGATTCTGTTCTTTGATGGCCCACAGTTCAAGCGTCCTCTCTCGCTTTCGGCTTTCTTGACAGGGCCGGCGACGGCCTTAAAATCACCTTTGTGACTTCGCGAGGTCTGAATTCACTAAAAACACGAAGAAAAAACGAACAGGCGGGCGGGCAGAACGCGTTCGCCTGGAGGCCTTTTCCCTGGCCGCGATTCAGCAGCAGACATGCCAAAACTAACCTTCAAGATCCAAAAGCACATCATCGAGCGCAACCCTCCTGAGGAGATTCGCGAGTTGGCCCTCAAGGGCTTTATCGATGCGGCAAACTATATGAAGTTTGAGAGCGCCCTTGAGGCGGCGGATTCCGACAGCCCGCGCTTCCTGCTGGTAGACTTCTCTCGCGTCAACTACATCAACTCTACCGGCATCAGCGCCCTGATTCGTTTCAATGAAGCGTGCAAGTCTCGCGAGGGCCTGCTTTGCCTCGCCGGGGTTTCGCGTTCGGTTGGTCTTTCCATGCATCTCCTCGGAGTTACCAGCCTGATTCCTTTTACCATGGACATGGAGAGCGGCCGCCGGCATATCGCCGGGTTCCTGGATGGCAACAAGCCGGCGCTGCCTATGACGGAGCCCGCGGCCGATGCCGCGGCGCGTCCCGCCGCCGTTCTGCACGAGCCGCCGCAGGGCTCCGGAGCTCGGGCGAGAGTGCTGGTGCTGTCGCCCTCGACGACCCGGTTTACCCAGGTAATCGGGCATCGCGTTGGCAAGCTCCAGGGCGACTACCATCTTCTGGACAATGCCGCAGAGGCTCTCGCCCGCTTCGACGAGATCGCCCCTGACCTTGTGGTGCTGGATGAGCGCTGCGATCCCGCGGGAGATTTTGTCAACAAGGTGAAGGCCCAGAAGAAGAGAAGCCTGACTTCTGTTATCAAGATCTATCCCGACAAGGAGGCGCTCAGCAGGGAGCCTGAATTTAAGATCTGGGAAAACGACTATCTTGTGGACCCATTTGAAATGCGGGAATTCTTCGCGTTGACGGAGGCCGAGCTGCTCAGGGTTCCCAAGGACCGCAAGGTCTTCAGCCAGCAGGTACGATTCGACTTCCAGCCCCGCCCGGGTTGTGTGGAAAAAGCCTATAAGCTGAGCGACCTGGTGATCCGGCAGGCCATGGGGGACGAAGATGAGATAACGAGCCTCTACGCGGCGGTTAAGGAGGGAATTGACAATGCCGTCTCACATGGAAGCGGGAAAGATCACGAGCTTCGGGTGGAGGTAAACTTTCTCGTGGACCACAAGAAGGTGACGGTTCTTGTAGAGGATCAGGGCAAAGGCTTCGATTTCGAGTATTATCTTTCCAGGCTCGATCGTCAGGATGCTTTCGAGGAAGCAAAGAAACGGATAGTGGATGAAGGAATGCGAGGCGGACTGGGAATCCTGTTGATGTCGCGGTGCGCCGACCGCCTTCATTATGCCGGGTTCGGTAATATTCTGAGACTAGAGAAGAACATTTCGGTAAAGCGATAAACAGTATGGCAGAAAATGTAACGCCCCCGGTTCAAGGGAAAGAAGAGTCCGCGCGGCAGGGCGCAACCAGCGAGAGGTTGCGGGAAAAACTGGGCGGCTGCATCCGCACCGGCGAGATCACCCTCAGTTCAGGCAAGGTAACCGATTTCTATTTTGACGGACGGTTGGTGTCGCTTGACCCTGAAGGGTCGGTCTTGATTGCCGAGTTGATGCTCGATGCGCTGGAGGCCCGCGGCATCTCCGCAGTTGGCGGTCTGACTTCGGGCGCAGACCCCCTGACCTCTTCGATCGGGGTTCTGGCCTGGCAGAAAGGGGTGGCGATGAATCTCTTTTTTGTACGCAAAGAGCGCAAGGAACATGGCATGCAGCAAAGGGTAGAGGGCCCGCCTTTTCCCGCCCGGGAAGGATTGAAGGTTGCCCTGGTAGATGATGTTTTAACAACAGGAGGCTCCCTTTTGCAGGCCAGGGAGGCCCTGGTGGAGGAGCTTGGAGTCGAGCCCACCGTCGCCTGTGTCATCGTTGACCGCGAGGAGGGAGGCGAAGCGCGCCTGGCAGAGGTTGGAATGGAGACCGTCGCCCTGTTCCGGAAAAGCGATTTTCTTTGATATCGGGCGAATTCTGCTCCGGCGACTCTTGACGCTTGGCGGACAGGGATGAATAATCTTGGGTGCTGCTCAAGCGGTAGTGATCTGAATATCAAGCGGGTGTAGCTCAGTGGTAGAGCATCACGTTGCCAACGTGAATGTCGAGGGTTCAACTCCCTTCACCCGCTCCAATACAACAAAAGACGGCCTTCGCGATCGAGCGGGGGCCGTCTTTTTTTAAGCCGCTCCGGTCGTCGTTTGTCCGCCTCAGCCGACAAATACGGCGAGAAGCTTTGTTTTTCATCGGGCCGCTTCGCATTTCAACGGCTCACGAGGGCGACCGATGCGCCCGTGCAGGCAACCAGATATTTTCCCTAAGTGGTTCCGCAGCAGTGAGATGTGAGTTTCAGTGCTCTTTTCTGCCATAGATTATCTGCTCTCCCGCTTCACTCTCTCCTGGCCTGAAAGGGGCTGATTTGAAACGGTTTTACGGTTAGACTGTCCAGTTGCGGGGTCGAGTCTTGCGACTTCATGGTCGCCGTCCGCCGCCGCCTTGAAAAGAAGTTTAGCTTTTGTCCAGAGGGGACCTGCTCGGGCGCCAGTGGGCGAGGTTGAAGAGCAGCAAACATCGGCAGAAAGACCCAGAAACAACAATGACAATCGTACCCAACGAACAGGCCTCTTCGGCCAAGACAGGCATGCCGCCGTATCCCGGCGAGCGCATCACCACCAACGGCAATCAGCTGGTCGCCTACTATACCGAGGCGCGCATCACGGATGGGGGAATCTTCTATCCCATCACCCCGTCTACCGAAATGGGAGAGATGTACCAGCAGTCCTACGCCGAGGGCCAGCTCAGCGTTTTTGGCGAACCTAAAATAGCCATTGAATGTGAAGGCGAGCATGCCGCCCAGGGCGGAGCGATCGCCTATTCCGTCACCGGCCGCCGCACTGTGAACTTCACCTCAGGCCAGGGAATCGTCTATGGAGTTGAACAGTATTATCACGCCCCCGGAAAGCTTTCGACCATGGTCCTGGAGGTCGCCGCGCGTGCCCTTACCAAGCATGCCCTCAATGTACACTGCGGACATGATGATATTTACGGGGCGCTTGACACCGGTTGGATCATGCTCTTTGCCCGCGATGCCCAGCAGGCCGCCGACCAGGCGGTGATTTTGCGGCGCGTCACCGAGTTGGCGCTGACGCCGGGAATGAACATCCAGGACGGCTTTCTTACATCCCATCTCGAGCGAACCTTTCTCAAGCGCGAGTCGGACCTCCTGCGCGAGTTTCTTGGCCGCTCCGATGACATTATAGAGTGTCCAACGGAAGCGCAGAAGACGCTCTTCGGGCCGACGCGCCGCCGAGTTCCCAGGGTCATCGACCTCAAGAGCCCGGCCCTCATTGGCCCGGTCCAGAACCAGGAACATTACATGAATGGCGTGGCGGCCAGGCGAAACTGCTTTGTCGAGCCGATCAACCAGTTCCTCCAGGAAGCCTATGACGAATGGGGCAAGCTCACAGGCTGCCATTACGGTTTCCTGACGGAGTACATGTGCGAAGACGCCGACACGGTCTTCGTGTCTCTGGGCTCCGCGGCAGAGAACATCGAGGCCGCGGTAGACCACCTGCGGGCGACCCGCGGCGCCGGAGTTGGATCCATCCATGTCAACGTTCTGCGGCCGTTCCCGGAGGCGCACATTGTTCGCGCTCTTGCCGGCAAGAAGAACGTGATCATTCTTGAGCGAACCGATGAGCCCATGGCCGGGGACAATCCCCTTGCGCGAGACATTCGAACCGCCCTGACCAAGGCGCTTGAGAACAACGCGGGCAACGCGCACGCTAACATTGACACCATCGCGCCTGAAAATATGCCGAGGATCTTCTCGGGCATCTACGGGCTTGGATCGCGTGACTTCCGCCCCGAGGCGGTCATTGGCTGTTACGAATATGCTACCGGGGCGATTAAGCGCCAGGATGGCAAGGGAGCAGAAGACGGCGAGTCTTTCTTCACGCTTGGAATCGACCACCCCTACGAGGTGCGTTCCGAGGAGACGCCGTCCTTGCTGCCTGACAAGTCGATTGCCGTGCGCCTGCATTCCATCGGCGGCTGGGGAATGATCACAACAGGCAAGAACCTTGCCGAGGTTATTGGAGAGATCGGCTCTTTTGTCTCTGAGCGCGAAGATGTAAAAGACGAATATGGCCGCCGCGGCGAGGTTGTCCACATTAGCGCCAACCCCAAATACGGCTCGGAGAAAAAGGGCGCCCCAACGGCCTATTTCCTGGTGGTCGCACCCGAAAGAATCCGGGTCAATTGCGACCTGCGGCATGTGAATGTCGTTCTTTGTTGCGATCCCAAGGCCTTTACACACCTCAATCCCTTAGAGGGGCTTGCCGATGGCGGAGCCTTTATCTGGGAATCTGACGAGACGCCGGAGAAGGCCTGGTTGCGAATCCCGCCGGAGTATCGCCAGGAGATTATCGACAGGGAACTGAAGATCTTTATCCTGCCGGGTTTTGATATTGCCAAGGAGGCCACCGAGCGTCCGGAGCTCCAGTTGAGGATGCAGGGTAACGCGTTTCTCGGCGGCTTCTTCGGGGTCTCTTCCTTCCTCGAGGACTACGACATTGACAGCGACCTCTTTGAGAAGATTGTTCGTGCCCAGTATGTCAAGAAATTCGGGCGCTTCGGTGACGATGTCGTCGAGGCGAACATGAAGGTCATGGTCCATGGCCGGGACCGGGTCCAGCCGGTGCCCCATGGTGAGGTCGGAGCAGATGACCTCTCGAGCATGAGGGGAGAAGCCTTGCTCCCGGCCGCGGAGGCCTGCGGCACGGGCGGCTGCGGAAAGGAAGGCTGCGCGCCCGCCCCGGAGCAGGCAGAGCGTACGCCGCTGTTCAAGACCGAGACCTTCGATGATGAGTTCCGTGCAGGGCTGGGCTATGACCAGCCGGCCTCCCCGTATTCCGCGGTGGGAATCATGGCGGCGGCCAGCGGCATGACCGCTTCCAAGTATGGCGCTCGCCGGGAAACCCCGATCTTTATCCAGGAGAACTGCACCCAGTGCATGGCCTGTATCACGGCCTGTCCGGACACAGCGCTTCCCAATTCCGCCCATGATGTTTCAACGATCCTTGAAACCGCCGCGAACAATTACGTTACGGACGAGGTCGGCCGAAAAGCCATCGTTGAGGCTGTGGCCGGAATCGATGAGACGATCCGGGTCAAAATGTTCGAGGCCGCGAAGGACAAGAAGGCCGAGGCGCCCACCGTGGCGCACCTCGTGCAGGCCGAGCTGGAAGCCCTGGACTCGGTGCCGGAGGCCTCCCGCAATGAGATGATCGAGATTCTTGAGGGTCTGCCCCTGGCCTACAGCAAGGTCAACGCGATCTTCCGCAGCAAAGAAAAGAAAGAGGCCGGCGGCGGCGGAATCTTCTCCATCTTCGTTTCCGATCTCTGCAAGGGCTGCGGCGAGTGCGTGACCGAATGCGGCGACCACGATGCCCTTCGCATGGTGGCGGACGGCGAAGAGCTGAACGCCCAGATCACCTCGGCGACGAAGTTTCTGGATCTCCTGCCCGACACGCCACAGAAATACCTGGGCAACTACGATAGCGACAACGCCTTCGACTCGAAGCCCGCGACGCTGCGTAACCACCTGATGCAGAGGAGCAACTACGACGCCCTGGCCTCAGGCGATGGCGCCTGCGCGGGCTGTGGAGAGAAGTCCATTCTTCACGGCCTGGCATCGGTGACGGAGGCCTATATGCGCCCCCTCTACCACCGTAAGGCCGAGCGTCTTACCGAGAAGGCCACCCAGCTTGAGGGCGGCGGTGTCGCTGCGCTTGAGAAGTGGCAGTCGGAGGATCCAACCGCCCATGAAATATTCAGCCGCAGCGTTTCCCATGTCATTATGGGCCTGGGCGGAGATTCAGACGCGGACACCAAGGCCCGCCTGGAAGAATACGGAGAGATTACCAACCAGGAGCTCATCAATGTGATGGTCGCGGTGCTGCGCCAGGAGGCGTTTAACCACCGGGAGCTTCAGCCGGTGGACGGCCGCCTCTCCAACGGCATGTCGGTCATGGCGATGGGCGCCCACACCGGCTGCAATACGGTCTATGGCTCGACCCCGCCAAACAACCCGCATCCTTACCCCTGGATGAACTCTCTCTTCCAGGATGGAACGACGATCAGTTGGCTCTTTGGCGAGAGCTTTATCCTCGACAACGCCAGGCACTCGATCATTCCGGAGCGGCTTGCCGACCGTCTTCTCGGAGACGAGAAGCTCGAAGAGGGCGACTATTTCGATTATTGCCATTTCACCGATACGATCATGACGGACCTCGAGGTGAAGGAACTGCCCAAGGTATGGGCGATCGGCGGCGATGGAGGCATGGGTGATATCGGATTCCAGAACGTCTCGAAGGTCGTGGTCCAGAACCGGCCCAATGTCCTGATCCTGATGCTCGACACCCAGGTGTACTCCAACACCGGCGGCCAGAACTCGGACCTCTCGCCCATGACGGGCGGCTTTGATATGAACCAGATGGGCGCGGCGACGCAAGGCAAACTGGTCGAGTTGAAGAACCCGGCTGAATGTTTCACCAGCGGACACGGCTCCCCCTATGTCACCCAGGTGTCGATGGCGGACGAGGCGAAGTTTTACAGGACGGTGCTCGAGGGCCTTGAGTACCGCGGCACGGCGTTCTACAAGTGCTTCACGACCTGCCAGCCGGAACATGGCGTTGCCGATGACATGGCTTCCGAGCAGGCGCGTCGGGTCAGGGACAGCCGCAGCCTCCCGGAGTTCGTCTTCAACCCCGCCGTTGGCGAACTCTATGACGAATGTCTGAGCCTGCAGGGCAACCGCAACGTTGACCGGGACTGGATGTCGGCACGCTTCAAAGAGACGAAGGAAACCTACAACTATACGGTTGCTCATTGGTGCGCGAGCGAGAAACGCTTCCGCCAGCACCTCAAGCGCATCAAGGAAAGCGACACCGCCGGAAAGATCCACCTCGACAACATTCTCCTTCGGATAACGCAGGATGACATCGTCTCTCGCCGGTTTACCAGCCGCAGCCATCGAGCCTATATTCCCGACTTCGGTGTCTACATGGGGATCGAGGACAATAGCGGCCGCTTCAGCTATATGACTCTGTCGCGTCAGATGGTTCTCTATTGCGTCGAGCGTCGTAAGGCCTGGAGGCTCCTGCAGAGCAAGGCCGGCATTGTCAACCTTGACTACCAGGCGCACTGCGCCCTCCTCAAGAAGGTCGACGACGGAGAGATCTCCCAGGAAGAGTTCTTCGACAACGCCCAGCAGTTCTTCGAGGAAGAGCTCGATGTGCTCAAGGCGGCGGCCAAGGCGCAAAAGGCTGTCCTCAAGGCGGCGGAGAAAGCTGCAGCAGAGGCCGCAGCGGAAGCCGCAGAGAAGCTTGCCGCGGACAAGGCCGCGGACCAGCAGCCCGAAGACAAGCCCGCGACGGACGAATAGGCCGCTCCCCCATCCGTGGGCCAGGAGAAAATGGCAAACGCCGCTTGCCTGCAGGCTGGCCCTGGGACGATGCTATAAGTCATACGGGTCGTTTAACTTTATTTAAAGAGCAATGAAAATGCGCATCAGCAGTCTTCTGTTTGTCCTGTTTGCGATAGCGGTCACTGCCCAGGGGGCCGATCATCCGAACATTCTCTGGATCACCAGTGAAGATCACGGACCCGAGATGGGTTGTTACGGCGACAAGCTCGCCGCCACGGCGAACGTGGATGCCCTGGCAAAGAAGGGGATGCTCTTCAAGCTGGCCTGGTCCTGTGCCCCGGTTTGTGCCCCCGCCCGCACAACGATCATCACCGGCATGTACCCGCCATCTGTAGGCGGCCAGCACATGAGGAGCATGGTCAGGCTGCCGGACCACGTGCGTTTCTACCCGACCTTTCTGCGCGAGCAGGGCTACTATTGCACCAACAACTCGAAAACCGACTATAACGTCAGCAGCTCTGGGGGAACCGGCTGGAACGAATCTTCCCGGCGGGCACACTACAAGAATGGCAAGAAAGGCCAGCCGTTCTTCGCGATCTTCAACTCCACGGTGAGCCACGAGAGCCGGGTTCGCGCAGGCGGTCATAAGCAGGTTCTCGATCCGGCGAAGGTCAGGATCCCGGCCTACCATCCGGACAATGCAGAATCACGTAAGGACTGGGCCCAGTACTACGATATAGTCTCCCGCGCCGATGAGATCGCCGGGCGCCACCTGGCGGAGCTCGACAAGGCCGGGCTCGCCGGGGAAACGATCGTATTTTATTACGGTGATCACGGCTCGGGCATGGCTCGGGGTAAGCGCTGGACCTACAACTCGGGCCTCTCGGTTCCGATGGTCGTGTTTTTTCCGCCCAAATGGAAGCACCTGGCACCGAAAGAATACCAGGCCGGCGGCAAGAGCGACCGCCTGGTGAACTTTGTCGACCTCGCCCCAACCCTCCTGAGCCTGGCCGGGGTCAAGCCGCCGGCATGGATGCAGGGCCACGCCTTTGCCGGTAAGCATCAGCAGGAAAAGCCGAAATACATGTTCGGCTTCCGGGGGCGCATGGATGAGCGCTATGACTTTATCCGAACGGTTACCGACGGCCGCTACCACTACATCCGCAACTACAACCCCCATTTCATCTACGGCCAGTATGTTTCGTATAACTTTGTGACAAAATCGACGGCGGCCTGGAAGAGAGACTTCGATGCGGGGAAGCTGAACAAGGCGCAATCGCACTTCTGGAAGCTCAAGCCGCCTGAAGAGCTCTACGATCTCTCGGCGGATCCCGACGAGGTGAACAACCTGGCGGAGTCCTCCACCCACCAGGACAAGCTCAAGGAGCTCCGCAAGGCCCAGCAGGACTGGTGCCGGCGGATTCGCGACCTTGGTTTCCTGCCCGAGGGTGAGATTCACAGCCGCAGCCGCGGCTCCACCGCGCGCGAGATGGGCAGGGATGACAGCAAGTATCCCTACGACAAGATCTTCGCGGCGGCGGACCTTGCCACGATGCGCGGCGCTGACCAGCTTCCCGCGGTGAAGAAGCTGCTGAAGGACTCCGACAGCGCCGTTCGTTACTGGGGGGCGGTTGGCATACTCAACCGCGGCGCGGCCGCGATCAAGGCGTCTGAAAAGGAGCTTCTCGCCGCCCTGCAGGATGATTCTTCGTATGTGCGCATTGCGGCGGGTTACGCTTTCGGAAAGTACGGAAGCCAGGCGCAGCAAAGAAAGGGGATCGATGCCCTGGTGGGTGTCGCGCCCTGGAAGAACAACTCCGATGTCTTCGTCTCGATGGCGGCTCTCAACGCGATCGACAAGCTCGACCAGAAGGCCGGCTACGCGCTCGAGACCATCCGGCGTTTTCCCACCAGCGGCGGGGCTTCTCCCGATGGCCGGTACAATAAATATGTTGCCCGGATTCTCGGGAAAACCGTCCAGGACCTCGGCAGCGGCGAGCCCTCCTCTGAGAAGAAAAAGAAGCGGAAGAAAAAATAAGCCCATGGTGGCGAAAGGCAGGTAAAGCAGTGCCAACAACCGAGTCACGGATCGCCATGGTGTTGATCCCGGGTCTTTTACTTCTGGTGGGAGGATGGCTCGATGGCGCGGAGCCGAACAAGCCGATGCCGCGGATTCACAAGGAGCCGTTTACGGTGGCTGGGCGTCCGGCTTTTGTGATTCGTCCCCCGGAGAAAAAGATAGAGCCTGTTCCCTGGGTTCTTTACGCTCCCACCCTGGGGACGAACCTGCCCGGTAAATCGGAGGCCTGGATGTTTGAGCGTTTCCTGGGTGCCGGGATTGCCATCGCTGGCGTCAACGTAGGCGAGTCGTATGGAAGCCCCGCCGGGCGAAAGACCTATACCGCGCTCTATGAAAAACTGGTGAAAGATGAGGGCTTCGACACGAAGGTGTCCCTCCTGGCCCGAAGCCGGGGCGGCCTGATGCTCTATTGCTGGGCGGCGGAAAACCCTGAAAAGATCCGTTGCATCACGGGGATCTACCCGGTGTGCAACCTGGCCAGCTACCCGGGGCTGGGGCGGGCTTGCGGAGCCTATGGAATGACGCAGGGGCAGCTGGCTGAAGCGCTTGTGAAACACAACCCGGTCGACCGCCTCGCCCCTCTTGCCGCCGCCGCCGTCCCGATTTTCCATATTCATGGAGACAAAGACAGGGTGGTGCCACTGGCGGCCAACTCCGGCCTGGTGGCGGAGCGCTACAAGGCGGCCGGAGGGCTCATGGAACTCGAGGTCGCCTCCGGGCAGGGGCACAATATGTGGCGCGGTTTCTTCGAGTCCGAGCGCCTGGTGAACTTCCTGGTTTCTTACGCGGCGGATGTTCCTTACGGATATGTCGGCTCCTGGCGGGGACATCATGTCGGCAGCAAAAAAATCGGCAACGGCTCCATCGTTATGGTCTCCCCCTCCTGGGGTCTTACGGCAGCGCATGTGGCGAGCGTCAAGGCCAGGGCGCCAAAGACGCGCAACGTGAAGGTCGCCTTCGGCAGGAAGGTCGAGGTCCAGGTGGAGCAGGCGTTCATCGCGCCAAAGGGGGACATCGCCCTGGTCCACTTCAAGAGGGCTCTCAAGGGGATCCGGCCGGTGGGCGTGCTCTCCCACGTGCTCGAGGAGAAGCACGGGGCGATCACCTTTACCATGGCCGGCCACCAGGGAGGAAGGCACCACCATCCCGGGCGCCGGGGTATCGGGCGCGGGCTTAAATTCCGTCATTACCCGGGCAAGGACGGGACGCCGGGTAAAGGCGGAGACAGCGGTGGAGCCTATGTTATCGACCGCCCCGGCAACGATAGGGACGTCCTCTTCGGCATCGTCAGCGGCGGTGTGCGGATCGGCGGCAAGAGCTATGGGCGGGGAATCCAGCCGGCCGCTGTTCGCGGCTGGATCGACCGGACGATGGCGAAGAGCGGAGAAAAAGTCCGCTGGGTGCCCAAAAGCAAGGCGCTCCCGGCTTCAGGCAAATCGAAGCCCGGCAAGGGCAAGAAGGCAGGCTAGGGCCGCCGCCGGCTTTTCCCTCGCTGCCGGCGCGAGCGGTCTGTGATCGGGGTTTTCGGCTTCCACTGGATGCCGGCCTTGAGACCCTCTGCCTCGTGTTTCTCGAAGTCCTTTGGCGGGGGATTGTAGAGAGCGAGGGCGGCAATGAGCTGCTTGTGTACATTCTCGGGCTTTGTTTCTCCGTCGATGGTCAGCAGGGGCGTCGCGTGGCGCCCATAGGGCTCGGGGGCGACAAGGGCATAGCCGGCGGCGGGCTTCTTTCCCTTGATGTAGCGGGTATATTCGGCCGCGTCGCTTACCGCCACATAGAGCGCCCGCCCGATGACCTCTTTGCTCCAGGCGATGGGCTGCAGCGCTTCTTCCAGCCGGGCTACCTCGCCGGGGTTCTCGGCGTAAACCACCAGTAACGGTTGGTTGTCACAGGCGGCGACATTGACCGCCATGCGCAGGTCGCCCAGGTAAGGCAGGGCCTGTGGCCCCCCGGCCGTGCCTTCTTTCCCGGGATAGGCCAGGGAGATGACCTCCATCGATTCCACCATCCTCGCCGCGGCAGCCTTGTTCTGTTCGGCCGCCCCGGGCTGGCTGGCGCGCCGCTGGATGACGCCGCCGAAAACCTGGGCGGGAGAGCGATCCGCCTCGGAGAGCCGGGTTTTTCCATCCGGGGAAAGCAGGGCAAACATGGTGTTGGCAATTTCCCCGGTGAAGCTCACGTAGAGGGTCTTCATGAAATCAACTTCGTCCTGGTTTTCATAGGTGGCCAGGCGAATGCAGACAAAGGGTCTCGATGCCTCGACGGTGGCCTTGGCGGACAGGAAACTCCCGTCCATTCCCTGCTTACCCTTTCACCAGATTCCGGGAACCTGGTGAAGGCAGGCGAGTCCGGACACCAGCAGGATCGGGCGGCCGGTTCGCGCGGCCTCGGCGAGCCCGCCCTTGAGGGTTCCATGCCAGGCAACCTGGGGCTCTCCCCCAGCCGCCGGTACCTTGATGGCGAAGAGGGCTGCAAGGAGAGGAAAAAGGAAAAAGAGTCGAGTCATGATGCCCTGCCGGTGGTTGAAAAAAGAACGGCGTCCAGTTTACCTCCCCGTGGTGGGCTCGCACAGCGGAATGCACGGCTTACGACCCGGCGGGAGCAGAAGCGGCCTTTGCCGCGGCGTGGATCTTAAGGTCTGCCTCATCGAGCAGGGGCAGCAAGCCCTGGAGCTCGCCGGGGAACCAGCGGACATTGCGGTTGCGGTGATCCCGGCTGCTGGGCTGGGTCTGGCGGTTGCCGTAGAGGAAGGACCAGTTGGTGGGTCTCCAGTACTGTTGCCAGAGACGACTCTTCGCCAACACGGTCTGCCTCAGCTCCTCGGCCGGTTGTGATTGCAGCTTTCCATCCGGCCTGAGCTCTCCGATAAGAGCGCTGCCGGGCTTGTCGCCGCGGAGAGCCCGAACCATCTCCTGTGCCGCCAGCAGGTGCCCCCGGCGGCTCAAGAGGATGCCATCGCGGGTGGCCTGCCGGTTCTTCAGCCGGCTGAAGAGGTCGATCACGGGGAGCTCCTTTTCCCGGCCCAGCTGCCGGATCGTTGCGGCAGCGGAGGCGAGAGCGCGTTTGTTCTTTTCGACATCGAGCCCAAGCTCCAGCGGATCTTCGCAGGGGACCGGGGTCACGAGAACAACACGGCCGGTGTAGGCCTGCAAGAGGTCGAGCTTCTGGCGATAGGCCGCCTCAAAAGCATCGAGCTTCCCCGTGTTGTCCACCATCTCGCTCTGGCCCAGCCAGAGAAAGGCAACATCGACGACAAGGGGCTCCCGCCCATCCCGTTCGCCATAGCCCGGGTTGTCGGTGGAAAAGAAGTTGCGGGGCCGCTGCTGGCGGAAGACGGTATCGGCGGGCCAGGCCAGGTTCCGCAGCTGTACGGGGCTGTCCGGATAGGATGCCGCCAGCAGGGTTTCGAAATACCCGAAGCGCGCGAGCTCTGCAGCGTTGGAGCCGCCGAGAATGACCAGCGCTTCACCGCCCTCCAGTGAAAAGCCATCGGCAAAGGGGGGCAGGGGGACAGGCGGTCGGTCAAGCGGGCGCACCAGGGCCGGCGGCGGAGGCGGCGGGGGCACTGGTGTGGGATTGGTCAGCCCGCCAAGCCCGAGGGACTTGAGCGTGACGCCGGGCTGGAATTTCCAGTCACCCGCGATCGACAGGGACTTGAGTCTCCTCCCGCTGACACGCATCTGGGCCGCCTTTCCGGCGAAGCCTCCCGGCGCGCCATGGTCGATTACACGCACGGCGATGACGTTGCGCCCACCCTTCACCAGCTCGCCCTTGATGGCGTAGCGGCGGGGGGTGGCCCAGAAGCCGGGCCGCTCGATGCCGCCGACCTGCTTGCCGTTGAACCAGGTCATGTCCATGTCGTCAACCGGGCCCAACTCCAGCGTGAGGGGCTTGCCGGCCCAGGCGGCAGGGAGCTCGAGCACGCGCCGGAACCAGACCGTGCCATCGTGGTTCGGCAGGCCGGCGGTCTCATAGTGGCGCGGCAGGTTCATCGTTTTCCACTCGCCGTCGTCAAGGGTCGCCGAAAACCAGTCGCCCTTCATGCCGGGGTCGTTCGCATCGAGCTTTGCGCGCCAGGCGATTACCTGCGGGGTCCAGCCGGGCTTCGGCGGCGGCGAGCCCGCGGCCGTCTTCTTCTTTTTCGGCAGGGCGTCGAGGAGCTGCTTCTTCGTTTGCTTCTCCAGCTTCAGCTCGGGGTCATGGACCAGCTTCCGTACGCGGTAGCGCACGTTCTGTGGCGGCCCGGAATGAACCTGGAAGGCGATTTTCCCCGACAGCTCACCCTTGGGATCTTCCATCGCGACACAGAGTGTGCCGTTGATGGCGGTCCAGATCCGGTGGCCGACAGCGAGGATCTCGTAGTGGTTCCATTCGCCGCGCTTTACGGCCTTGGCGGCGCGGTTGTTCCAGTCGAGTTTGCCGCGCCCGTGTTCGTGGTAGAGCTTGCCCCACACGCCGGCGCCGACATCCGCCTGGTAGCCATGTGCCTGGCCGGCGGCATTCGCCTTTTTCGAACGAAACTGGATCCCGGCGTTGCGATTGTCCGGCGTCAGCTTCACGTCGACCACGAGGAGAAAATCTTTCACCTCGACTTTCGACCAGATGAACTCGTTCTTCGGCACCTTGGCATCGGAATGCCCGACGATGGCGCCCTCCTTCACCGACCAGTACTTCGCCTGCGAGGTCGACCAGCCCGTGAGGTCCTTGCCGTTGAAAAAGGTGGTGTCCACACGCGGATCGCGCGTCGAGGTGGCGATCCCGGTCAAAGGCAACAGGGCGGCAAACAGGCCGAGGGCGATCAGTGTTCGCATTTTCATCGTAAATCTTTCATTTCAGGTTCTTGTCATTCTTATTGTTCGCCGTTTCCCCGTCCAACAGTTTGTATTCTCCTCATTTATTGGCCTCGTTGTTTCGGAGAGTTTTCAGCCAGCCGACGAGATCGACGAGGTCTTGTGGCGCCAGGGTGGCATCGATGGCCGCGGGCATGAGAGAAAGGCCCATCGCCTTGCGGGTCCGGATGTCGGCCTTGAACAGATCCTTCAGAAGGCCGCCCTGGATGCGGAGGCCCAGGGAGGTTTCACTTTCGCTGGTCACGAACCCGCTGAGTACGGTTCCGTTTTTCAGCCCGATGGTGACGCCCTCGTAGCCCAGGCTGATGGTCTGGCTCGGGTTCAGGATGGCGGCGAACAATTGCGGAGAGGTCAGCTTGGTGCCGATGTCTGAGAGCTCGGGGCCGAAATCGGTTCCTTCACCGCGCACGATGTGACAGGTATTGCACCGGGCCTTCTGAAACAAGCCCTTGCCCCTGGCGGCATCCGCCCTGGCCGCCAGGAGTTTTTCCAGGGGCCAGCGCCGGGCGGCGGGTGCGAGGAGCTCCTGCTGCTGCGCGGCGAAAAGACGGGTGCCCGGGCCGGGAGAGGAAGCAAGGCTCCGAATGGCCGATGGCAGGAATTCGCCGGGCAGGCCTTTCTGTCGAACCAAGTGCACCAGCGCCGACGCTCCCGGGGAGCTTCGGCCCAGGGCGGCGACGGCCAGCAGGCGCGTAGTCACGGATCGCGACGGGTCGGTGGCAACGGCCCGCAGCAACGCCGTCGATTCGTTAGTGCCGACAAAGCCGAGCGTTTTCACGAAATCCGGCGCCCGCCTCGGTTTCTTTAAGGCCTCCTCGATGCGCTTACCCTCGCCAAAGGCCAGTACTTGCCGGGCCGCGCGAATGGAGGCCTCTTTTTCCGGATGGCCCGGCACCATGTCCATCAGGTGGCCGGCCAGGTCGCGGCGATTGAAGCGCGCCACCAGGTCGACAAAGGTGACCGTGCCCTTGCTGGCGAGCAGGGCGGGTTCCACCCGGTGCATCACCTCCGGATGGGCCTTGAGGAATTTCGGGGTGGCGCGCTGGAAGGCTTCCAGGTAGGTCGCCGGATGGTCCCTGGAGTCGCTCAGCAGCAGGGTGGTGAGCGCGGCGTCCTTTTGTTCGCCGGTGTGAAAATCCAGCGCCCGCAGGAGACGCGGATGCTCCGCCGCCGGCACGTCGGGGCTCAGGAGCAGGCTCGCGATCAACACTGCCGCTCTCGGTGCGCGCGAACGCCAGACAATGTCACGGCTGGCCCGGGACCGCCAGGCCTCGCCGGCCTTCTTCAGCCATGCATCAAGGCAGGCGCCTTCCTTGCCTTTTTCGCCAATGCCCAGCGCCTCCAGGAACCAGCGGTCCTTGCCGTCGTGTTGAGAGGCGAGCTCGACCCAGAGCTGAACGGCCTCGGGAGAGGTGAGTCGATGCAGGGAAACCGCGCACTCGCGGCGGACCAGGGCAGATTCATCACGCACTAAGCGCCTCACAAAGGGCTCAACGGGCAGGCGATGACGACGCGCGATGCGCAGCGAAAGCGCGCGAACATCTTCTGATTCATCGACCAGGGCCAGCTCGATGCTCCCCGGGGCGCCATCCTTGATGGCAGCCAGGGCCCACAGGGCGCGGGCCCGCAAGCGGGGGTTGTTATCATCCGCCATCGTCTCCAGCGCAGGGCGGGCGCGGACACCCATTGCCTGCAAGGCGACCCAGGCCTTGTATCGCGTTGACAGGTTCGGGCTTCGCAATGCCCTGGCGGCACCGGCCGGCGCCTGGTAATCGTGGGCAGGCGCGGTATAAGCGTGTCCCGGGGGCGCCACCCGGAAAATCCGGCCCGCATCGTTGATGGTGCGGTGGCAGCAATCGACGGGATCGAACCAGTCGGCGATGAACAGGGAGCCATCCGGCCCAACGGACACATCAGAGGGCCGGTAGTTGCGGTCTTTTGTGCTGCGGGCAATGTTGACGATGCGGGCGGAATAACCGCTGCCTGCCTGTTTTGCGGGGAAGGCCCACACGATGTTGCGGCCGGGTTCGGCGTGAATCATTTGCCCGCGAAAGGTCTCCGGCAAGAGAGCGCCTTCATATACGAGAATACCGGTGGGCGCGCCTGAGCCGGTGATGAGCAGGTTCGGCACCACGCCGGGGTCGTTCTGGTGCCACATGCGCCGTTGCATCGTGGCTTCCATATTGGTGCGCCTGCTTCGGTAGTCGGCTCCTGTGCGCTCGTCGCGATAGCCGTAATTGCCGTACTCCATCACGAAGTTCACCCGGCAGGAGCTCGACCCGTTGTCGTTATCCGACTGCCACATGGAGCCGAAGGAGTCGACGGCCACCTCCCAATTGTTGCGAAAGTTGTAGCCGAGCACCTCTACACGGCTACCGTCGAATTCGCATCGAATGACCATGCCCTCCTGGTAGGGCTTGCGGCTGTTGTTCACCGGGTCTCCGAAAACGTCCTTCACCAGGGTTCCGTCCGCGCGCCACAAGCCGGCGTTGAAGTTCCCAAAATTAAAGTAGAGCCGCCCATCGGGCCCGAACATCACGGCGTGAACCGCATGGTCGTGCTGGCCATGGGGGCCCTGGGTCACCCGGCCCCTGAACAGCAGCTTCTTCGCGTCCGCCTTGTCATCGCCATCGGTGTCGGTGAGTAACAGGATCCGGTCGGGCGCGGAAACGATCGCCATATTGCCAAGCACGCAGATGCCGTGCACGCCATCGATATCGGGGCCCTGGTAAAAAACCGTGGCCTTGTCGGCGAGCCCGTCGCCATTGCTGTCCTCGAGGATCAAAACGCGGTCACCCGCCTTGCGGGCCTTCTTGCGGTAGTTGAGGGCTTCGCCAACCCACACGCGTCCGCGGTCGTCCACGTCGATGCTGGCCGGGTTGAATAACTGTCCCTGGAGCGCAAAGGGCTGAATGGCCAGGCCTCCGGCCACGACAAACTCTTCGTTTGCCCGGGCACCCCCCGTCTCTGCCAACACGAAAACAACCGTCGTAAACCACAGGATTCTGTTCAGCCGTTTCAATGGATCACCTTGGCCGGCCGGAGGACTTCAAAAAGGAAATCAGGTCTCTCAACTCTTTGGGGGACTGGACCAGGCCGGCAGGCATCATGGATTGATGGCTGGTTTCGCGTTTCCTGATCGCTTTCGCGTCCAATTCGAGGATCCGCCCGGTCACCACCCTCAGCTTGACCTTCTCGCCATTGGCTTCGACGAAGCCCGTGTGGACCTTGCCATCCCGCATCAGGAGCGTGGTCGGGTAAAAATTGGGCGAGGCTGACTTGTTGGGGCTCAGGACAGACTCAGCCAGGTAGGTGGGCGAAAACCGTTTTCCGACATCTACCAGGGTCGGGCCGACGCTCCCGCCCTTGCCATCATCGGGAGACCGATGACAGGCGATACAGCCACGTTGGGTGAAGAGCGCCTTCCCGGCCTTGGGGTCCCCTTTCTTCCACTCTTTCTTCCAGTCGATGCCGAGAAACTGTTCCGGTACCGCCTCGTTCTTCGGCAAGGTGGCGAACTTCAGGGCGCGCAAGGCCTGTTTTTCGGCCGCGGCATTGGTCGTGGCCTTCGACTTGGCGGCGACCTCGATGCCCTCGCGATTCAGGATCTCTTGCGCCTTCTGGTCTACACGAGCATCGCCGAGGAAAAACAACGCGAGTGCGGCCGGCACATGCACGCCGGCATTCTTGTCGTTCAGCGCCGTTTGCAGCAGCTGAAAGTCGAGCTGATGGCGTTTGCGATTCTCAGCCACCGCCCACCATTGCGAGCTCATGAAGATACCCGTCGGCTTTCCCAGCGCCTTGACGTCAACCGGGCCGTCAGGATGTTGATACTTCAGCATGCCGGCCCGGGCCGGCGCGCTTCCCGGGGGTAAACGCCGGCAGGTCTCTATGTCCTCCCATATGCGGCAGCCGGCCGCCATCACCGCGGCCAGTCGCTGGTTAACGTTGCCGGCAGACAGCTTCTTCAACTGGTCGTCTGTTCCCCTGCGAGCCAGGAGCCGTGCGGCAGACTGGCGAACGAAGGCGTCCGCATGCGCGGCCAGTTCTGCCAGGGCATCTGAGACTGGTATGGTGGCCGGTGTGGTATGCAGATAGTCCAAGAGAGCCAGCAACACCGCGGGATCCTTCGTATCTCTTAATACCGCCGCCGCATCGAGGGGCTCAAACCGATCCGAATAGTCAGCCATGACACGCAGCGCCAGGGTCCGTGCAGGGCCGGCGGAGGAGGCCAGCTCCGTGATCTTCCTGGTGGAGAGGGTGTCTCCATGGGCCGCAGCCAGGTAGATCAGGCTGGAGAAGTCCGTGTCTGAGGGCCGGGCCTTGAGAAAACGTGTCGCTGCCGAGGCCAGGGCCTCGCCGCCTGAGCGCAAAATCTCCTGGTGGGCCTTATAGCGCAGCTGCCAGGGCTTCTTCAGCAGGTCGAGCCTGTTTTGCCTGCTGAAGTCAACGAGGGGGAACTTGCCGCCTTTGGGCGAGATCAGGAGCAGGTCGGTTTTGCGCACCGGCGACCCCTCGTTGCCTTTCATATAACAGACCGCGACGATGAGACGCCCGTCATTGGTCGGTCCCACCGACACCGGTCGCCGCACCCCTTCGCCCACGAGGAAGGCCTGGGCAGGGCCGTAGAAGCCACCACCGCGTTGCCGTGTGACATGCTGGCTGACCGTGCGATTGCCCCAATTAGCGACCAGCACGGAATTTTTGAGCGCCGGCCCCAGCACGCTGTCGTCATACCAGCACTGGCCCACGGGGACGTCGAGCTGGAGGTCCACAACGGGGAGGATATCCCGGCGCTTGACGTTCTGTCGGGCAGCCCATCCTCGCACCCAGCCATGCCAGGACTGTGGCGGCACATAACACAGGCGCCCTGGCGAATGGAAGCTGCCTTCCTGGTCGTTATCGTTTACGAACAGGTTCCAATTAGAGTCAAAGGAAACACCGCAGGCATTGCGCAGCCCGCCGGCGTAAACGCTGAAGCTGTGGTCTTTTAACCGGTACCGGAAAACGGCTCCGACACCGGTGTAGGCGAAGGGTTTATTGTCAGGACCGATGAAAAAGGTCCAGTGCCAGAGATGATCAGGGCGCTGGCGATCCCAATGGAGGTGGGGTTGCGGATCACCCATCGCGATGAAGAGGTCTCCGTCCGGGCCAAACTCTATCGCATGTAAGCCCTGGTGATAATGCCCCTGTGGCATGCCCCAGACCAGTTTTTCAGGGACCAGCCCCTGCCGCTTTGTGACAGCTCCCGGGAGTCGGTAGAGGGCCGTGTTGGTCAGGACCAGCAGGTCATCACCAACGACCTCCAGGTCGTAAAGCCAGGAGTGCCCGGGGAAGCGAAAGAGTTCCTGGCGCGGGGCGAAGCCGCCGTCCGCTTTGCGCTCATATACGAAAAGGGCTTCCCGGGTTCCGACAAACAGTCTTCCCTCCAGGTCCATGGTGTGGCTGACGAAGAATTCCTTCGCGTCGCTGTCGAGCACCTCGACCTTCAGGTTGTCATATGAGAGCTTGATGCCTTCGGTCGCCACCGCCGGTCCGAGTGTCAGCAGTGCGGCAAAAAGGCTGAGGACAAAAGCGTTTCGGGGCTTCATGGCTTTCTCACTTTGGTTGGCCGCCGGTTTTTAATGTCGAGAGATATTTGATGAGATCGCGCAGCTCGGCTCGCGTGAGGCTGGCGGTGAGCCCGGGAGGCATCACGGTTCCTCCCCTGCTGCGCTTCAGGATGGCGCCCGCCTGTGTCGTGGTGATCTTTCCGGAGGCGAGGTCCAGGAGGCGCAGGGTCTTCTTGTCCTCGCTGTGAACCAGCCCGCTGAGCACTTTCCCTGCTTTTGTCACTACCGTGGTCGCGAGGTAGCCCTCCTTGATCTGTCGGTCGGGCCAGAGTACCGATTCGATGATGATGTTGGTTGGCACCCCGGCAGCCAGGGCGCTCAGGTTGGGCCCCTTGACGGAGGTGGACGCGCCCTTGACTCCATCCACCGCGTGGCAGGCGGTGCAGCTGAGCAGCGGCAGCTCGAAGAGCTTTCGCCCCCTGGCTGCATTGCCCTCGCCCAGCGCTTCCTTTTCGAGGGCGGCAACGTAGGCCGGGCTGTAGGCTGCGGTGGAGCCCTGCACTCCGATGAGCTTGTCGAGGACGACAGTGAGCGACGGCTCGTTTCGGCCGGCGGCATTGATCCAGCGCCGTGCCAGCTTGGCGGTGTCCGCTGAAATTTTCGTTTTGCCGAGAGCGCCGGCGAGGGCCTTCGCTCCATCGCTTCGCTGCAAGAGCGCGGCCACCAGCGGGCCGATTTCCGCCGGGCTTGCCTCTCTTAGCAGGGCGGCGGCGCGTTCCGCCGCGCGTGTCGCATCGTGACGCGCAAGGCTGGCGAGGGCGGTCTGGCGGAGGGAGGGTGTTTCGCCAGGGGCGGTTAAGCCTGCCAGTTCCTTGCCCAGGGATGGGCCGCTCAAGGCTCCCAGGGCCTCGGCTGCTGCGGCCCGCACGGGAAGCGCCTCTTTGAGATTGACCGCGATCCGGAGAATGGCAGGGGTGTGCGCGTTGAGTTTCCACAGCCCGCAGAGGGTAAGTGCTTCGATGCGAAGAGCCTTGTTCGGGCTCGACAGGGCTGGCCCAAGTCGCTCGGTGGCGGATGAGGGTGCTTTCAAGCCGCGTTCGCGGAAGGCTGTGGCAAGAGCTCGCAGCGCTCCGGGGTGGCTGGAGCCGAGCTTGAGCACCAGCTCTGCGTCAGCCGGGGAGCCAATCCCCGCCAGCAGTTCGAGCATAGCGGCCTGGCGCCCGGGGGCAAGAGTTCCGCTGGAGAGCTGTTGGCGCACCAGGCCGGCCATGGCATCTCCCCCGATGACGCCTACCACGCGGGCCAGGTGGGCCGGACGGCCGAAGTCCAGGCGCCCGGCCAGGAGTTCAGGCTTCCACTTCGATGCCAGGGCGTGGACGGCCTGGGAGAAGGCGAAGTTGATGAAGCGGTCGGCGGGCCCATCCGCGGCCAGGGCGACGACAGTAATAGAGTCAGCTGTGCGTACATCGCTTGCAGCTACGAGGGCTTCGAGGCGCACGCGAGGGCTCTTGTCCGCCGCGCGTTGTTTCAAAAGGGCCAGCGGCTTGTCGAGCCGGTCATGCCAGCGCCCCAGCACACGGGTTGCGTAGGCGCGGGCGCGATGGTCCTTCGCGTTCAGCAGGCGCCCGAGGAGCGGCCGGTTCACCTCCTCGTGTGATTCAAAGACACCAATCGCCTCGTAGAGCTTGTGTTCGAGTTCAGGGTCGCCGGCATCCAGGCTCTTCACCCAGTTTCGCGTGGCGGCGAGCGCCTCGGCCTTCGGCAGGTCCATCAACCGCAGCTTGGCCTGCTGACTGACCCAGCGCGTCGGCGCCGCAAGTTGTTTACAGAGCTCTGCTGCCGTCATGGTTGCCAGGGCCGGTGGCTTGTCGAGGGGTCGGCCCCTGGCGGAGATGCGCCAGATGCGGCCGCGCTTCTTGTCGCGATCCGGGTGCCGGAAAGACGCCTGGTAGTGTCCGATGATTGGATTGAACCAGTCGGCGACGTAGATGGCGCCATCGGGGCCGACGTTCAGATCGACCGGGCGAAAGGCGCTGTGGGTGGAGGTCAGCAGCGGCGCCAGCGTCTTCAGCTTGTGTCCCGCCCCATCTGCCGAGGGGCGAAGGCGCGCGATGTTGCGGGCGAAATAGCCCGCGATAAGGAAGTCCCCCTGCAGGTCATCGGGCAGGTGCGGCGAGTCGACGATCTCGGTCACCATCGATTTGATCTTCGTGGCGCCGATCTGCATGGCGCCGCCCCAATAGCCGCCGGTGATGTGGTCGGTATGGACCATGCTCGGCAGGAACTCACTGATGCCCCCGCCGTTGCTCTTAATGAAGGGCTCGCCCCAGTCACCGAAGGCGTAGCCCCAGGGGTTGCCGCCGCCGGAGGAGCGCCGGTAGCTGTGCAGCTGGCGTCGCAGGGGCCGCAGCCGCCACGAGCCGTGTTCGTCCAGTCGGCGAATGCCCCAGGGGGTCTGTACGCGCGAGAAGCAGTGAAGCCCCTGGCAGAAAAGCAGCTCGCCGCCCGGGGTCCAGGCGAAGGAGTTGATGTTCTGGTGGGTATCGCCGGTGCCGAAGCCGCTGAAGAGGACCTCTTTGCGGTCGGCCTTGCCATCGCCGTCGGTGTCGCGCACATGAATGAGGTCGGGCCCGTTGCCAATGTAGGCACCGCCGTGGCCAAGGGCGAAGCCGGTCGGCATGTTCAGGCCATCGGCGAAGGTGGAGACCCGGTCGGCTCTTCCATCGCCAGTGGTGTCCTCCAGGATCATCAGCTTGTCGTCTGCAGGCTCTCCGGGCCTGAGCTGCGGGTAGGCCCAGGTGCAGAGAACCCAGAGGCGCCCGCCGGCATCCCAGCGAAAACAGATCGGGTTGGCGATGCCCATGGTTTCGTCCGCGAAGAGGTTGACCTCGAAGCGCTTATCGATGGTGAAAGACTTGAGCTGCGCCGCCGGAGTGTTGTCTTTTTCTGGAGGGGCAACGGAATAGGGCGCCTGGGCTGCCCCTCGGGATGCCGGCAGCAGGACCGCGGAGAGAAAGAGCAGGGCGGTGATTCGGGAGCGGCTTTTATTCACGGAGGGGTCCTGGATGGTTATTACGGGTCGAATTCAATTCTGCGCCGGGCATCGGACCACGCTTGTGGTTGCGGTATTTTTTGCCGTAGGCGTCCTGCCGATCGTTGGTCGGCGGCTCCGGAACGCTGTCCGCGGTTTCCTTTGCCCAGCGGTCCAGCGAGCCGCGCAGCCGCGAAAGGACAGGGGCGTGGCGTTTGTCGGAGGCCAGGTTGTTCAGTTGGTGAGGGTCGGCCGAGAGGTCGTAGAGCTCTTCGGGTGGGCGGGGCTTGAGGAAGATATCGCGCTGGTGAGCCTTGAGCCGCCCCCCCGCCTCTTCATCCCAGAGTTCTTTTCCGGAGGGGAACTTCGGGCCGGCCTCGACACAGAGGAGCTGGCGTTCGGGGAAGGCGTTGCGGATATAGGACCAGTTTTTCCAGCGCACCAGGCGTTCGTGGGCCTGGTGGACATGCCAGTTGTGTTCGGCGTAGACGAAGTCCCGGGTCGTGGCTTTGGGGTCGCGAAGAACAGCGCTGAAGCTGACCCCCTGCACGCGCGGGTCTTTTCTCGCTCCGGCCAGTTCGAGGATCGTCGCCGAGATGTCGATGGAGCTCACCAGGGAGTCGGTCACTCCGGGCTTGATGCGGCCGGGGCAGGCAATGATGAAAGGCGTCTTGATGCCGTCGTCGTAGAGGCGGGTCTTGCAGCGCGGGAAGGGGCGACCGTTGTCGCTCATGTAGATGAAATAGGTGTCGCCGCCGAGCTTCTGCTCCCTGAGCTCCTTGCGCAGGAGACCGGCATAATGGTCGGTGCGGCTCACCTCGTGGTAGTAGTCGGCGAGGTCCTTGCGCGTCCGGGGGCCATCGACGAGGTAGGGAGGCACCATGACCTCCTTCGGGTCGTAGGTGGGCGCGTCGTCGTTGAAGCCCCAGCCGCGATGGGCATCACTCGAGGCGAACCAGAAGAAGAAGGGCTTGTCCCTGGGGCGCTCCCTGAGGATCTTTACCCAGTCGCCTTCCTTGCCGGGCCCCTTGCCCCTGGAGACCTTGTCAAAGCCGCGGTCTACCGCGCCTCCCATGTGATGCTTGCCGGAGAGCACGGTGTAATAGCCGGCCTTCTTCAGCGTCTCGGGGAAGACGTATTGGTCCTTTGGCAGGGTGGTGTGCAATTCACAGGCGCCGGTATTGTGCGGCCAGCGGCCCGAGATGATGCTGCAGCGGCTCGGAGAGCAGCTCGAGATGCTCAGGTAGGCGTTGGTGAAGCGCAGCCCCTCAGCCGCCATGCGGTCAAGGTGAGGCGTCTTGATCTTCTCGTTGCCGTAGCAGCCGAGGTCCCCGGCGGAGATGTCGTCGGTGATGAAGAGAATGAAGTTGGGCCGGGCATCTTTCGCTTCGGTTGCCGGGGCGCAGAGCGCGGCGAGCAGAAGCAGGGCAGGAAGCGAGGGGGTTAATTTCATCGGGGGAGAGCCTCCCGGCTCATTTCTTCAGATGTTCGTCGTACCAGGCGATGGCGAGCTCCTGGGCCTGCTTCTTCGCCTCGCGGTAGATTCCGTAGTGCTTGATTTCCGGGATGATGACGAGCTTCCTGGGCCCCGTCGCCTTGCTGTGGGCGAGGATTCCATGCTCCTTGTTGTCGAAGAGCTCTTCGTTCTCAGCCAGGATGAAGAGCGCGGCACAGCCCTTCAGCCGCGCGGCATCCTCTACCGGGGCGTAGCGCCCGATTTTCTCGAGAATTGGAGAGCCTTTCAGCTTTCCAGGGGCGGCCTCCGCAGGCTCAGGGTAGCCGACCTCTCCGCGGGCTCGCTGCGTAGCTCCGCCGTAGGTCGCCTTGCGCATGCGGGAAGAGTTGATGGCCCAGCGCCCGTCAAAGGCGGGCACCTGGCTGACCGTGGCCTTGACGCGTGGGTCACGGGCCGCTGCGTAGACCACGTGGCCACCGGAGAAGCTGCTTCCCCAGAGACCGATGCGCTCGCGGTCGCATCGCTTCTCTTTCTGCACCCAGTGAATGGCGTTGAGGAGGTCGGTGGTCTGCTCGATGGGGTCGATGACCTCGCGGATTTCTTGCACCGCCGCGCTGCTGTCGTCTTTGCCCTTTTCGCCGGTGCGTATGATGCGGCCATCGCTTGCGCCCCAGCCGCGATAGTCAAAGGTGACCACAAGGTAGCCTGCGCGGGCGAACACCGCCGCATCGGAACGAAGTGCTTTCGCCGTACCTCCCCACCCGTGGCACATGACGATGGTCGGCAACTTCTTCTCCTCGTTCGTCTTCAGGGAGAAGACCTCGGCGCCGAGGCGGACACCCTCGCTCATGATGTTGTCTTTGCGGAAGGTGAGTTCCTCCGGAGGGGGGGCCTCCTGGGCTGCGGCCAGGGAGGGCAAGACCATCAATAGCAGAACAGCTAGTTTCATCATGGTTGAGCTCCTTTATCGAAGGTTGACAGCGGACTTATTCATCACCGCCACCCAGGCGGCCTACTTCGTCCTCGCCAGGCAGGCCGAAGCTGTAGAGAATACCGTTCATCTGTTTCTTGAGGAACAGGATGCTTCCGGTCCCAACATAGATCCGGCCCCTTGAAATCGAGGGGCCACTCCAGACGGTCCCGATATGCTTTGATTTCAGCACCTTTCCGTTTGCCGCATCGAGCACCACCAGCTGTTCGCTGACAGTGGTCGTAAAGCAGGCGATGCCGCCTCCGAGGGCGATGCCGGAGCCAACGGGGTCGCCGATTTTTCCACGGCTCCTTGGCTTGATGATTGGCCTCTCATGCCGCCAGAATTCTTTCTCCGCATCGGGGTGGATGCAGACCACCCGCCCCCCGTCAGGAAGAGCCCGCCCGATTCGCAGCCAGTCGATGGCGTTGGTGAAAACACGCTTACCATCGGTGGCGCAACCGCTCTGGATGCCGCCGATCGGGCTGGGCAGGGCGATCAGGCGCTTGTCCGGTTTCGGGTCGAGGGGAAAGCGCGGCTTCCCCTTGTAGAGGGGCGTTGAGTTGAGCAGCTTTCCGTCGGCAGCGGCGAAGACGTAGAAGCCGCCGTCTTTGCAGCCGACCCCGACAACCCGGGTTCTCCGGCCTTTGACCTTGATGTCGTAGAGCTTTGGCGTGTCGCCGATCGAGAGATCCTTGTAGCGGCCGGTGTTGGGGTCGTAGCCCGACATCGTATGGTTGAAGATGTCACCCTTGTTGATCTGGGTGACCCAGCGCTCCCGGCCGGTCTTGACATCGACAGCGATCACGGCGCTTGAATACTCCGTGTCGAGCCGGGAGTTGTCCGGGGTTGGGGCGCGCGGAGAGTTCTGCACGTCGGTTCCAAAGAAGATCAGGCCAAGACGGGCATCCCAGGATGGCGAGGACCAGACCGAGCTCGTGGCCGGCCCGTGGGTGAAGACGTGTTTTCCGTTGGCGTCTTCGATGACGACGGGTTTCTTGAATTTCTTCGGTGGCGGGCCCACATCATATTTCCAGACGATCTTGCCGGTTTCGGGCTCGAAGGCGATCACGAAGCCCCGCCCTGTGCAGCAGGGATAGTTGGGGTCCTGGGGATAGGGATGCTCGTGGGTTCCCCCGCCGACGATGATTTTCCCATCGGCAAGGATAGGAGAGGACATAAAGACATTGGCGTGGTGGTTGCCGGGGAAGCCATCGACCTTGGAGTTGAGAGACCAGAGCTTCTTTCCGCTGGCGCGATCGAGGGCGTAGAACACACCAGCCGCATCGCCGAAGAAGACCGTGTTGTCAGTTACCAGGGCGGTGCTCAGGATGCCCGGGCCGTGTTCGATCGGGTTGACGGCCCGCTTGCCTTTTTCACCGAGCGTTCCCTTGTTGGAGCCGGCCGGGATTCGGAATTTCCAGGCGATCTTGCCATTGGGCTTGAGCTTGTAGAAGGCGGGCCTGACCATGGTGCCAAAGTAGACATGGCCGTTGACCACGATGGGGGTGGCGTGGATGGCGCCGACGAATTCTTTCGATCCCCTGGGGGGAAAGCGCCACTTCTCTTCGAGCTGGCCGGCATTGTCAGGCGAAAGACTTTTTTCAGCCGCATTGTAGCGCCAACCGAGCACATCGAGGTTGTACATTGGCCAGTCACCCGGCGCGACGGGGGGAAGCTCTCCCGCCTGCGCGAGGGGAGCGATCAATACCAGCAGGGCGATCATGGACAGCGAACAGGTGCGCATGAGATGCCTGTCTTTCCTTGTTTTTGCGGGGAAATAAAGCCGACCATAGTCGCCGATGATATCAATTTCCGCCGCTGAAGCCCATGGTCCTCGGCTGACCTCGGAGAGCGCCCGGAGCCGGACATAGCGCCCTTTTGCAGCTTTGCAGGTGGCCTCCTGGGGCTCCCTGGTTTCTTTGAAGCCGGGCTTGCCTTGGACCCGGGCTTGTGAGCCTGGGCCATCGACTCCATCTCTATGGCGAAGGTAACAGCTAAACATAATCTGCGCATCTGGAGTTTCGTGAGTGAAATAGAGTTAAAGGAAAACGAGTAAAAACGGCCGGTTGACGGAGGCTGCCTCTGCTGAAGTCTGTAGGTGCTTCTTCAGCAACTGGTGGTTAGGGTCGCGCCCCCCAGGCGGGGCTGAAAACAGCCCCCCGCTGACTGCCCGGGTAATCGTCAACCGACCTGTTCAGAGTTCAACTTCCATGCTATTAGTCCGCCACTTGCCGCGAATTTGGACATCGTTTTCCGTTAATTTTCGAAAACAGCCACTATCCAGGAGGCAGGCGCAACAGGGCGTTAAGCCGGTTTTGCAGGTGGGAATCCCTGCCCTCTTTTGCTCGTCTGCAGGGAGGGAGTTATTCGGGAAAAAGCTGAATTCGATGTCCAGTTTTACCGGCGGCGGCGGAATGTAAATAATGGAATAAACGAACCAGACGGGACGGGGTGCGGTTCTTCCTTTCTTTCCGCATCCCTGTTCCACCTGGAACGATGAAAAGGAACGCTTTGCGCGGCTGCTTATTGAGTACGAGCCGGATCTGCCTTGGGGAGTGAGAGATAGACGGTGAACATTAAGCGAGGAGAGCTGAGGGGTTGCAATCTTCAGCCCAGGGATCTGAGGGGGAAAGATCTCTCGGGCGCGAACCTCGCGGGCGTTAAGCTGCAGAATGTGAACCTGCAGGGCGCCAACCTGCGGAACGCCGACCTGGAAAGTGCTGATCTGCGGGGCTCAGACCTGGCCTATGTGGACCTGACGAACGCGAACCTGCGTGATGCAAATCTGGAGGGTGCGAACCTGACGGGCGCAAAAGGCCTGACAGTGGGGCAGCTGACGCGAAAAGAACTGGGCGCCATGATCCTGCCCGATGCGGAATTAAAGGGGGCGGACTTTTCAAACTTAAGCCTGTTCCGGGCTGAGTTGATCAATGCGGACCTGCGGGGAGCGAACCTGGAGGGCGCTTACCTGCACTCAGTGAACCTGACGGGTGCACGACTCCAGGGCGCGTTCATGGCAAATGCGAACATCCGTGGCGCGAACCTGCAGGGTGCCGACCTGGCGGGGGCGGATCTGCGAAATGCGAACCTGGAGTTTGCGAACCTGGTGGGGGCGAACCTGACGGAGGCGAACCTGAAGGGGGCGAACCTGAAAGTTGCGGACCTGGGGAATGCGAACCTGACGAGGGCGTACCTGGTGACGGCGTACCTGGTGAAGGCGGACCTGACGAGTGCGTGGCTGGAGGGGGCAGACCTGACGAGTGCGAGCCTTTGGACGGCGAACCTGACGGGGGCGAACCTGGAGAGAGCGAACTTGGAGAGAGCGAACCTGACGAGTGCGAACCTGCAGGGAGCGGATCTCCGAGGTGCAATCAAGGCCAACCTCAAAGGCACAACGCGCACCCCCGCCCACCTGCCCGATGACCCCCTGTATTAATGAGCGGCGGTGGGGGGGCTCAGTCCTCCCGCTGAATCAGCTCCGCCAGGCGGGCCCTGTCCTCATCGCTGAGTGATCTCAGGGTCGCGGCCAGGAGTTCCAGGAGCTTTTGCGTTTCGCTGGTGCAAGCATTGGTGCAAGCCGTGGGGGGCTCATCCCTAAGTCCTTTGCCTGCGTCACTTAAATTGCTATAGCGCTGCGTTCGCAATGTCATCGATGTCTCCGGCGGAGACAAGATCCCCCGAAAAGGTGGCCCCGGAATTACCCAGTCGGACCTGCTGGTCATCAACAAGACCGACCTGACCGAGGCGATCGAGGCCGACCTCTCCGTCATGGAACGCAACAGCGCGAAAATGCGCGGCGCTGGCCCCTTCCTGTTCACGCGGGTCAAGCACGGCGAAGGTGTCAGCGAAATCGTCGATCACGTCCTGAAGGCGTGGGGAAACTCGAAAACAACCGGGCAGACGGAAAGCTGAAAAGCTCCCGCCTGCCATCTTTCTCATCTTCCGTAAAAAAGAA
>CBFHWB010000006.1:0-46162 GCA_965659285.1 Planctomycetota bacterium | reverse complement strand
GGCGGCGGCTGCGCCAGTGGAGGCGGTGGCGGCGGAGGCGGCGGCTGCGGAGGTGGTGGCGAATAATCCGGACGCGCCAGGAGAGGTCGCCGCCGCGGAGACAACAAAAACGGACCCCCTTAATTCACAAGAGAGGCTGGTAACAGAATGGATGGCGGTGACATTTTTGGATGGGTGACAGTTGCAGTGCTGGTCTGCATTGTCATTTTTTGCTTCATCATGGCGATGAAAACCGGGAGAGGCGGTGGCGGTGGCTGTGGTGGATCTGGGGGCGACGGTGGAGGAGGTGGTGGCGGCGGCGGCTGCGGCGGTGGCGGAGAATAATCCGGGCGCGCCCGGCTGGAGCCTTCCCTCGAGCACGACGTAAACGCCCCGCGGCTTTGTCATTCCATTAGAGCCTGGGCGTCCAGCCTGGCCCGAGAGAACAGGATCCCGGCCCGGCGCAGCAGGCGCGCCCGAAGAGAGAGCTCAATTGCAGAGGTTATCGCACCCCACCAGCACCTTGCACTCGGTCCCCTCGGCATGGGCCGCGCCGCCCTGGAAGAGATAGACCAGGACACCGACTCCATCGGAGAGATCGATGCTGTTGTCCCCGTTGAAGTCATTGAGGGCGACCTCGCCCGCGCCCTCACAGGGCAGCTCGGGCGGCTGGCCGACAAAAAGGTGGCTCAGGAGACAGACTCCATCGGAGAGGTCGAGGCTTCCGTCACTGTTACAGTCGCCGGGCACCTGGCGGCCGCCGACGATATCGTAGTTGAAGCCCTCGACGAGAGTGTCGCAGCCGAATTCATTGCAGACCTCGAGGGTCGCCCAGCCGCCGGTCCCGCAATCCGGAGCCGTGATCAGGAGGGTGCGCAGGGTCACGCCGCCGGGAAGAATGGAAAAAGTTGCATCGTTGCCGCAGACCTTCACCGTGACAGCGTCCGGGTTGCTCAGGTTACGCGCATCGGCAAAAAAGACAGAGCCGGCGCGGCCCGAATTGGAAATAACGCTGGTGACGATCGGGGCGGTGTCGGCGACCGTGTACATGAAGCCAAGGGGGTCGCGGACGCAGCCGCGCACGGTGCAGACCTCGACGAGAGCCGGTCCCTTGTCGGGACAGCGGGGCGCCGTCACCCGCAGGGTCTGGCCATTGGCGAGCACCTCGTGCTCGGCATCATTACCGCAGACCTTCACGGTCAGCTCCGGCTGATCAAAGTTGCTGCCGATGATCGTAAAGACGGTACCCGAGCCGCCGTTGTTCTCGAGGTAGGTGTCGAGACGCGGGGCCAGGTCGATGATGTTGATCGTGCCATCGACGAGGGTGGGCGCCGGAGACACTGAGTTGCCGACTCCATCCGTCATTACGTTCAGCCGTCCGGGCGCGCTGCCATTGGCCAGGTCGAGCGTCGTAGTGCCGGGAGTGACGCTCACATCCACCACGAGCACCAGCACCTCGAGATCCTCGGCGGACTCGAGCCTGGTGTTGATGCGCGCCTCGCTCAGGGCGAAGACCACTCCGTGGGAAAACTCCCCGGCATCGTTATCAAGCACCCCTGCGCTGAACTCGGGCTCCAGCGGCGCGACAGCGCTCCCCAGCCGTACGCTGGTGATGGTGATGTCGCTGGGGTCGAAGTTCAACGACACGGAGAATCCGTAGATGTCCTGGTCAAGGTCAGCCCGGATCGAAATCTCGGCTCCGGTGGTTCCCTGGGGAAGATTCCTTCCTGAAACCTCGAAGCGATTGGCCCCCATCAGGGTGGCCGCGCAAGCCAACACACTCAATATCACCGCAAACTGAAAGGAACGGATCTTACCCATGAGACACCTCGGTATAAATATAGGATTCCTGGTTCGTTTACCCACTGGCCCTGAACCGTCGATCATAGCACTCTAATCCTGCTCACGCAAATTCTGCAGGCGCGGACAGCCTGCTCCAGGCGTACATCTTAATTGCAGCTATTGGGGCATCCCGCGAAGATTCTGCAGTCGACACCCCCGGCATGGGCTGGCCCTCCCTGGAAAAGATAGACCAGCGCTCCCACACCATCGGAGAGATCGATGCGCGCATCACCATTGAAATCGTTCAGGCTGACCTCGCCGGCCCCATCGCAGGGCAGGTCCGCCGGCTGACCAAGGAAGAGGTGGCTCAGGAGACAGACCCCATCAGAGAGATCGAGACCGCCATCGCCGTTACAGTCACCGGGCACCTGCCCTCCGCCGACCAGCTCGTATTCAAATCCCTGGGCAACCGTATCGCAGCCGAAAGAATTACAGATCTCAAGCGAAGCGAAACCCGCCGAGGCGCAGGCCGGCGCGAAGACCTGCAGGGTCTGGCCATCACCCAGCAGGCGGTTCTCCGCCTCGTTGCCGCAGATCGTGACCCGTAGTCCCTCCTGGTCAAAATTAAACCCGACGACAAGGAAGGTGTCCCCGATACCGCCGATGTTACCCTGGATATGCTTGATGACCGGCAGCAGCCTCCGCAGGGACAAGGCTCCATCGGAAAGCTGCGGCCCTGGAGCCACCGAATTGCCGCTGCCATCGGTCATGACGTTGCGGCGGCCCGGGAAACCGGCGGCATTGCCCAGGTCCAGGGAGGTGCTCCCGGGCTCCTCGGTGACAACATCGACGACCAGCTGCAGGATCTCGACGTCCTGCCCCTCGGCAATCCTGCGCTCGACGATCGTCTCGGAAAGGGACACGATAACCCCGTGGACAAATTCCCCCCGGTCGTTATCGATCACCCCCTGGCTGAATTCTGGTTCGAGTCCGGCCACCTCAGCGCCAAGGCGGACCTCGGCAATACGAAGCTTCTCCGGATCAAAATCCAGGGCGACCGAGAAGCCGACAATCGCCTGATCGATGTCCGCGATCACTGAGATAATGTTTCCGCTCGAGCCCAGGGCCAGCTGGCCATCATCGATCCTGAAACGATTCACGGCCCAGGCGCTGGTACTCACCAGCAGAAAGACACCCGTGAACAATAGAACTGATTTATTTACTTTCCTGGCGTTCATCTTACCCTTCCGATCTCGAAGCTTTCCGGCCGCTTTCCAGCCGGTTTCTCCTCATAACCCTGAATGAATTCCCGCAAGCCGCCGTCAAAATCGATGTTAGCACCGCCGGGGTAAGCGCGGGAGTCTTTTCTGAGCGACCCGAACGGACTGCTTTTTACGGGAAATGATCTCCAGCTCAACCTCAAGGGGCATAGAATGCCCGCACTGCAATCACCCCCGGTGGAAAGACCTGCGACTTGAACAGTATTCGTTTCATCCTCCCTTTCGCTAGACTCTACGGGCGCCGCTACCTGGCCGGACTCCTCATAGTGCCGCTGTCGATCGGCTCGTTGCTCGCCATCCCATGGCTGACCGGTGAATGCGTCGACATCCTCCGCGAGTCCATGGGCCCGCAGGAGACCATCAACTCCCTCCCGCCCACCTCGCAGGTCGCCATCCTCCTCGCCGCGATCGTATTCTTCGCCTTCACAAGAGGGCTTAGCCTCTTCGCCATTCGCTGGTTCATCATCAGCGCCTCCCGCAAGGTCGAGTTCGACCTGCGAGACCGGCTCTTTTCTCATCTGCAGAGCCTGGACCAGGGCTTCTACAATAACTGGAAGACGGGAGATCTCCTTGCGCGCTGCACCCAGGACGTCGAGCGCGTGCGAGTCCTGGCCGGACCTATCATCATGTACTCGGCCAATACCGCCTGCATGCTCCTGATCGCTCTGCCGTTGATGATCTCCGTCAGCGGATGGCTCACCCTGCTGCTCATGGTGCCCCTGTCCCTGCTCACCCTCTCGGTCCGTAAGATCGGTCCCAGGGTGCATGACGCGGTCTTCAAGGCGCAGGAGACCCTCTCGGACCTGAGCTCTCTCTCCCAGGAAGACTTTGCCGGGATCCGGGTGGTGAAGTCCTTCGCCCAGGAAGAAGCCGAGAGTGAGCGCTTCCGAAAACTTTCGGGCGACTACGTCAAAGACAACCTGGTCGCCGCCAGGATCCAGGCCTGGATGCACCCCCTCGTGGCCGGGGTCAACGAACTCTCGGTGATGCTCCTGCTGGTGCTGGGCGGCTACTACCTGTTGGAGGGCAACGGGGCTCTGACCCTGGGAGAATTCATCAAGTTCGCCGGCTACCAGTTTCAGCTCATCTGGCCGATGATCTCCATCGGCTGGGTCGTCAACCAGTTCCACCGGGCCAGCGCCAGCGTCAAGCGCCTGGAAGCGATCTTCGAATCAAAATCCAACATCGTCCTGCCGGCCGAACCCGTCACCCCTCCCGCCGGAAAGATCACCGGGACGATCTCGATCCGAAACCTCGACTTCGCCTACAACGGGAAGAAAGTCCTCGAGGACGTCTCGATCGAGGCGCCGGTCGGCCATACGATCGCCATCACCGGCCGCACCGGCTCGGGAAAGTCGACCCTCATCAAGACCCTTCCGAGAATCCTGCCGGTCGATGATGGGCGTATCTTCATCGACGGAATCGACATCAACCGGCTTCCGGCCGGTCTGCTTCGACGCGCCATCGGATACGTCCCGCAAGAGAGCTTTCTCTTCTCGAGGAGCATCAGCGGCAATATCGGCTTCGGCATCGACGCGCCGAAAGAGGAGGCCGTGCTCTCCGCTGCCCGGGTCTCGCGGCTCGATAAAGACATCGATCAATTCCCCCGGGGCTGGGAAGAGCAGGTAGGCGAACGCGGCGTCACTCTCTCCGGCGGACAGAAGCAGCGCGCCGCCCTCGCCCGGGCTCTGCTGGTGCAGCCCGCTATTCTGCTGCTTGACGATTCGCTCTCCTCTGTCGACACGCAGACTGAGAAGGAGATCCTCACCGAGCTCGGGGTCGCCACCGGCAGCATCACGACCCTGGTCGTAGCGCAGAGGATCTCAAGCATCCTGCACGCGGACAGGATCTATGTACTCGAAGATGGCCGGGTCGCCGAAGAGGGATCCCATGCCGAGCTCATCGAAACAAATGGACTCTATGCCGAGACCTACAGGCTGCAGCTGCTCTCTGACGAGCTGGAGGGTATGTAAAGATGCCCCAGGATAACAGCCCGTCATTCCATGAAGATTTCGTTGTCGGCAAGGCCTTTGACAGGGGTCTCATGGGCCGGCTCCTGCGCTACGCCTTGCCGCATAAGGGCTTGATTGTGCTGGCGCTGCTATTGCTCACCTTCGTTACGCTCGCCAGCCTGGTCGGACCCTTCATCATCCAGCGGGCCATCGATGGGCCGCTCAGCGAAAGCATCATCGGGAAAAAAACCGACACCGCCGCGGCCTTCGAAGAGCTCCTGTTTCTCGCCTCGATCTTCCTGGGCGTATCTCTCCTGCTGCTGCTTCTGCGCTTCGCCCAGAGCCTTGTCATGGCCAACATCGGGCAGAGGGTCGTCTTTGATCTGCGGCAAAAGGTCTACGATCACCTCCTGCGAATGCCCCTGGGCTATTACGACAGGAATCCCGTCGGACGCCTCGTAACCCGTATCACCAGCGACATCGAGGCGCTCAACGAGCTCTTCGCCAGCGGGATCGTCAGCTTCCTTGCCGATGTGATGATTCTCACGGCCATCACAGCCGCTCTCCTCTGGGTCAACGTCACCCTGGCACTCGTCACCCTCAGCGCGCTGCCGCTGCTGATCCTGGGTACCTTCATCTTCAGAAATAAGGCCCGCAAATATTACCGCCTGCAACGCGGACACCTCTCCCACCTCAACTCCTTTACCCAGGAGGCGATCCAGGGGATGGAGATCGTACAGTCCTTCCATCGGGAGGAGTCGCATCAGAACGAGCACCGGGAAATCAACGGCCGCTACATGAAAGCCTTCCTGCGCTCGGTGATGGCCTACGCAGTCTTCTTCCCGGTGATCGAGATCGTCAGCACCATCGTGCTGGCCGCGGTCATCTGGCGCGGCGGCATCCAGCTCACCGCCGCGGAGCAGGCTCTGACCTTCGGAGAGTTCTACCTCTTCTGGCATTTCCTCGGCCGTTTCTTCCAGCCCATCCGCGACATGGCCGACCGCTACAACATTCTCCAGTCCGCCATGGCCGCCGCCGAGCGCGTCTTCAACGTTCTCGACACGCCGGAGTCTATCATCGACCCGGCCTCGCCGCTGCCGGGTGAAAAATTCCAGGGCGGCATCGAGTTCGACCGGGTGTGGTTCGCCTACAAGGATGAGGAATACGTCCTGAAGGATATCAGCTTCAGCATCGATCCCGGAGAGACGGTCGCCATCGTCGGCGCTACGGGATCGGGGAAAACCACCATCGTCAATCTCGTCAGCCGCTTCTACGACCCCCAGCGCGGTGCAATCCTCCTCGATGGAGCCGACGTCAGGAAATACGGTAAACGCGATCTGCGGGCCCGGATCGGCAGCGTCATGCAGGACGTCTTTCTCTTCTCGAGATCGGTACGGGAAAACCTCGTCCTCAACGCATCAGAGATCACCCAGGAGCACCTTCTTGACTGCTCCCGCCGAGCCAACGCCGATGGATTTATCGACAGGCTCCCCGACACCTACGATGAGGTGCTGAGCGAGAGAGGCCGGACGCTCTCCGTCGGCGAAAAGCAATTACTGGTCTTCGCACGCGCCCTGGTGCACGATCCGGACATCCTGATCCTGGACGAGGCGACCGCGTACATCGACTCAACGACGGAGGCCCTGATCCAGGACGCCATCAGCAAGCTGCTGGAGGGAAGAACCTCGATCGTCATCGCCCACCGGCTCTCCACCATCAAGAAGGCCGACAAGATCCTCGTGCTGCACAAGGGCGAACTCCGCGAGCAGGGAACCCACTCGGAGCTCCTCGCTCTCGGCGGCATCTACCACCGTCTCCACGAGCTTCAATACCTCGACACCGGCTCGGAGCCACATCCGCCGAAGTGATACGCTCGTTCGCTTTATCGGCAGTTCAGCGGCAGAAAACGAGAACGGCCCGGAAAATCCCGCCAGGCCAGTGTTTATTTTCCCAAACCGGCCCCTGGACCCGGCTTTTGTTAATGTTTCTTGCCGGGATGATCGAAGAAAAAGATATTGCGAAGCGGTTTCCCCTCAACTGCAACCGGTATCCAGGCAGATGGCTATGCACTCGGCACCAGAAACATCGCGTCATCCCGGCGGGAGCGAAAACACCCGCACGAGAATCTCCAAGCTGCTGACCGGCTTCTGGCCCTCCGAGGTTCGCGCGATCCACGCCTGCAGAATATTCCTCCAACGCGAGAGCGACTGCAAAATCACCATCGAGGAGGCTCTCGACGCCTGGGAGGGGCGAATCGGAAAGAAGTGGCGAGCCGAAAAGATGAGGATCGATGGACAGATGCAGCTTCGGGAAATCGAGCAGCATAAGTCTCATATCGCGGAGAAAGAAGGCAAGGATCTCGACTGGGAGGCGGCGGCCCAGGACTGGATTGAACGCCACTCCAAGGCCTGGAGAGACTGGTGGGAATCCCAGCCTGCCTCCTGCCCCGACACCGCCTTCTGTCCCTGAAAAAGGCCGCCCGGCCCCCGAACCTCCTGATCCCCGCTTGCATCGACTCGAGACATTAGCCATCCTTGCCCTGGTCGTTTTTTTTCGACCATCCCCAATACGGCAAGCACGAGGCTCTCCAAATGACTATTCGACTCCTGCCACTATTTCTCCTCTTGTCGCTCCCCGCTGCGGCGCAAACAGGAGCTCGCAAGGACGGCCTCCGAATCCTTCTCGTCGAGACCTCCTCCTCCACGAAAGATGGACTCGGCCGCAAGCTGGCCTCCGCCGGACCGCTGCAGATTCGCTCGGTCAGCCCCGGTAAGGTAAGCGACGAAGACCTGCTCTGGGCCCAGTCCATCATGATCGCCTCGAAGCTGACCGCCAGGGATGAGGCCTGGGCGCTGAAGGCCGGCCGCGGCGGGCAAGGCCTGGTTCTCTACGCCGATGCGGCCGCCTCGCTTCCCGACTCCGAAGGTTTTTCAGCCCTCATCGGCCGTGCTCGGCTCGGCGAGCTCGAGCCCGCGGCGACTCCCATCGCCGTTGCCTTCCCCGACCAGCGCGGGCAGGTAACTCAATCCCTGACCCACTTCTGGCACCAGGGCCGCCTGCGGGAATACGCGCTGGAAAAGAAAGGCGCTCAGCTCCTGGCCTACGCCGTCAAGGCGACCGCCTCGGCCGAGGCCGCGGACGGAAAGACCCCCAAACGCTATCCCGTGGTGTGGAATGTGAGCCCCGGTTTTTTCAACCGCGGCCCCTTCAGATCCCGGGTCTTTGTCTGCGCGCTGGACGCGGAGGCCGGGCCGTCAACGGGAATGGTGCTGACCTTGCTCGCCCGGGCCGCAGAGTGGGCCTCCATGAGACGGGTGACCTCCTGGCTGAAAGGAGAATACACCCTGATGAGCGAACAGCTGGGGGCCGATGACAATGGCCTGCTGAAAGGACTCAGGGGCGGCAAGGAATACTACCGGGGCCGGCAGATTGCCCCTGTAATGGGCTACCAGGGCGCCAACTGGCTGATTCGACCTGAGCGCGAAAAGAACGAGCAGCCTGAGAAGGTTCTCGATGTCCTCGATCTCAAGAAAGGGCAGACCGTCTGCGATTTTGGAGCGGGCAACGGCTATTTCTCGCTGAGGATGGCCCGCAGGGTCGGCGCCAAGGGCCGGGTGCTCTGCGTGGATATCCAGCCCCAGATGCTCAAGCTGCTCAGGCTGCGGGCCGCCGAACAGAAGGTCACGAATACCGTTCCCATTCTCTGTACAGAAACCGATCCGAAGCTGCCGCCCGACAGCATCGACCTGTTGATCATGGTCGATGTCTATCACGAGATCTCGAATCCGATCCCGGTCATGGCCGGCATCCATAAGGCGATGAAGAAAGATGGGCGGGTGGTACTGGTCGAATACAGGGGAGAGGATCCCAGCATCCCGATCAAGCCGCTGCACAGGACGACCGTAAAGCAGATGCGGGGCGAGCTGGCCGCGACGGGCTTCCGCTTCGTGGCCAATAAGGGCGACTTCCTGCCCCGGCAGCACATCCTCATCTTCAAAAAGAAATAACCCGCCGGCAATGGCGCCGCGACACCCCGGAACGGCAAGGTGAAAAAAACCCTCATCATCGGCTGCGGCTACCTGGGGAAGAGAATCGCCCACAACCTGCAGGAAACAGGCATCGAGGTCTGCGGCACCACGAGGAGCGAAGCCCGGGCGGCTGAGCTTGAAGCTGACGGCATCCCCGCCGCGATGCTGGAGCTGGAGACCGCGGGAGAGGCGGCGGCGCTGGAGGGAGAATGGGAGGCCGCGGTTTACTGCGCGGCGCCCGGCAGGGGCGGCAGGGAGGCGCTCGTCTTCCGTGATGCCGCGGCGGCGTGCCGGGATCGGCTGGCCGAAAACGGTCTTCGCCGCTTCGTCTACGTCTCATCGACCGGGGTCTACCACCAGGACAGCGGCGAGCTGCTTGACGAGACCAGCCCGGCTGAGCCTCCCGAAGGCCGCTCGGCGCTGCTGCGCGAAGCCGAAGAAATCATCCTCGAAGGCGCCGCCTGCGACAATATCGTCGTTCGCCTCGGCGGGCTCTACGGGCCCGGACGCTCGCCTATCGAATGGCTTCGGCGCCCGGGCTTCCGGGAGCGCCTGGGGGGAAGCGCCGAGGCCTGGATGAACTGGATCCACATCGACGATGCGGCCGCGGCGGTTTGCGCCGCCGCCAGGCGGGGAAGGAAAGGAGAGCTCTACCTCGGCGTCGATGGCACGCCCGTGAAGCGCATCGACTTCTACCAGTGCGCGGCCGAGCTCGCCGGGGAAGAACCGCCGGAGCTGGATACCGCCTCCGCGGATCGGGGCAAGCGTCTCTCGAACCGCAAGCTGGTCGAAGAGCTCGGAGTCAGCCTGCTCTACCCGGACTACCGCCGGGGGCTCGCCTCCATCGCCTAGGCCTTCGGGGCTTCGAGGCCGTCTTCGTCAACGGCCAGGACCATCCCGGCGAGCAAAGCCGCCCTCACCGGCAGGCTCTCCAGCACGATATGCTCATCGAGCGCGTGGGCGCCGCCTCCCTCGACTCCCATTCCATCGAGAACGAAGTGGCCCTTCGAGGACAGGTAGGAGCCATCGCTGCCGCCGCCGGAGCTGCCGGTAGAGATCTCCAGGCCGAGCTCAGAAGCGATGGAGCAGGCCACCTCTCCAAGCCGCAGGGTCTCCGGTGTGGGAACCAGCGGCGGAAAACAGAGGCTGCCGTTAACCTCGAGAGACGCCCCCGGGTTCGCCGGCTCGAGCGCGAGCAGCTTCCTCTCCATCTCCTCGCCATCGGCGGGAAGATCGAAGCGGAGATCGACGCCCGCCGCAGCCGAGCCGGCCACGACGTTCCCTGCCGTGCCGCCGGCGATGGTGCCGACGTTGAGCTGAATGCCCCGGGCCGGGTCGTTCCAGCCGTGGATCTCGAGCACCAGGCGGGCCAGCTCGTCAACCGCGCTGATTCCGCGCTCAGGCTCGACCCCCGCATGAGCCTCCCTCCCGGTTATCTTCAGTTCATAGATTCCGACCCCCTTGCGCCGAACCTTGACCGATCCATCGGGGCAGGGCGGCTCGACAACGAGGGCCGTCGAGCCAGGCGAAAGCGCTTCGTCCATGCACGGGTGTCCGGTAGTTCCGCCGCTCTCCTCATCCGCCGCGACGAAGACTTGCAGCCGGCGCCTGAGGCTGTGCCCGGTATCGCGAAGGAAGCGGGCAACGCCCAACGCGATGCAGAGACCCGCCTTCATGTCGTAGACCCCCGGGCCGAAGAATTTCCCCTCGCGCACATCCACGGGTCGCTCTGCGACCACACCAACCGGCCAGACCGTGTCGCAATGCCCCACCAGGACGATGGGGGGTTCCTCCCCCGGCAGTTCACCCAGGAGCTGCGGTCCCAGGGGCCCTGGAAATTGCCGGCAGGCGAGCCCCGCCTCATCGAGGAGACCCGAGTACGCGGCGACGAAAGACTCAACCCTTCCGGCATCCCGGCTGGGAGTCTCCAGCTCGACGAAGCCGCGCAGCTCCTCCAGCATGGAAGCGCTGCGCTCCTGGAAATATTCTAATATGGACGGAACTTTCGGCGGCGGCCGCATCGCTTGCGCCCTCCCAAGGGATTATTGGAAATCAACCCGCTATGATACGATCTGCGGCGGTGATTCCTACTGCCTGGGGAAAAAACCGACTGAGATCCATTGCGGCCGAAGAGCCGTATTACGGAGAGAACCTATGGGAATATTCAAAAAAGGCGAGGCGCTGGGTTCCCAGCCCTCCCCGGGGCGCTACAAGATCCGCATCACCACCGAAGACGGAGACACCCTCTACTGGAACAAGCGCGGCGGCATCCATGTTGTCGATGAAGACGTCGCGAGAATCTTTGTCGCCAACTTCAAGCCGGAGCTCTTCCAGGTGCTCCCCGACGGCAGTCTCACGCCTCCCGATCCCGGCAGAACGAAACAGATCGTAAAGGTCGAGATGGAGCCCGAGTGACGGTATGAGCGAAGACAAGGCGGCGCTCGAACATACGGCCACGGCCCGGGTCCGCTACGGCGAGACCGACCAGATGGGCGTCGTCTACCACGCGAACTACCTGTCCTTTTTCGAGATCGCGCGAACCGAGCTCATCCGCCTGCGCGGCGTCGCCTACAGCTCGCTGGAAGAGGGCGGGCTGCGATTGATGGTTACCGAGGCCGCGATGCAATACCACTCTCCGGGCCGCTACGACGATGTGCTCGCCATCACCGCCCGCCTGAGTGAATCCGGACCCGCCCGGGCGCGCTTCGATTACGAGGTGCGCCGCGATGGAGAGGATGAGGTGCTCGTCACCGGGCACACGGTGCTCGCCAGCATCGGCGAAGATGGCCGCCCCTGCCGCATGCCGGCGGAGCTGCGGGAGATCTTTGACCAGGACAGCGGAGAATGAGTATCGAGGAGGCGCCGGGGTTCGACCCCATCGACATCCTCTACCAGGATGACGACCTCCTCGTTGCCGACAAGCCCCCGGGGCTCCTGGTCCATCGCAGCCGTGAATCCTCCGACCGGGTCTTCCTCCTGCAGATGCTGCGGGACCAGGTGGGCCGCTACCTCTACCCTGTTCACCGTCTCGACCGGGCCGCCTCCGGGGCCATCGCCTTCGCGCTGTCAAGCGAGACCGCCCGGGAGCTGCAGGCCTCGCTCACATCCCCCACCGCCCGCAAGGAATACCTCGCGCTGGTGCGGGGCAGCGCGGCGGACTCCGGTGAGATCGACCGGCCGCTGACCGGCGCCAACGGAGAAAAAAAAGACGCCCTCACCCGTTACGAAAAGCTTGGCGAGATCTACCGCTCCTCACTGCTGCGGGTGCGGATCTTCACCGGGCGCCGCCACCAGATCCGCCGCCACCTCGCCCACCTCAGCCACCAGCTCATCGGCGACACGACCTACGGCAAGGGAAAGATCAACCGCTTCCTGCGCGAAGAGCACGGACTGCCGCGCATGTTCCTGCACTGCGCCCGGCTCGAGTTCGACCATCCCCAGGGCGGTGAGCGCGTCGAGGTCCGGGCCCCCCTGGCCGAAGACCTGCGGAGCTATCTCCTGGGCCTGCCCGGCTGTCCGCCGGAGCTTCTCGAAGAAGCCTAGGCGTCGTCTGAAGACTCGGCCTCTTCTGTTTCCTCCGGCTCGGCGACCCCTTCCTCCTGCGCTTCTTCAGCCTCGGCTTTACCGCTCTCAGCTTGACCAGCCTCTTCGCCATCGTCCACCGCTTCCTCGGCAGGCTGAGCCTCCTGCGAACCCGAAGCGCTTTTCTTCTCCTGCAGGAAGGCGGCAATCAGGACGACGATCGTCACCACGCTGAAGAAGATCACGACTCCGCCCGGCCATGATTGAGGCCCATCAGGCCGGGACAGTTCGGCGCCGGCAAAGCGTCCAAGTAAAGCGATGCTCACCACGAGACCCACGATAAGACCCGCCAGATTTTTTTCACCCCAGAGCCAGCGTGAATACAGAAGCAGGGCGCCGGAGACAACCGCGGCAATGAGCGAGGCCGCCGAGCCCGCCATATAGCCCTGGACCCCGCCAATAACCACCAGCAGGGCAAATACCAATAAGACTTTTTTCGCAAGCTTCACAGGCTGAACTCCTTCAGGATGATTTCCCGAGCATTTGGATGAGAAGATAGACAAAAACCACCGCGCTGATGACCAGCAGCATTCCCGAGGGCATGAGCTTGCGAGTCTTCGAGACACGGCGGAAGAAGGCCACCGCGAGAAGAGCGCTGACTCCCACGGCGATCCACGGTTGACCGATGATATAGGACACCACCAGGACGGCGAAGCTCGCGACCCCTGCGATCAGGGATGGCGTGGAACCCGACTTCTTGAATCCGACCCAGCCGCCAAGGCCCATGAAGAGAGCGTAGACGAGAATAACCAGCTCTTCCTGCGTAATCGAAAAAGACATGAGCCCTCCTGTCGAGCCATGTACCGGACCAGGCGCTTGCAGGACCGGCGTGACGGGTTTAGATTGCCCGCTGCTTTAAATTCAAAGATGGAAAGAAAATGACTTGGTTGCCTTATGCGGCCATGGCGGCAGGGCTGATGGTTCTGTTCTTCATGGGTATTGGATATCTCTGGGTCAAGATCGACAAGGATGACCCGCCAACTGATGAAAATTGAAGGTGGCCGCGTTGTCAAGACCCTCCGCACGGGTTGATCACTTCGCGCCGGGCCTCCCGGCCGGGTTCTCGTACCAGAAAACCCCCAGGTTGTCCCTCTCCTCGCAGGTGATGAGGTCCAGGTCACCGTCACCGTCGAGATCGCGCAGCTCGATCCGGTCGAACTTGACGCCGGCGGGGCCGCTAAGCCCGCGCGGAATCCATTTCTTCCCGGCGCGGCGGAGGTAGAACACTCCCGACTTGCCGCCCGAGGCGCTCTCACAACTGACCGCCAGTTCCGCAACGCCATCCCCATCGAGATCTCCCGCACGCACGGCCTTCGCCCGGCCGAAGCGATCGAGAGGGTATTCGATCAGCTCCTCCCTCCAGGGCTTGCGGGGATCGGCGCCGGGATCGAGCAGGATGACCCGGTTGGGCTTGGCGGTCACGGCGGCCTCCTTGCGGCCGTCACCATCGAGATCGTAGAGGCTCACGAAAAGCACCTCCTTTCCGGAGGCCCCCATCCGATGCTCCCTCCAGGCCAGGCCCGGGTTCTCAGAGACCGCCTTGCGGCCGGGATTTTCAAGCCAGAGAACTCCCGGCTTCTTCCCCTTACGGTCTGAAACGACCACATCGATGTCGCCATCGCCATCGACATCATGGCTGATCAGGCTCATGATCCAGCCCGCCTGGTACCAGCTGTGAAAGGTCCACGCCCTCATGTCCCGCGCGGCGGGAGGCGACCGCAACCAGCCCACGCAGGCTCCCGGACCCTTGGCTCCAACCACCAGGTCAACCCCCGCGGCGCCATCGAGCTCCATCGGCAGGGCGAACATCCACTGGGTCTTGTTGTCCACAACCGGAAAGGACAGGGTCTTCCAGGCCGCCGCTTCGAGATATTTCCCCTTCCCGGAAGGAGCCCAATGCGCGAAGACCTTCCGGTTGCCGCCCTCGCAGCAGCTCACCACATCCACGGCGCCATCCCGGTCGAGATCGCAAAAGACCGCGTCCTCCGGTGACTTCACCCTGCCAACCGTAGCCAGCGGCCAGCGGTCGGTGACCTTTTTATAGCCGGGATGGAGGTAGATCCTTATGAGACCCCCCTCCTCCCAGCCGGTGGCGATGTCCTCGAGCCCATCTCCGTTTACATCAAGGAAACGCACCCCGTCAGCGCCGCGGGAGGAATTGTCGATCGTATGGCGAGTCCAGGCGCCATCCTGAGCTGTAAGCGATGAGCAGAAGAAGAATACGACGATCCACTCCAGTCGCAGCATGGCAGCTTCCTCTTTCCTGATTTCCATTCGAACTCGGTTACCCGCGCATCTTCGTTTCATGCCGCGGTCCTGGATAGAAAATATTCTGAGCGGAACACGGCCGGAGACCGTCAAAACTATGAATCCATCAAGATTTTCCCCCGTCCTACCGACAGATACCCCCGCAAAGGCCTAAAAACGGTTATTTTATGGCACATCCCGGGCCTGAAATGGTTACATTGCTTTGTTCTACAATCCCGGCGACCCGGGGCAGTCAGGTAGCCGAACAACCCTTAAACCAACGTTTCTGGAGTACATTCATGTCACGAAACACCGTGGTATACACCCTTGTCGCTCTCTTTTTCCTTTCCACAAGCCCTGTACTGCAGGCGGCGGAGGGCTGGCTTACCGACTACGAGGCGGCCAAGAAACAGGCGGCCAAGGAAGGCAAGGACATCCTGATGGACTTCACCGGCTCGGACTGGTGCGGCTGGTGCATCCGGCTGAAAAAAGAGGTGTTCAGCCAGGAGACCTTCAAGAAGGAAGCTCCGAAGCACTTCGTCCTGCTCGAGCTTGATTATCCCCGCTCGAAGCAGCTCGAGCCCAAGCTCAAGGCCCAGAATGAAAAGCTGAAGAACGAGTTCGCGATCCAGGGCTACCCGACCATCATGTTGACCGATGCCACCGGCAAAGCCTACGCCAAGACCGGCTATCAGCCCGGGGGACCGGAGAAATACATCTCCCACCTGGGTGAAAAGCGCGCCGCGAAGGTCGAGCGTGACAAGAGCTTCGCCGCGGCCGCGAAGGCGAAGGACGGCGTCGAGAAAGCAAAGCTCCTCGACCAGGCTCTCAGCAAGATTGAAACAACCGGCGGCATCCCGGTCATGAGCGTCTACGGCGACATCGTCGCCCAGATCATCAAGCTCGACAGCGAGAACAAGGCCGGGCTCAGGAGTAAATACGAAGAGCGCTTCACCCTCGAAGAGCTCAACAAGAAACTCCAGACCGGAAAATTCGATGAGGCCATCAAGGGAGCAGATGCCTTTCTCGCCAAGAAAGGCACCAAGAAAGAAACCATGCAGAAGGTCGCCTTCCTCAAGGCGAGAGCGGTCTTCATGAAAAGCAAGGGCACGGATCTCACGGGCGCTATCGCGGCGCTGGAGGTCGCCCAGGCACTCGCTCCCGAAACCCAGATCGGCAAGCAGATCCCCAACATCCTCAAGGGACTCAAGGCGCAGGCTGAAAAGGCCCCGGGGCCGAAGGCTCCCGCCAAGCCGAAGAAGTAGGAATAAGCTTCGCGGGGTCTGCGGATTCCGTGAGAATAAAAAAGGGAAGAGCCGCCCCTGGCGACTCTTCCCTTTTTTCGTTTCCGGGTTCTACTTCTTCTTGCTCTTGTTGAGAGCCCGGTACCAGCCCCAGTTCCTGCCGGCCAGGTCCTTCATGAGCTTCTCATCGGAGCCGGTGAAGCCGTAGGTCACCACCCGCACTCCGAGGAGGTAGTTCATCGCGGCGACCCTCTTCTTGATCTCGGCAGGGCCTCCCCCGCGCGAGGGGGCGCCATCGGAAAGCAGGTAGATCGTCTCGACGCCCTTGACCTTCAGGGCCAGCGCCAGCGAATCGTGGATGTTGGTGCCGCTGCCGGTCTGGAGACTCCTTGCGAAACCCTCGGCCGCAAGCACGTTGGTCCTGGTACCCGGCTGCAGTTGCCCCCGGCCGCGCCAGGTCTTGGCCGTTCCGTCGTAGGGAATGATGGTAAAGAGGCTCTCGCGGCTCAGGCCGCCGACCGCCTTCGCCAGCTCTCCCTTGACGATATCGACCTTGGGAGAATTACCCTTACCCGGCATCTTGACCTGGCCCTTCATGCTGGAAGAAATGTCGATACAGAATATCGATCGAAGGGCGATACGGTCACCGAAGAAGACCGTCCGGCCGCCGCCGCTCGCGGCATCCGGAGCGTAGTTCGGCTTATCCGGCAGCTTCTTGCCCATATTCTCCCAACGCTTCTTCACCGCGCCGGCATCGCCGACCGCCGCGGCGCCCAGCGCCCTGTAGAGTTCGCTCTGGATCACGCTGGCGAGATCCTCAAGGTGCCGGCCGGCGTCCTCTTCTTCTCTGAGACGCACGATCAGGGCGTCAATTCCCTCGGGCCAGCCGCTGTCGACCAGCAGCCTGACCGACCAGGTCTGGAGACCGCGCTCCTTGCTCCTGGTGTAATCGCTGTAGAGCTTCACGACATCGGCCCTCTCGACGCCCCCCCCGGCGGCGCCGGCAAAGGCCTTGAGACCCACGACCTGCGAAGGAAAAACCGAGGCCTGCTTCTTCTTGACCAGGCCGCGAACAACGGCGAGCAGATCCTTGTCGGCCCGGGCCCGAAGGGCCTTCAAGAGTCTCTGGTGAACCTCGTAGCGCTCGAAGACATCAAGGCGCTTGCCGGACTCTACCCGATTGTACTGGCGCAGCACGTAGCTGTAGGCCGACGCGCCGCCCTTATCGAGCCGATCCAGCATTGGGGAGAGGATCTCATCGGGAGAATCGGGGAAGGCCGGCAGGGCCAGCAGGCCTATAAATAATGACGGAAAGGAAATACGGAGGACTCTCTTGAAATTCAACTCATTTACCTCTCTCCGGATATCGAACGCCCCGCCTGGGATGAAACCCATTGTCCGGGATGTTCCGGGCAACCTTACTCAGATAAGTTATTTTAATTCCATTCGCCCTCGCAGGAGAGATTCTTTCGGTTTTTTTTGCGAGCCGGGGAAAGAATGTCCGCGACTCGCCCGGAGCGAAGCTTGTCAATCGGCTCGCAGGCATGCAGTATGACGTTCATGAACACTCTGCCTGGCGACGAAGATCTTCCAGAGGAGGAGCCCTGGCCGGATGAAGACGCTCCGGAAAGCTGGAGCTTCGATGAAGCCGAGCTGGAAGAGCTTCCCGGAGATGACGTCATCGCAATCAACGAGGAATTCTACCGGTCACTTGAGGCGCTCAATCTCGACCGCATGGAAAAGGTCTGGCACGATGCCGAGTGGGTGACCTGTGTCCATCCCGGCGGCCCCATGCTCACGGGCTGGGAGGTTATCCGGGACAGCTGGGAACAGATCTTCAAGGGTACGCAGAACATACGGTTCGAGCTCGCCGACACCGGCGTCCGGATCGAAAATCGTACCGCCTGGGTCACCTGCACCGAGAACATCCTCCATCTGAGCACCTCCGGAGTCTCCAACGTAGCCGCGGCCGCGACCAATATTTTCCTCAAGACAGAAGATGGCTGGCGGCTCGTTCTGCACCACGCCTCGGCTATTCCAGAGGTGAAAAACCAGGCCTAGGCGGACAGGCTCTCAACACATGGGAAGAAATGAACTCGCCGGGAATCCGTATCGCCGCCATCGATGAACTGCCTGAGGGTAAGCCGCGGGTCTACCAGGTAGGCGAGCTCTATATCGCTGTCTGCAAGGTCGGCGGGGAGGTCTACGCTCTCGAGGATCGCTGCACCCACGACGATGGTCCCCTGGCCAGCGGGTGCCTGTATGGCTACGAGCTGGAGTGCCCCCGCCATGGAGCCCGTTTCGACATCCGCGACGGCTCGATCTGCCGGATGCCCGCCCACGGAGAGGTTCCGACTTTCGGGGTCAGGGTCGATGGAACCGATGTCTTCATCTCACTCCCTCCAGAAGAGCCAGACCCTCTGCCTTGAAGGCTTCGCGGAAGCATGGTAGAAGCGTTCTTTCGCCAGGGTCGCGATGCCCCGAAAACCATCACAGGAGACATAACCCATGCAGGATTACGCTCACCCCGAATCTATCGTCAGCACCGAGTGGGTAGCTGAGAACAAGAACAATGAAGAGGTTGTCGTCGTGGAGGTGGACGTCGATACCGGCGGCTACGATGAGGGCCACGTTCCCGGCGCGATAGGCTGGAACTGGTCCGAACAGCTCTGCGACCAGGTCGTCCGGGACATCCTGCCCAAAGAGGAAATGGAAAAGCTGCTCGCCTCCTCCGGAATCAGCAACGACACCACGGTGGTCCTCTATGGCGACAACAACAACTGGTTTGCAGCGTGGGCCTTCTGGCAGATGAAGATCTACGGCCACGACAAGGTCCGAATCATGAATGGCGGACGCGGAAAATGGCTCGAGGAGGGCCGTGAAATTTCGACGGAGATCCCGGCGCCCGGCGCGGCGGAATACTCCGCCGCCGAGGCTGACAACTCGCTGCGAAGCTTCCTGCCGGCGGTCCAGGAAGCCCTCGGCGGTGGCGTCGACATGGTTGATGTCCGCAGCCCGGAGGAATACAGCGGCGAGATCCTCGCCCCTCCCGGCCTTCCGGAAACCTGTCAACGGGGAGGCCACATCCCCGGCGCGCGCTCGATTCCCTGGGGGCTTGCCTGCAATGAAGACGGCACCTTCAAGAGCCGGGAAGAGCTGGCCGACCTCTACTCTTCAAGGGGAATCAGCGGAGAGCGCCCGGTGATCGCCTATTGCCGCATCGGTGAGCGTTCCAGCCATACCTGGTTCGTTCTCAAGTACCTGCTGGGCCTTGACGGGGTCACCAATTACGACGGCAGCTGGACCGAATACGGCAACCTCGTAGGGGTCGACGTCGAGAGGGGTGATGGATGACCGAGGGTCTGCGCTCAGAAGACTACCAGCGGCGAGCTGACACCCTGGCCGGCTGGCCGATCAAGATCGTCAGCTACAGGATCGGAACAACGCATTATTGCCACATCGATAACGTCTCTCCCGGAGCGACCATCGCCAGGGCGAACGCGGCCTCCCGCGAGGCGGCGGAAGGGGAGGCCATCGCCAAGGCCGCGAGCCGGCTGGAGAAGACTCGGAAACGTTCCTGAAATCACATCCGGGATACCCGAGGCGCAGTCCACTCACCTGACGGTCTCCCCCGTATGATACCCCCGCGAATTTACAGTCAGGATTAAGAGTTAAAATGAGCGGGCTGCAAGCAGGAAGGGCTGTACCGGATTTCACGCTGACAATCTTTGAAGCCGAGAGCGGTGATTTTGGAAAGGTCCGCCTGGCCAGGCAGCAAGAAGAAGGCCGCTGGACCCTCGCGCCGAGCCCGGAGATGGTCGGTCCTGTACACGAAGCGCCCAGGAAATAACCCGCGCTGCCTTTAACCGGCCCCCAGGGAACCGACCCCCAAGAAACCGGACCCCGGCTTGCCATGAGCCTGGGGGCGGGGGAGAATACGGACTGACAAGCTAATAAGGGTAATGAACCAGTGAAAGCCTCAGCCCGATTTTTCCGCCAGGCCGCCCTGCTGCTGACAGCGGCGCTCCTTGCCCTTGCCCGTCCGGCAGAAGCCGAGGAGACGCTCGGAAAGGGGGAAGCTCTGCGCCGGCCGGTGGCCCTGGGCTTCTGCGGCGGAAGGCTGCTATGCGCCAACCGTGACAGCGGCTCTGTTTCGCTCATCGAGCTTGACCCGCCGAGGGTCAGCTCCGAACAGAAGATTGGCCGGCGGCTCGAGGATCTTGAGTGCGCAGGAGACGGAGTCCTCGTAACCGACTCCGCCGACGAACGTCTCCTCTATCTGTCCTTCGCCGCAGGACGGCTCGTGCAGACCGCCGCCCTTCCGATCGCTGGAACGCCGGGCGACATCTCCCTGGACGGCGCTGGCGAGCGCTGCGCCGTCGCCTCCCCCTGGAGTCGGCAGGTAACCCTCGTCAACATCGAGCACGGCAGAGATGGCGGCGCGGCCCTGCGCCTCGCGGCAACGATCAAGCTGCCCTTCTCGCCCGGCCTGCTCGTGTTCTGCCGTCAAGACACCCTGCTGGTGGCCGCCGACGCCTATGGAGGCCGGCTCGCGCTCATCGACCCCGGCAATGCGCGCCTCATCGGCACCCGGAGGCTTGAGGCACACGGCATCCGCGGCCTCGCGGCCAGCACAGATGGTAAAGGCATCCATCTCTCGCACCAGCGCATAGAGGGCGCCGCCCCCACGACCAGGAACAGGGTCTTCTGGGGACAGGTGATCAGCAACATACTCAGGAGCGTCAGCTTTAGACACCTCCTTGAGGAGACACCCGGCGCCGTCGCAGGGGAAAGGCCAGTCGCCCATTGGAGCCTCTATCCCTTCGGCACCCCGGGCAAGGCCGCCGGGGATCCAGGCGCTGTCGCTGTCGGCCCCCTCGGAACGATGCTGGTGGCTCTCGGCGGCGTTGACCGGATCGCCCTGCGGTCAGGGCCGGGGCCTGTCTTCAAAGAAATCGACGTAGGTGACCGCCCCATCGCCGTTGCGCTCGGCCCGGAAGAAAAATACGGCTACGTAGCCAATCACTTCGATGACTCCATCTCAGTCATCGGCATCGCCGGCGCGGAGGTCATCCAGACCATCTCCCTCGGGCCCGGCAGGCGGCTGACGCCGGCGGAAGAAGGCGAAAAGCTCTTTTACGATGCCAAGCTGTCACTCGACGGCTGGTACAGCTGTCACAGCTGCCATCCCGATGGTCACACCCATGGCCAGCTCAATGACAACCTGGGAGATGACACCTACGGCACCCCAAAGCGGGTTCCAACGCTCCTGGGAACTTCCAATACCGGTCCCTGGGGCTGGATCGGCAACAGGACGACCCTCTGGGAGCAGGTGGAAAAATCGATCGAAACCACCATGCGGGGCAAAAAGCCCGAGGCCCCGGTCGTAGAGGCTCTCGTCGCCTACCTGGAGCTCTTCGATACGCCCCCGCCCGGAAGTATGGAACAAAACAGGGCCGCGGTAAAAAGAGGCGCGGACGTTTTCGAGCGGCTCAAATGCGGCAAGTGCCACCGCCCCCCCGCCTATACGACGGCGGGATCCTACGATGTCGGCCTCGCCGATGAAACCGGGCAGGACTCGTACAATCCACCCTCGCTCAGGGGGCTTCCTCACCGCGGCCGGTTCCTGCACGATAACAGGGCCCGGTCTCTCTCCCGGGCTCTCGAGCTCCATCGGCCGGCAGCCATGAAAGACCTGCCGGATACCGCCCGTTCGGATCTCCTCAGCTTCCTGCTGAGCCTCTGATCCTCAGCTGCGGCTCAGGGCGTCTCCCAGCTTCCACTCTCGCCGGAGCGGAAGAGCGCCTCGATCACCTTCATATTAGCGACGGCATCTTCAAGAGGCGTTGTCACCTCCCGATCCTCGAGGATCGCCCTGGAAAAATCATCCCCCTGGATGGTGTATTGATCACAGGTGTCGAACTCCAGCGTCTCGATATCCTCGCCGAAGAGATCTCCCCGGGAATGAAAGACCCGGCAGGGTCTGTCAGGCGGAGCGTTGTAGGGAATCTCCACCTCCAGGCGGCCCTCGCTGCCGAAAAAGTGGGCCCGCTGGTACGGAACCATCTGGGTACTGCACATGAAGGAAGCCTGGCCCGAGGGATAATCCAGGATCGCCGAGTCAAGACGATCGATGCCCATGTCCGGATCCCGCTGCACAAGCCCAAGCACCCGGGTGGGTTCCTCTCCAAAAACAAAACGGGAGGTGGTGATCGGGTAGCAGCCGATATCCATGATCGCTCCACCGCCGATATCCGCCTGGTTGCGTATATTCTCCGGGTCACGGTTGAAATAGCTGAAGATGAATTGCGCGCCGAGAAGCTGGCCGACGGAACCGTCCCGAACACGGTCCCTGACCGCGAGCCACTGGGGGTGGGTACGAACCATGAAGGCCTCCTGGATCCTGACCCCGGTGCGATCCCGGGCCGCGATCAGCTCGAGCGCATCGGCAGAGGACAGGGCGATCGGCTTCTCGCAGAGAACGTGCTTGCCCGCCTCCGCCGCCTTCACCGACCAGGAGACGTGCAGATGGTTGGGCAGCGGATTGTAGACGGCGTCGATGTCCGGATCGGCCAGGAGCTCCTCGTAGGAACCGTAGCTCTTCGCGATCCCCAGCGATTCGGCGGCCGAGGCGGCGCGGGCGGCATCTCTCGAGGCAATCGCGGCCACCTCCGCAAACTCACCCTGCTGCATCGCCGGGATAACCTTCTCAACGGCTATCTTCGCGACTCCAAGGACTCCCCACCTGATCTTGGCGCTCATATCTCAATCCTCACTGGTTGACTTAAAGGGCCACATGATGCAGGAAGACCGGTCCCGCGTCGAGTACACAATACCGAAGCGGCTCTCGCGCAGAGCGCTTCCGTCAGCGCCGCCGCACCCAGCCCTCGCTGAGCGACAATCGACCGGCCTCGTTTTCAACCCCGGCGTAGGGGTCATCGCTGATGAGGACATTTCCATCGAGGTCAAGGTAATCAGCCAGCGGGCCGAGCTGGGCGGCCGCCGAGATCAGGATAGAGGTCTCGATCATGCAGCCGAACATGACCCGCAGTCCCAGGGTCCGGGCGAGATGCACCATCCGCAGGGCCGGGAGGATCCCGCCGCACTTCACCAGCTTGATGTTGATTCCATGGAAGCGCCCGGCGAGCTGCGGTATGTCCCCGGGAAGGATAGAGTTCTCATCCGCGATCACCGGCAGGGCCGATTTTCGGCACACCTCCTCCATGGCCTCGAGCTCCTCCGGCGGCAGCGGCTGCTCGATAAACTCCACTCCGAGTGCCTTCAGCTCCGCTGACTTTTCGATGGTCTCCCTGGCCGTCCAGCCGCAGTTGGCGTCAACCCTGAAGACCGCGTCCGTCTCCTTGCGAAGTTCGCGAATAATCTCAATGTCCTGCGGGGTACCGAGCTTCACCTTCAGGATCGGATATTGGGCGGCCTCACGAAGCTTGCTCACCATGCGCTCAACCGTATCGATGCCTATGGTGAAGGAAGACAGCGGCGTCCGTTCGGGGTTGAGACCGAGGATTCGCCACAGCGGCGCGCCGAGCTTGCGGCTGGCCAGGTCGAAGAGGGCGGTGTCAAAGGCGCAGAGAGCCCCCCGGCGGTCACCGAGCAGCTCGGCGGCCTGCTCGAGAACATCGCGATAATGCAGCGGGTCGGCATCCGCGGCCAGCGCTTCGAGAAGCTGAAGGTCTTCGCGCACTCCCTCTGCATCCTCCCCGTAGAAGCTCGATGGGCTGGCCTCGCCGAAGCCGGAGAGCTCTCCGTCGGAAAGCTCGACCGTAACCACCCGAACCACGTCCTGGGATTCCCGCGAGATCGTGAAGGTGTGACGAAGATGGATCTCTTCGATAGCTGTCTGTAACTTCATGGTCTCCCTCCCTGGCCGGGACCTTCGCTGAGACGGCGGCGCTCTTCAAGCACCGCCTCCACAATCGGCTCGCAGCCGAAACGTACCACGTCGGCCGCCGGCAGGCCGAGGTTGTCACGCAGGGCGGCGAGGAGCTTCTGCGCGGCGGCCTCATCGAGAGAAGAAGTGTTAGCGGCCACCGCGACGACCCGTGAAGGACACATCACATTCGCCATCGATTCGTAGAGCTCGATCACCTTCTTGAGCGGAGGCATCTCCTGCTCGCTGTGGCGAATGGTCGTGCGGGTCGGGTCGAAGCCCATGACCATCGCCTGGGGAGCGCAACCATGCAGGAGGCCTAGCGTCACTCCCGAATAGAGCGGATGGACAAGAGAACCCTGGCCCTCGATAAGTACAAAATCCTTATCCCTATTTTCGAGCACCAGCTGCTCGGCCGCGCCGGCTACGAAATCGCTGACCACCGCATCGATCGGGATACCGCCGCCGCTGATCATGATACCGGTCTGGCCGGTCGCGAGAAATTCCGCCGTATGCCCTCTCTCTCTCAGGGCCGCCATCAGCTCCAGGGCCGTCAGCATCTTTCCGACACCGCAGTCGTGCCCGACCGTATGCACCCTGAAGCAGGCTGTGTTGCGCGCCTCATTAGACGACACCACGAGATCGGCGGGGGGACGGCGAACATCGATCAGCTCGCCGCCATGCTCCGCAGCCAGCGGCGCGAACTCCGGATCATCCGCAATAAAAGTGTGGAGGCCGTTGAGGATTTTCATCCCCCCACGGAGGGCATCGCGAATGATTGCGCGCCAGCTGCCGGGCAGCTCACCTCCCGCGGTGGCAATCCCCATCACCAGGGTGTCCGCCTCGATGCCGTCGAGAGAATCAACAAAGGGGATTGCGCCGCCGACCCCGAGCACCTCCCCGGCGGTCCTCCCAGCACAGGCGGAATCGTATACCGCCGCCACCTCCTCGCCGCGATAGCGAAGCAGCCCCGTGGCGGTCTTGGCCTCGGCGGGATTCGACATTCCCTCTGTAAGAAGAATCATTCGGCTCATGCGGATTCCATCCAACTCTCTGTGGATTCAGGATTCTAACCCAATAGCCCGCCGCTGTCGCCGCCGGGAAGCATTGAAAACACCGGCTCCGAAGGCGAAAATAGACCCTGCTGGAGATCGCTCCGATTCACGACCCTGGAATTAACCCCACGCCATGCCACGTATAGTAAAAACCGTCTGCTCACACGACTGCCCGGATGCCTGCAGCGTCCTGGTCACCGTTGAGGATGATGGCGGGAGTCCGGGCGGCGCCCGGGCAGTTCAATTTCGTGGAGACCCCGGGCACCCCGTAACCAGGGGTTTTCTCTGCGGCAAGGTCAACACCTACGAACAGATCGTCTACTCGAGCGAGCGTGTACTCCATCCCCTTCGCAGATGCGGCCCCAAGGGCGAGGGTCGCTTTGAGCGCGTCAGCTGGGAGGAGGCGGTCTCCGTCATCGCCGAGCGTATCAACATCGCCGGCCGGGAGAGCGGCGGCGAATCGCTACTGCAATATACCTACGCCGGCACCATGGGCCTCGTGAACCGCAACTGCCCCAACGCCCTCTTCAACCGGCTGGGCGCCACACAGCTGCGCCAGAATATCTGCTATTACGGAGCCGACGAGGGCTACCGGGTCACGGTCGGCAGCGGCTACGGGGTCGACCCCGAGGACACTGTGCACAGCGATCTCATCATCGTCTGGGGAGCAAACGTGGTCACCACCCAGGTTCACCTGATGCCCTTCCTCGATGAGGCCCGTAAAAAAGGCGCCCGCATGATCGTCATCGACCCCTACCGCAATCGAACGGCGAGGGCCGCCGACCAGTGGCTCGGCATAAGACCGGGGACCGATGCGGCGCTCGCCCTGGCCTTGATGCACATCCTGGAGAGGGACGGGTTGCTCAACCGTGATTTCATCGAACGCCGAACCACCGGCTTCAAGCGCCTGAGCCGAGAGGTGCTGCCGCGCTTCGAGCCGGCCAGGGCGGCGAAACTCACCGGCCTGTCGGAGGACGACATCGAGAGCCTGGCCCGGGAACTTGCCGGCGCCGACGCCCCGCTCATCAAGGTGGGGATTGGAATCGGCCGCAGCACCCGCGGCGGCGGGGCGGTTCGAGCCATCTGCTCCCTGGCCGGGTTCACGGGCTCCTACGAAGCGCTCGGCGGCGGCGTCCAATTCGACACCGGCTGCGAGTTTCAACTCGAGCTCGACTCCATCAATCGTCCCGACTGGCTCGAGGGAGAGCCGCGCAGCCTGAACATGACCGACATCGGACCGGCCCTGTGCGACTGGCAGGATCCGCCGATCCGGTTTCTCTATGTCCACGGGACCAACCCGGCCGCCACCGCTCCCCTGCAGGCCCGGGTCCACGCCGGGCTCGCGAGGGAAGATCTGTTTACCGTTGTTCACGAGCGGTTTCTCACAGATACCGCCCGCTATGCCGACATCGTCCTGCCGGCCCCGACATTCGCCGAATACGCGGATCTCTACAAGGCCTACGGACACCTCTACCTTCAATACGCCGAGCCCGTCATCGCTCCCCTTGGAGAATCACGCTGCAACCTGGAGGTCGTACAGGCTCTCGCGAAGGAGCTCGGCTACGACGACCCCTGGTTCAACCTCGACACCCGGGAGCACGCTCGCGCCCTGCTCAGCGGCTCTCACCCGAACCTGGAAGGACTCGACCCGGAGAGCATCCTCGCCGGCGAGACCACCCGCCTGAACATCCCGCCAAGAACCTGCGGCTTCGGAGAACGTTTTGAAACGCCATCGGGAAAGCTCGAATTTTATTCCTCCGAGCTCGAGGCGCAAGGCCTGGCTCCACTGGTAGATTATGCCGAGCCGGCGGATGAGGAAGACCTGGAGCGCTACCCCCTGCGCCTGATCACTCCTCCGGCGCATTCTTTCCTGAATTCATCCTTCGGCAACCTTGAGAAGGCCAGAAGTCGGGAGGGAGGAGGTCCTTTCCTGATGATCCATCCCGATGACGCGGGCGAGGTCGTCGACGGAGACCTGGTCGAGATCTCGAACCGCCAGGGCTCCGTTCGCCTCTCAGCACGGGTGACAACAGACACCAACAAGGGTACCTTGGTCGCTGAGGGAACCTGGTGGCCCTCGCACGGGCTGGAGGGGCGCGGCATCAACCGCCTGACATCCAACCGATTGACCGATCTCGGCGGCGGCTCCACCTTCCACGATAACCGGGTAGAGCTGAAGAAGATCTGAGAGAACCTCTCCATGGCTGAAAAGAAAAAACGGATCGCGAGCCTGGAGAAAGAGCTCCGGCGCCACCGCCAGCTCTACTACAACGAGCAGCCGGAAATCAGCGATGCGGAATTCGATGAGCTGGTCGACGAGCTCGAGAAGCTCGCCCCCGGCAGCGAGGTTTTCACCGAGGTGGGCGCTCCCGTCGATCTCGACCAGGCCGGCCTGCCCACAAAGGAACACCGCATCCCGATGGGCTCGCTGGACAAGGTCACCGAAGACAAGCTGGAGCTCTGGGTGGAGAAGGCCGGGCCGCTCTTCCTCATCCAGGAAAAATACGACGGCATCAGCCTCGAGCTCGAATACCGGGACGGCCGGCTCGTGGATGCGATCACCCGTGGAGACGGCTTCACGGGTGAGGTCGTAACCCACAACGCGGCGCACTTCGCGAACATCTCCAGCGAACTGCCGGTCGCCTTCACCGGCAGCGTCCGCGGCGAGGTCATCCTGCGCCTCAGCGCCTTCGAGGAACACTTCCGGCAAAAAGATTTCGCCAACCCGCGCAATACCGTCAGCGGCACCGTCAGGAAGAAACACGGCGACCGGTCGCTGAACCGGCACTTCGAGCTCTTCTTCTATGATGTGCTCAGCGTCGACCGCGAGTTCGAGACGGAAAAAGAGAAGATGGCCTGTCTTGGCGAAGAGCTCGGCCTGCCGGTCGCGGTCAGCTACTTTGACCAGACGATGGAAGGACTGCTGGAGATCTACAGGCTCTACGAAGGGAACGAAGAAGGCGAGGGGAAACGCTTCGAGCTCGACTACGAGATCGATGGCCTCGTCGTACGATCCGACTCGATCGCCCTGCAGCAGGAGCTCGGCAGCCGCCAGAACAAGCCGCGCTACGCCATGGCCTACAAATTCCCCTCCTCCGGCAGCGCCACGAAGCTGCTCGAGGTGGACTGGTCCCTCGGGCTCGGCTCCCGAATCACCCCGGTGGCCCGGCTCGAGCCGGTGCAGATTGCCGGCGTCATGGTCTCCAACGCCACCCTTCATAATGTCGACACCATCGCCGAACTCGACCTGCGAATTGGAGACACGGTCTTCGTAGAACGAAGGGGCGACGTCATCCCCAAGGTGATCCGTGTTATCGAGCCGGGCAGCGGAGAGAAACCCGAGCCCCCCGCAAACTGCCCGAGCTGTTGCGGCTCCCTGTGCATGGATGGAAAATTCCTGGTCTGCCCCAGCGACGAGTGCCCCGGGAAGACCTACGGCGATATCCTGAAATGGATCAACTCCCTGGAGATCGACTCGCTTGGTGAAAAATGGGTGAGCACCCTGATCGAGGCGAAGCTGCTCGAGGATCCGGCCGATCTCTACACGCTCTCGATCGAGGCGCTCGTTCCTCTTGATCGTATGGGCGAGACCCTCGCCGCCAAGATCGTCCAGAATATCGGCGAGTCCAGGACGCCCGCTCTCGAGCGCTTCATCGCGGCCCTCAACATCCCCGGCTTCTCACGTCAGCGCGCCCGCATGCTCATCGACGAGGGCGTGATCACCCTCGCCCAGCTCCTCGAAATGCCTGCCGAGGAGATCTCCGCGGTCAAGGGATTCGCCGACATCTCCGCCGAAGGAATCGTCGCCGGGCTGCAGAAAAAGCGCTCCCTCATCGAGAAGCTTCGGAACCTCGCAGTGGAGCCCCTCCAGGGCGAGCCCGCCGAGGAGGTAGACGGCGTGCTGAACGGAAAGACCTTCTGCTTCACCGGCGCCATCCAACGCATAGACCCCCTGACAGAGAAACGCTTCACCCGCAAACAGCTCGAGGAGATGGTCAAGGCGAACGGCGGACGCTCTCTCAAAGATGTAACCTCGAAGCTTGACCATCTCGTCATGGCCAACCCGGATTCGAAATCATCCAAGGCGAAAAAGGCTCGCGGCCTCGAGGTCAACATCCTCTCGGAAGAGGAGTTCTTTGCCCTGCTGGAAACTTAAACGCCTTCTTGCCAGGGGGCTGTACCGCTTATAATCTTCGCTTCCGGCCCGCTCATCGGAAATGACGCAACGGACGTGAAAGCCATACAGGGAGAAGCCTATATGAGATATTCCACCGCCTTAGTGATTCTGCTGCTGTTGACGTCGCCGGCCAGCGCCGGCGATGAGCAATATGTTCTCGGCGCGGACTCCAAGCGCAAAGACGGAACACCTGTCGGTAAGGTCACCAGGCATAGCCACAAGAGCACGGTCTTTCCAGGCACCGAACGCGACTACTGGGTCTACGTCCCGGCCCAATATGATGGCTCGGCCCCGGCCGCTGTGATGGTCTTCCAGGACGGCAAGTGGTACGTCAACGAAAAGGGTCAGTTCCGCGCCACGGTGGTCTTCGACAACCTGATCCACTCCGGCGAGATGCCCATCACCATCGGAATCTTCATCAACCCCGGGGTGGTCCCAGCCGCGAAAGAGGGCGCCAAGGCCAGGAGGAACCGCAGCTTTGAATACGACACCCTCAGTGATCAATATGTTCGCTTCCTCCTCGAGGAGCTCATCCCCGCGGTCGCAAAGGACTACAAGCTGACCAGGGATCCGAAGATGCGGGCCATCGCAGGTATCAGCTCCGGCGGGATCTGCGCCTTCACGGCGGCCTGGGAGAGACCGGACTATTTCCACAAGGTCGTCAGCCACGTGGGAAGCTTCACCAACATTCGCGGCGGACATGTCTACCCCAGCATCATCCGTAAGACCGAGCGAAAAAATATCCGCGTCTTTCTCCAGGACGGGGCGAATGACCTCGACAACCTCCACGGCAACTGGCCCCTCGCTAACAACCAGATGGCCGCCGCGTTGAAGTTCAGCAAATACGACTTCGGCTTCGTCTTCGGCGAGGGAGGACACAACGGCAGGCACGGCGGCGCCATCCTGCCTGATACCCTGCGCTGGCTCTGGCGGGACTGGAAGCCGCAAGCCGGAAAAGACGGGAAGAAACAATGAACAAGACCCTGACGAGAAACCTCCTGGCCATCCAGGCTCTGTCGTGGATCTTCGGCGGGGGGCTCCCTTCCCAGGACATGCCGCTGGACCAGGTGCTCATCGAAGGCGAAGGATGGGAACTGGTGGGCGAAGGCTACAAGTTTACCGAGGGGCCCGCCTGCGATCCTTCCGGGCGGCTGTACTTTACCGATCCCCCGGGCGATACCATTTACCGTCTAGGCGAAGATGGCAAGCCGGAGGTGTTCGCAAAAGATGCCGGGCGCCCTGGCGGAATGATGTTCGGGCCCGGCGGACGGCTCTACTGTACCCAGGGCGTAAAACGCAGGGTCGTAGCCTACGATGCCGCCGGAAAAACCGAGGTCATCGCCTCCGATGTCCGCTCCAATGACCTGGTCGTCACCGGCAAGGGAGGCGTCTACTTCACCGACCCGCGCGCGAGGCGAATCTGGTTCGTCGATCCGGGAGGCAAGAAGAGGGTGGTCGACGAGGGGATTGAACGCCCCAACGGCATCATCCTCTGGCCGGACCAGGGCACCCTGGTGGTCGCCGACACCAACACGGCGAGCCTCTGGACCTTCCGAATCGAAAATGACGGCAACCTGTCTCACAAACAACCCTACTACACCCTGCGCCTCACCAGGAGTCATGCCCCGAAGAGCGGGGCCGACGGCATGACCGTTGACCGTGACGGACGGCTCTATGTCGCCACCCATGCCGGCGTGCAGGTCTTCGATACCCAGGGTCGCATCAGCGGGGTCATCGGAAGACCGCAGAAGGCCTTTCTCTCCAACCTCGTCTTCGCCGGAAACGGCATGCAGACACTCTACGCAACATCGAGTGACAAGGTCTACCGGCGCAAAACGAAGGTCAGGGGTCTGCTCTTCACCTCTCCCGGGAAGCCGCCATCGAAGCCCTGATTCAGTGAACCGGAAGCTCCTGACGACGCCCGAGGTGATAATAAGCTCCCGCTCCGAGCCTGGTTCGCCTGTCGCGGTAGTAGAAGTGCGCCTTGTGTTTCCCGAGAACCTCCGCGACCAAACCGGTGACGATGATAGCAGTAGCCTCATCGAGACCGATACCCAGCAGCTGCGGAAAACGGGCGACCAGGCCTTCCATGTCAGGCAGGCGGTTGCGCTGGCTGAAATGCTGGTCAACCGCCGCGCCGGGAAGAAAGCCAAAGCCCTTCTCGTAGCCCTCCGCCATGGCATCGAGATTTCCCAGCGGATTACCTCGAACCATATAGGATGACTGTATCGACGCTCCGGCTGAGCTCCCTCCTATGACTCCGCCTCGCTCCAGGACGCCATGGAAGAGTCGCTCCACCTTCGTATCGGCATAGGCATCCACGAGCCGCCACTGTCGGCCTCCGCAGAACCAGACTCCCCGGGCCTTGCTGAGAACTGTCTCGAATCGTCCCGCCTCGATATCCTCAAGCGTACGGCCATGCAGCACGACCAGGTTCCGGGCGCCCCCGCGGCTGAGCATGCTCTCCTCACCGGGATTGCGAGGGACGGGATCCGCCATGGCGGCAGGAACAATCGCGATGAGAGCTCCCGGCCCGCCCGCGAGTTCGATGAATCGGCGCACGATCTCCGGCGGCATACCCCCGCCGCCGCCAAGAACAAGAGCTCCCCTGGGAACCCGGGGCGCCACCTCGCCAGGCGGCGGGTACCTTCCTTCCGCCCGGGCCGCTGCGCTGCGGCGCAGGGCGGTGAGATCAGCCACCGAGCCCCGACGCAACAGCTGCTCCTTCAGCGGCCGGAGGCCGGGACCGCCCTTTCCCTCCGGGGCGAGGAGTACGCTGACTGTCGATGTCCCCACGACCTCCAGCTTTCTGCCCCTGGCGATGAGCGCTGTCCCTTCATCGATCCCGTATCCGACCAGGCCCGGCTGAGCCGCGAGAACCCCGACCAGTCTCTGGCGGCGCCGGCGCGCGATAAAATGCTGGTCAATCACGGCGTCCGGCAACAGGTCGAACCCCTTGCCCATGCTTGCCTTCTCCTTGCCGCCGGCAATCATCTCCCGGGACATGATGGCCGCGCCGGCGCTCGTCCCGCCGATCACGCCCCCCCGGGCGAGCAGTTGGTAGAGAGCCTTCTCCACCGCTGTGCCAAGATAGGCCGCCGCGAGCTTTGACTGGTTTCCGCCGCTGATCCAGACTCCTGTCGCCTCGAGAAGAGGCTTTACGAACGCTTCCGTCCCTGCCTGCTCCCTGGAGCGTGTATGCAGCAGAACGACCGAGGCCGGCTTTCGCTTCCGCCAGGACGAGAGAAAGCTCTCCCCTTTCCCCTTGTCGGCCTCAACGCTGGCGGTGGGAATGACAACCAGGCGCGCGGACTCACCGCCGGCAAGCTTCATGAAACGACGGGCCGCCTCCTCTGGCAGCTTGCCGCCGCCGCAGATAACCAGAGCGCCGGTGATCCCGGACGCAACGATCCTCCCTGGAGGGGCGGCCAGCGGTCCGGAAACCGCTGTCTGCGAACAGACGCCCAGCAGCAGGATGAAGAGCGTCGCGCGCCTCAACCCGGACCCGCTCCCGACGAATCTTCACCGGAACTGAACGGCCGGGCCGAGTAGGACTGCTCCCGGACCTCGTCGCTCCACTTCTCCTTCTCGAAGCTCCTCGCGAGCTTCCTGATCAACGCCGTCAGGCCACCCACGAGAACGACCGCGGCAAGCACCATCAGGATCGGGGTATACCAGTAGATCGTCGGTTTCCAGCGACCAAAAGAATTTGTCGGCTTCGGCTCAAGGGTGACGATTTCAGTCTTCTGGACCTTCTCAGCAGGTACGCCGCCGGAATTTCTGATCGTGTTCTGCATAATAGCCGCGAGACCTTACCAGGGAGAGAAAAGACCGGGACTGACCTCAGCCCGGCACGCCAGGGTGACCTCTGTTATGTTCCCTGAGAAGCCAAAACTCAATGACCAGGCGAACAAAACCGGAGAAGTTTTTCAGTCGCCCGGGAGAGGCGCAGGGGGAGGGGGCGGAACCTTCTTCTCAGGCTCGAGCTCGAGTTCCCCGGTCGTACCGGGAGATTCCTTCGCAGGGGCTTCGGCTGATTCCTTCTCGGGAACCGCGACCACCAGGTCCCGCGGCTGCACAGAATGACCCGCGAGCACCTCGATGACCTCGGCTCCGCTGTAGTCACCCCAGACCCTGACAACCTTCACGAAGGCGATGTGCTCACCATCGCGCGCGACCGAAAAGAGGATCCCCGGCTTGATCCCGGCCTTGGCGCCGCGGCTCAGGACTACCATTCCCGTCTTCACATCGGAGGCTCGAACCTCAAAAACAGGCGCCGCCTCTTCGGAGCCCCGCGTCAGAGCTGCGAGTCCATCCTCAGCTCCATCTGACGAATCATCAGCCGGAACCTTCTTGATGTCCTCCAGGGCGCCTGAGATCTCTTTGCGGACCTCATCAACAGCCAGGCGAAGATTGGCGGAGGTCTTTTCGGACTGCTCACGAACCTGGGCCAGTTCACCCTTGAGGTCGGTAACCTGCCGGGTGGAAACCATCTCCGCCTCCTGGATCTTTCGAAGCTCTGCAAGCTGCTCGAGAATCCTCGCCTGCGCCGTGTCGGACGCCTCGGCGCGGCCGACGCTATCCTGCCTCAATGTCGTCACGACCTGGGAGACCGTTCCAAGCCCGCCCTCGAGCGAATCAAGGCGATCCGCGATCGAGCCGGGTTGGCTGGTCTGCTCCTCGCTGCCGAGCTTTGTGCTGACATATTCAATGTTCTTATCCAGATCGGTGAGTCGCGTTCCAAGCAGGGTGAGACGCCCTTCGGTCAACTCCAGCTTATTCGCCAGCTTCTGGGTCTCCAGCTCCAGGCGGGCCTCCCCGCGAGAGGCGGATCGCTCCATCGCGCCAAGCCGCAGCTCAAGCGATGCCATCTTTGTATCGAGGACAACCAACGTTGAGAGCCGGGCCTCGACTACAGCGTAAAAAAGGGCTGCCACGACAAGCACCGCCGCGAATGGTAACCAATTGTTTCTGCTGAGCATCTGTTCTCCTCTACCGTGCCCAGGTCTTCACTTCAACATTCTTTAACGCTTGAAAGGATTTAACTACAGGCGGATGAAAATTTCATCATAGTTCTTCCATACCGCAAGAAAAGACAAGAGCCGCGGCTCCCAGGGCCGCCGAGGCGGGAGCGCCCGCGCTAGGGAGAATCTTCAGCTGCTCAGCGGCGGACGGGGCGATGTATTCGCTGATTCGCTCCACCAGAGACGCCCCGAAACAATCGAAGGCGGTGGCAACAGAGCCTCCAAGAACAATAATGTGCGGATCGACAACGGCCGCGAGAAGACCAAGGCCGCGGGCAAGCTCACCGGCGAAAAAATCGAAGACAGCCCTCGCATCCGCATCGCCGGCCCTCGCCAACGCGGTGATCTCGAGACCGGTCTTCTCCGCCTCACAGCGCTCCAGGTAGAGTCTTTCAAGGCCGGGGCCGGAGAGCGTCTCATCAAAAGTCTTCTCCCCGCACAGAGCCCTGTAGACCTCTCCCGCGTTGCAGGTGGCGCCCTCGTGGATCCTTCCATCCACCACGACACCGACTCCGCAACCTGTCCCGAGGGTGACGCCGAGAACAATGCCCGCCCCCCGGGCCGCTCCAAAGAGAGCCTCGCCAAGAGCGAAGCAATTGCCATCGTTGTTCACCTCGACCCGGGCTTCGTAGCGCTGGAGCAGGGTTCCGCGCAATGGGAAATAGTGTAATTGCGGAAGAGTCGGGACCTCCAGCAGGTTGCCGGCCGCCGGATCCAGGGGTCCCGGCGCGCCGACACCGATCCCCTCGAGCTCATCCGAGCGGACCGAGGCTCCGGCGAGCGCCTGGTCGATGGCACCCAGGAGAGCCTCGCTGGTTCCCTCCGCCGGGCCGGCCGCCAGGCTGGGGCTCACCGCGAGCTCGCCCCGCAGGCGTCCGCGGGAATCGAAAACCCCCGCAGCGATCTTCGTGCCTCCAAGGTCCACTCCTACTGCCAGCTTCTTGGCGTCCATGGTTCAGCCCGCGGCCGGGGCCGCATCGCTGAGCATCAGCAGAACAAAAAGGAGGAAGATAAAGGAAGCTGAGATGTCTACCGTGATCGTTACGAAAGGCCCGGAGGCGATCGCAGGATCGATGCCGAACCTCCGACAGAAGACCGGGACAAGGGCTCCGATGGCCGCCGCCCAGGCGATCGAGGCAAAGAGACCGCAGACCACCACAAGGATGGTATCCCGCCCGTACTTTTCCTGGAAGAAAAGCGACAGCACCAGGCCGACGAGGACGGCAATCACCAGGCCGATCAACAGGCCGATGAGCAACTCCTGCCACACCGCTCGGGATATTCGACCCGGGTAGATCTCTCCGGTGGCGAGACCCCGAACAAAGACCGTGGAGGTGACCACGGCGACATTTCCGGAGAGGCCGCTGATAAGATGGACGATCGGAAGCACCATCAACATGAGGCCCGGCAGGGTGATCAACTCCTTGAAGTGCTCCTGTACCAGCAGCACTCCGATACAACCGGTAAGAGTCACCAGCAGAAAGGGAAGGCGCTTGGCCACGCCCATATAGATCGGTTCGTAGTAAGGATGGATGGCGGTCGTTCCGGCCATGCGGAGCATGTCCTCGCTATGCTCGTCCTGGACAGCGTCGAGCACGTCGTCAAAGGTAACGATTCCACGAATGCTGCCGCTTGAATCAACCACCGGGATTACAGGCAGGTTGTACTTGTCGACAACGGCGGCGACCTCCTCCCTGTCGGTTTCGACCTCGACCTTGACGATATCGGTCTCCATGTATTCCTCGACGGCGGTTTCCGGACGTGCCTTGAGAAGATTCCTGATCGAGACCACTCCCTTGAGCTGACCCTCTGCCGCGATGACGTAAACATAGCTGATCACCTCAGCATTGAGATTGCCCTGGATGGTCGCCAGGGCCTCTCCGCTGGTGGCGCCCAGGGGAGCGGCCAGGAATTCCGAGGTCATCATCCCGCCGGCGCTGTCAGGTTCGTACTGTCGGAGCTCTCGTACATCCTCCGCCTCCTCCTCCTTGAGGTCGGAGATAATCCGCTCCTGCTCCGCTTCGGAAAGCTCATCGAGGGCATCCACGAGATCGTCAACCGGCATCTCCCCGATGACCGCGCTGCGCTCCTCTTCACTCAAACCTTCCAGCAGGCCCGAGCGGGTCTGTTGATCGGTTTCTTCGAGAACCGTGGCTCGGCTCTCAACCGAGGGCAGAGCCTTGAAGATGACCAGCCGCTCCTCGGTATCCAGATCACCCAGCACCACAGCGACATCTTCGGGAGCAACCCGATTCAGGCAGCCCTTCAGGGCGGCGAGATCTTCTTCGCCGAGTATGCTGAGGGAAACCAGCGTCTCCCTGAGCGCCACGGCGCGATCCTGTGTAGAGCTTTCGTATTGGGCCATTGGATTGTTCGCTTCAAAGTGTCAGAGAAACCTTTTTTTCCCCGATGGGGATAAAGGTCAAGCTAATTCCAACTCAGGGCAGGAGACCCCCTCCCTATCGGCGGCGGATAAGTTTGAAGAAGCCCCCTCTCACCGGAGTATAGTTATATATAGAGGCAAATCAATCGCCCGCCATAAGAGGCTGTGGAATGACTGACGGGAACAAAAACAACCCTGCAGAAGAACGGCTGGACAGCGGCAAGCCGCCCCGATTCATCTCCCAGGCCATCCCCGGGATCCTGCTGGTAGAACCCCGGGTCCAGCGCGACGAGCGCGGCTTCTTCTTCGAATCATATAACTCGGCGGTCTGGAACGAGGCCGGAATAAAAGACGACCTGGGTCAGGACAATCACTCCTTCTCCACCGCCGGAGTCCTGCGAGGCCTTCCTGCCCAGCTTGAGCGGCCGCAGGCAAAACTGGTTCGCGTCATCGATGGGGAGATTTACGACGTCGCTGTTGATATCCGGCCGGGATCACCGAGCTTCGGGCTCTGGGTGGCCGCGGTCCTCTCGGCGGAAAACTTCCGCCAGCTCTACATCCCGCCGGGATTCGCCCATGGTTTCTGCGTCCAGAGCGCGCAGGCCCAGGTGGTCTACAAGGTCAGCGGGTCGTGGGATCCCGCGGATGAAATCACGATCGCCTGGGACGACCCCCAGCTCGCGATCGACTGGCCGGTGGAGAAACCTGTCATCTCTGAAAAAGACCGTCGCGGAGTCAGCCTTGTCGAGGCGAGCGCCCGGCTCAGCCCCTCGGACGGGGAGGCGGAATCTTGAAGATCCTCATCGCCGGGGCAGCGGGGCGACTGGGAAGAGCCCTGGCAGACCCCCTGGAGAAACGCTGGCAGGTTGTCTCGCTCACCAGGGACGAGCTCGACATCACCTCAGAGAGCGCCGTCAGGGCGGCGCTGGACAACCACCGGCCGGGACTCGTCATCAACGCCGCGGCCTTTACCGATGTCGATGGGGCGGAGTCTCGGCCGGAGGCCGCCCGCGAAGCCAACGCGCTCGGACCGCGAAACCTGGCCAGGGAGACACTGCGGCGGGAGGCCACGCTTCTGAACTTCTCGACCGACTACGTGTTCGATGGCGCCAAGGAGACCGCCTATGATGAAAATGACGCCCCGGCCCCTCTCTCGGTCTACGGAGAGAGCAAGCTTGCGGGAGAAGAGGAGATCCGCAGGCACAATCCCCGCCACTTCATCGTTCGCACCGCCTGGCTCTACGACAACCGGGGAGAGAGCTTCGCGAAGAGGGCCATCGAGCTCGCCGCGAATCATGCCGAGGTGCGAATCGTCGATGACCAGCGCGGCTCGCCAACCTTCGTCCCCCACCTTGCCGGCGCGGTCGCCCAGCTCGCGGCGACCGACGCCTTCGGCACCCATCACATCGCCGGAAGCGGGGGATGCAGCCGATTGGAGTTCGCAGGAGAGCTCTATGACCGCCTGGGGATCTCCACCCGCCTGGTCGCCGCGAAGACCGCTGATTTTCCCGCCGCGGCTCGAAGGCCATCCAACTCCGAGCTCACCACTTCGCGCCAGCGCGCCATCGAGCTGCCGCCCTGGCGCGAAGGAGTAGCCGAGTTCGCCGACCGGGCAAGAGACTAATCCCTCTGCGGGGCTCCCCATCCTCCGCCGCCCGGCGTTTCAATCCTCAGCCTGTCTCCCGCCCTCGCGCTGAAGGTCGTCACCGCGGGAAGCTCCTCCCACTCCTTCGCACCCGGGCGCAGCAGAAGATTTCGCCCGGGCTGCCCGGGGGCTCCTCCGGCCGCCCCATAGGGCCCGCGTGCGCGCCGCTGGCTCAGGATCGACACCTCGACCTCATCGAGAAACTCAAGCTCGCGGATGACTCCATCCCCCCCCGGGAAGCTGCCGGCGCCGCCTGAGCCCGCCCGCAGGCTGAACCGGCGCAGCCGGACCGGGTAACGGCGCTCAAGAACCTCCGGATCGGTAATCCGGGTATTGGTCATATGGGTATGAACTCCAGCGGCGCCCGGGAAACCCTCTCCGGCTCCGGCGCCTCCGGCGATGGTCTCGTAATACCCGAAGCTTTGATTGCCGAACAGCAGGTTGTTCATCGTCCCCTGGCTGGCAGCCGCGACCCCAAGGGCGCCCAGCACCACGTCGACAAGCCTCTGCGAAGTCTCGACGTTGCCCGCCGCCACCGCCGCGCATTCGGATGGATCGGCCGCCGGCGGAGGGTTGAGGAAGCTCTCAGGAAGGATGAGCTCGAGGGGCTCCAGGACCCCGGCATTGAGCGGTATGTCCTTATCGATAAGGCAGCGAAAACAGTACAGAACCGCGCTCGAAACGATGGCCGGGGTGGCGTTGAAGTTGTTGTCGAGGACGCCCGCCGTGCCGGTGAAATCAAGCAGCACCCGGCTCTCGCCCACCTCCATCCTGAGAACGATCTTCGTCCCGTCATCCAGCTCATCCTCAAAGGTTCGAGTTCCCCGGGACAGCCGGCCGAGGTGAGACTCCATCAGGCGGCGGGCGGCCGCCTGTATATGGACCATATACCCCAGGACGGTTGCCCGGCCGCGGGCGGCGATCAGCTCCTCGAGCCGTCGCGCACCTGCCCTGTTCGCCGCGACCTGGGCCTCGATATCGGCCAGGTTTTCCTGCGGACATCGAGATGGCCATGGCCCGGAAAGAAGAAGTTTCTCGAGCTCGTCAAACCTGGGGGTCCCGGCCTCGATGACCTTGAAACTTCTCAGCAGCACCCCTTCCTCTGAGAGGTTCTTCGAATCGGGAGCCATCGAGCCCGGACGGCGGCCGCCGATCTCCGCATGATGCGCCCTGCTGGCTGTATAGAAAAGAAGCTCATCGGTCTCAACATCAAAAACGGGAGTTACGACCGTGACATCAGGAAGATGGGAGCCGCCAAGAAATGGATCGTTGGTAACGATCACATCGCCGGGAGCCAGGTCGGAAACCCGTCGGGAGACCTGGCGGACACACTCTCCCATGGCGCCGAGGTGGACGGGTATATGGGGAGCGTTGGCGACAAGACCGCCGCCTGAGTCAAAAACAGCGCAGGAAAAATCAAGCCGCTCCCTCACATTCGTCGATACCGCGGAGTTCTCGAGGGCGACCCCCATCTCCTCGGCAATCGAAGCGAAATGCAGATGGAAGATCTCCAGCTGAACAGGATCGGGCTCTCCCGCGGCGTCGCAGGCGGAGAGGGCCCGCGGCTTGTCCCTTCTCTCGAGCACCAGGTGACCCGATGGATGCCTGGCCGCAGTCCAGCCGGGCGCCACGACGATGGTGTGATAGGCCGAGGAGATGATCGCCGGACCGGCTACGGACGCTCCCTGGTCGAGGGAGGCCTCATCGAGCATCGCGGCATCCACCCAGGCTCCCGAGAAGAAAGCCCGGCGAGACCCGGGAGCCTCGGTCGCCGCCGAGGGTGCCGGTCCTGGTCCTGCCTCGACCCGCTCCTCACCGATACCGGCGGAGCAGGTCACTCTCGCCGTCACCAGCTCCAGCTCTCTGCCGGGATGGGTGAAGCCGTAGCGTCTCTCGTGAGCTTTCTCGAAAGCTTCCCTGCAATTGCCCAGCACGGCCTCCAGCTCGATGGTCGCGTCCTGGCCGCTGTAGCGCAGGTCGAAGGCGCGGCGCGGCGCGGCCAGGAACTCCTCATCCAGGCCATCCAGAAGCAGCTCGCTCCTCGCCTGCTCCTCGAGATCGCTCATGAGCTCTTCAAGACAAGAGGGTGAAATGTTTTCGACCAGTTCGAGAACCGGACGCTCGACGATCCGCGTAACATCCGCCTGCGAAGCTCCCCGGGCGCTCAAGACTCCGGCCAGGGCGGGAACGAGCACCTTCACAATGCCCAGCTCGTCGGCGACGGCGCAGGCGTGCTGCGCGCCGGCCCCCCCAAACGCTACCAGCGGGTATTCCCGCGCATCGTAGCCCCGCGCGAGGCTGATCCTGCGAATGGCCGCGGCCATACGCTGGTCGGCGATATCAAGATAGCCGGCGGCGATCTCCTCCAGGCTCTTCTCGTACCCCCGCCCACGAAGACTCGAGGCCATCGCGTCAAGGCGGCGGCGGACCGCGTCCCCATCGAGAGGAAAAGGAAATCGGTCGGCGGGAATTCTCCCGAGAAAGAAATTCAGATCGGTAATCGCCAGCTCGCCTCCCGCGCCATAGCAGGCCGGTCCCGGCACCGAGCCTGCGCTGCGCGGTCCAACGGTCAGCTTCTCCCCGTCAAAGCCGCAGATGGAGCCGCCGCCGGCGGCAACGGTCTCGATCGCGAGGAGCGGGGCGGCTATCCTCACACCCGCCTTGACCGCCTCGTATTCCATCTCGAAGCCGCCATCCCAGCGGCTTACATCTGTGCTGGTTCCACCCATGTCGAAAGCGATCGCGCAGGAGCAGCCGGCCTCCCTCGCCACCTGCGCGGAGCCGACCACCCCGCCCGCCGGTCCGCTGAGAACCGCGTCCTTGCCGCGAAAAAGGCGGGGCGAGCAGAGCCCCCCTGCGCTGGTGAGCAGCCGCAGCGAGGCGGAGGGAGCCGCCTCGGCAATCGAAGCGACATAGCCCCTGATGACCGGTCCCAGGTAGGCATCGACCAGCGAGGTGTCTCCGCGTGACACCATCCTCGGGGAGGAGGAGGAGGCGCTGGAGCGCGCCACCTCGGAAAAATTGAATCCAAGGGCCAGCTCCGCAAGCGCCTCCTCGTGCGCCGGGTTGGACGCCGAGTGGAGCAGGCAGATGGAGACCGCCTCCGTACCCGCTGCCTCGAGCTCAGCCAGCACGGCCGCCGCCCGATCGAGGTCCAGCGGCTCGAGCTCATCCCCGTTGGCGCTGATGCGGCCGGGAATCTCACGCGCCGCGTCAAAAAGCGGCCGGGGCTTCCTGATCTCGAGATCGAAGATTCGCGGGCGGTCCTGGTTGCCGATCAGCAGCAGGTCTGCGAACCCCGGGGTGGTGAGAACGGCTGTCCGGGCGCCCTCTCTCTCGAGCAGCGCGTTGGTTCCGCGCGTGGTCCCCAACCGCAGGTCAACCTCGCCAAGATCCTCATCCAGCCGAAGACGCATCAGCGTGCGCATGCACAATAGCGGCGCCTCCTCCGGGGAGCGGAGCTCCCAGGAGTGGGCATCGGCCAGGGTGACAAGCTCCTCCGAGGTGAAGATGGCGCCGTCTGCGCCGCTCGAGCCCGACACCTCCGCGCGCTCCAGCTCGGATCCATCGGCGGCCAGGAGCCGCAGCTCGAAGCCCCGGAAAAAATCATTCGGTTCGCGGCGAAGGCTCTTGTCGCGAAGGCCTCCGGCCTCGGCCGTCTCCACATTGCCCTTGAGGGCCGCCGAGCTCAGAACCTTCAGGATACGAAGCTCTCCCCCGGGGGTCCGGGCGACGCAATCGGTGAAGGTGCCTCCTACATCGATGGAGAAACACCAGCCTGGGGTTGTCTTGCTCATCAGGAAACGAAGTCTACCCCCCCCACCGCCCGCTCGGCAATCAGCATCCGGCGGAGGAGTCGAGCTCAGGCTTCGCAGCCGCCGCCCTCGCAGGCTCCCAGCTCGTCAGGAGTGGGATCTTCACCGCAGCTGAAAGCGGGAGGCGGCAACGGCGCGTCCCCGCTGAAGAGATAGCCGAGCAGACGCACCGCGTCGGTCACAAGGAGCCTTCCGTCATCATCTACATCTGCGGCATCCGGACAGGGCAGCTCAAACCCGCCCGCAAAAAGGGTGAGCAGTATCTTGACCGCATCGGTAATGTCGAGCTCGCCCTCCGCGGTCACATCTCCGCGCCGGAAAAGAACCGGGGGCTCAACCTGCTCTTCTTCACAGGCCGGACGGGAGACGAGGGACGGAGCGAGCGTCAGCATGAAGGAGAGGTCGGAGCTGTCGCGGCTGGAGTTGTGAACACTCACCGCCAGGACATTCTCTCCCTGCCGAAGAAGCCCTCCATCGATATCGAGCGAGGCGACAGCGCTCTCTACCGATCGCGACGCCGTGGTATTGCGCGAGACTGCGCCCCCGGGCATGTTGGCACGGCCCAGCTCTTCTCCATTGAGGTAGAGAACGAGGCCGTCATCGTAGACCGCTGTCAGGACAGCCAGGCTCAGCTCGGCAGGACAATCGATCCAGAATGATTTCCTGCAGAAAACGCTGACGTAGCGGTTCCGCATGTCGGCCAGCTCGGTCAGATCATCTCCATCTCCATAACCGATTCCCGCGAGGCCGCGGGGCCAGGCGGAATCATCGAAACCCGGCTCGCTCCAGTCGCCGGGAGGCTGCTCTTCTCCCGGCAGGTAGCTCCAGGATCCGTTTCCTCCGATCAGCAGGTAGGATGCCTCCAGCCGGGGAATCATCGAGAGATCGCTGGAGCCGGAGCCGTTGTTGTGAACCTCGATCGCCAGCACGTTGACGCCGGCGCGCAGCAGCCCCGGAGACAGCTCGAACACCTCGGGCTCCCCGGCCTCACGGCTCGAATCCGGCCGCTGGTTCCTGCCTACAGGGCTGCCGGGAAGGCCCATGTTCTCAGACCGCGCCACCTCGGTGCCGTTCAGATAGGCGACAAAGCCGTCATCATAGTCGATGCTCAGCTCCAGCGTCTCGACGATGCCGGGATTGGCCACCTCGAAATTCTTCCGGCAATAGACGGTCAGGTAGCGGTCTTCCATATCGTCCAGAACGGTCGCATCATCTCCATCTCCGTAGCCGATGCCGCTCGGGCCGACAAGCCAGGAATCATCTGGAACGAAATCGACCTCCCTCCACTCCTCGTCCACCGCGCGGTTGCCCTTGAAATAATCCCAATCGTCCCCGATGGAGACAGGCTCCCGCCGCTCGATGAGCGGGTATTCAACGAGCAGCCTCGGAGCGGAGGCGCCGCTGTCCGATGAGGCGAACTGCCATCCATCGGAGCCGACCGGCAGGAAGGCCCAGCCATTATTGGCGGAGGGATCGAGTGACCAGGCCGCCAGGCTCTCGGTGACGTCAACCTCTACCGTGCCTCCCGCGCCGACCACGTCAGCCTGCAACGCAGAAACGGACTCGACCCCCGGCTGGATTCCATCGCCGCCGAAGTCGCTCCAGACGGAAAGCTCGCTCCAGGGCTGAAGCATCCTGTAGATTGCGGCGCCATCGCCGGTGTTGGTCGTCTCCAGCTCGAGCCAGGCTCTCTCAATCTCTACCCCGGGAGGCAGCCGCCCCGGCTGCGGTCCGAAGATGTCGCCGAAACGCAACAGCCCCTGGGTGGCGTTGCCCGACCCGCCTGGAGAGTCGCTGTCAATGCGCAGAGCCTGGGCCGCGCCATGCGCTTCAGCCGGCGAGGCCTCCTCGACATAGGTGTCGACCGCCGCCGAATATCCATCACTACCCTGTCGAAAGCTCTCCCTCGCCTTACTGCCGACCAGGATCTCGACATTCACCTCCACCTGGTCTACATGGAGCAGCTCTCCATCATGAGCGACCAGCGACAGGAGATACTGTCCTGACTCTGAAAAGGAAGCCGTTGTCGAAGGCGCGCCGGGATCCGTGAAAACGACCTCTCCGGGACCGCTGATGACCGCCCAGGTGCTCTCCAGCTCCCTGTCCACAGGCAGGCCATCATCGCTCACCGTTGCGCGAAGGCGAACGGTGTCGCCGAGAAGAACGACATCCATGTCCGCGCCCGCCAGCGCCCGGGGACGCTCATTGACCTCGTCGAGAGCCGGGTAAGCGTAGGTTGAGCAGGTTCTGTCGGTCTCGTTGATGTCCCTGCAGCAGGAAGCGTACATCAGCGCCCTGGAGTCCTCGACATGTCCGAAGCCGAGCCCGTGGCCGAGCTCGTGCGCCATCATGCTTCTGTAGCCGGTAGTACCCAGGCAGCCAACGCCCTCGTTGACCACAACGAACCAGCCGGTGATGGTAAGCCAGCTCTCGCCGTCAAAGCTATGGGTCGACGTCGTGATCGGCCCGCCATAGGCGAGCACTCCGCCGCAGCCCTCGATGTCGGCGATATCGGAGCACGGATCGCCAAAGAGAATGAAATTGCTCTCGGCGCCCTGGCTTCGAGCGCAATCGATACCGGGATCCCTGGAGCCGCCAAAGTAGAGGTTGCAACTCGTGCCCGGAATCTCCATCCACATCTCCATGGCCTGCTGAACAATCCAGAAGCCTCCATCGCGCACCGAGGAATCACCCGCGCTATTGCCGTAGATCGTCGCCCATTCGCCCGTGTCAAAACGGCGCCACCGCATCTTCCTCCCGTTGTCGGAAAAAATGGAACAGCCCTCCGGCTGCTCAGCGCCGCCTCCATCTCCTCCGGGGACCGGCCCTGGGCCCAGTCCCTCCGAGCTCCACTCGGCTCCAGTCCCCAGCAGCGCCGGCAGGTAGTTGAGAAAGGCCGCCTTGTCAAAAGGCCCGGGGGGCTCGGCCGTCAGCCCATCGGGCCTTGGCAACAGGCCGGCTGGATGCTCATCAATCGGAGAGAGAAGCTCGCGGCCGGCGGCCGTGGTCTCGACCAGCACTCCGTAGAAGAGCATTGCGGGAATCCACAGCTCCTCCGACTTCCGGCTCAGGCACAACAGATAATTCTCATCTTCGGAGAAATCCGGAGAGCCGGGGACAAACCACGCCCGGCCCTCGAGCTCGCCGCCCGGGGTCTCTACCTTGATGACATCGCCCGGGACCGCAGGCCCCGAATAGCTCGAGAGCACCTCGAATTCAGTGGAGGTAAACACCAGTGGCCCCCGAGCCGCGGGAATCGAAGCGCGCGCGCGCGCGAAAACCACTGCATCGGCGGCCCGCGCAAGCTCACCGTAATTCCTCGGCGCGATCAATGACGCGGCGGAAGCCGGCATGCCCGGGAAGGTCACCAGGGCGAGAGCCGCCAGCGCCCGGACCACTGCACGACAAATCGAATGTTTTCCTGAAGCTCTCATGGTTCCCCCTCGGCCACGGGATTCCTGCGCCTGGAAAGCGTCCCTGGCCGGCCTGGAAAGATGACGACATCGTTGCCCCGGAATACCAGGCCAACACGAGCTGCCTGCCCTGAAGTATACAGGTGATCAAATGCATCTCTAAGCAGTGATTGCCGATCACGCTTTTGCCCTGCCCGCTCGCGGCCTCTTGCCGGACTGTGCTAATATGAGTGCCTGATTTTCGAGGAAACAACAGAATTGGAGGCGCCGAAGATGAGCGGCTGTAGATTTTCTTTCCAGGCTGTTTTTGTCTGTCTGTTCATTCCCGCAACCCTCGCAGCGTACGAGAATCCGCCGACAGAGCCGGGCTTCCGCTCGCTCTTTGATGGAAAGAACATCGAAGAACACTTCATCATCAAGGGCAAGAAAGAGTCCTGGACCGTCAAGGACGGTGTCATCCACTCGCTTCGCGGCGGCAACCGGATTATCAGCAAGGAGCAGTATGGAGACTTCGTCCTGCGGCTCGACTGGAGAATCTCGGACCAGGGAAACAGCGGCATCTTCATCCGCGTTCCCGGACAGAACGATGGAGCGCCGTGGGTCTCGGGCTTCGAGGTCCAGATCTCCAACGCCCCGCGAGATGACGCGCACTGCACAGCCTCCCTCTA